>JAFQOH010000188.1:0-35919 GCA_017403345.1 Thermoguttaceae bacterium
ACTTACGGGTGCGTCGTTCACTGCTGGCCGGCAGTGAACGCTCTCCATTTAATAGCATACTTGAAAAACAGAAAATTGCAAGGTCTGGTCTTATGGATCTATTATACAAGGCGGTGCGTCTCGCGTTGCTTTTGGGAGGCGACGCGTCTCGCATCGCTTTTGGGAGGCGTCGCGTCTCGCGTCACTTTTGGGAGGCGGCGCGTCTCGCGTCGCTTTTGGGAGACGGCGCGTCTCGCGTCGCTTTTGGGAGGCGGTGCGTCTCGCATCGCTTTTGGGAGGCGGTGCGTCTCGCATCGCTTTTAGGAGGCGGCGCGTCTCGCGTCGCTTTTGGGAGGCGACGCGTCTCGCATCGCTTTTGGGAGGCGGTGCGTCTCGCGTCGCTTTTAGGAGGCGTCACGTCTCGCGTCGCATTTCAAGCCCCTTTCCGGGACAGGGGGAAGCGGATGATCGGGACATTCCGAACGAAAAGCACTCAAAAAAAGAGCGCATTCGGCAAGTTTCGACATTGGGGGGGTTGAAAGGAAAAAAATTTCGTCTATAATAGAAGCATCGTATTTTCGTTTCCTTCACACCAGGTCCCCGAGACAAAAAAAGAAAGAAGAAAAAAATGATCCCAGCTCTTCTTGAAAAGATTTTCAAACCGGTTTTGGCAAAATATTCGGAAACACCAGACAAATTCCTCGGCATGATCAGCCGCTGCGCCGACCCAAAGTTTGGCGATTACCAGGCCAATTTTGCGATGGCGATGGGAAAATCTCTCGGTAAAAAACCGCGTGATGTCGCGGAAATGATCCGGACGGACGTCCTCGCAGATCCGACAGCCGCCGCGCTTTTTGAGTCGGTCGAGATCGCAGGCCCCGGGTTCCTGAACCTGAAGATCAGCTCGGAATGGATGATCCGGACACTGGAAAACGCCGCGAAAGATGAACGTCTCGGGATCCCGGCCGTCAGTCAGCCGAAGACCGTCGTCGTCGACTTTTCCTCTCCGAACGTAGCGAAACCGATGCACGTCGGACACATTCGCTCGACCATCATCGGCGACTCGATGAGCCGCGTGCTGAAATTTCTCGGGCACAACGTCATCCGCGACAATCACCTCGGCGACTGGGGAACGCAGTTCGGAATGATCTTCTACGGCTGGAAACACTACCTTGACGAAGAAAAATTCCAGGAAAATCCGATCATGGAACTTCTGCGCCTCTACCGCATCGCGCGTGAAGAAATGGACGCCGACGAAAAAGTAGCGGATGAGTGCCGTAAGGAAACGGAACGTCTGCACGCCGGAGATCCGGAAAATCGCGCACTCTGGGCGAAGATCATGCCGTACTGCCTTCAAGAGATCGACCGGGCGTACGAGCGTCTGGACATTCAGTTTGACGAAACGAACGGCGAGAGCTTCTACAATGACCGGCTTCCAGGCGTCGTGGAACTCCTTCGCGAAAAAGGTCTCGCCACGGACAGCGAAGGAGCCGTCTGCGTCTTCTTCCCGGGACGCGAAACTCCGATGATCGTGCAGAAAAAAGACGGCGCATACCTCTACGCCACGACCGACATCGCGACGTTCCTCTACCGCATGGAAACGTTCAAACCGGATGCGATCTACTACGTGGTGGACCACCGTCAGAGCGAGCATTTCGTCAACTTCTTCGAGGTCACCCGCATGCTCGGCTACGAAGGCGTCGATCTGCGTCACGTGAAGTTCGGCACGATCCTCGGCGAGGACGGTAAACCGTTCAAAACGCGCAGCGGAGATACCGTGGGACTTGACGGTCTGCTCGACGAAGCGGTCGAACGCGCCCGGACTGCGATGCGTCAGAATGAAGCAGGAAACATTCCCGAAGAAGATTTCGAAGACACAGCCCAAAAGATCGGCATTGGCGCCCTGAAATACGCAGACCTTTCGCAAAACCGTGAAAGCGATTACGTTTTCTCCTACGACAAAATGCTCGCGCTCAACGGAAATACCGCGACGTACATGCAGTACGCTTACGCCCGCGTCCGAAGCATCTTCTCCCGCGGCGGTTTCGACGCAGCTGCGGTCTGCGAAACGTCGAAGATCCAGTTCACGCACCCGACCGAACGCGCTCTGGCAATGGAACTGATCCGTTTCGGCGAAGCGCTGGATGGCGTCGCGCGGGACAATCGCCCGAACTTCCTGACGGCATACCTTTACGAGCTTGCGAGCAAGTACAGTTCCTTCTTTGAAAACTGTCCGGTCCTCCGCGCTGAAAATGAAGAGATCCGCGCCAGCCGCCTGATCCTCTGCGACCTGACGGCCCGCACGATCCAGAAAGGACTGGAACTTCTCGGCATTCAGACTGTCGAGAAAATGTAGTTTTTCGGCAAACGGCTTCAAGTGCGGTGCCTGCTGCGTGCCGCACTTTCTAAAATTCGGGAAACCGGATTTCTGAAAAGCACTTTCCTTAACGAGAGGCAGATTTTATGGAATTTCCAGCGATTTGCTATGTTTCGGCACTGATCCTTGAATTCGTCCGTCTTTTCCGAAAGCCGGAAGCGTGGGTACGGACCGAACAGGTACTCCTCGGTCTGGGACTTCTGACGCAAAGCGTCTTCCTGGCCAGTCAGATCTTCGATTCCGGCCGGATCCCGCTTTCGTCGCCGCAGGATGCACTTTTCGTTCTGATCTGGGTCCTGATCGGCATCGCGCTCGGTTCCGCCTCGGTACGCCGCAGGAAGATCGCTGGACTTTACCTTCTTCTGACGGCAGTCGTTTTACTTGGGATCGCAATTTTCGCGGCAGACTCGACTCCGTTCGCTGCAGAACCCGCCTCAAAAGTTTGGGCCGGCGTTCACGGGATCAGTATGCTGTGCGCGGCGGTCTCGATCTTTTTCGGTTTCTTTTCCGGTATCATGTACCTTCGGCAAACGTGGCATCTGAAGCATCCGCGCATTACCGCGGCACGAAAAAATCATTTTCCGCTTCCGTCTTTGGAGTGGCTCCACACGCTGAATCAGCATTCTCTGAAATTCGCGACGGGAATGCTCGCCCTCGGAGTCCTTTCCGGAGTCGTCATGGATTCCCTGAAAAAAGACCCGGCTTACGTCCTCGCCGACTGGATGATCCTCGGTACGATGGGGCTGCTTTTCTGGTTCATTTTTTCTCTTCTCTTGGGAACTTTCTGGAAACGGGCCAATGCTGGACCCCAGATCGCTTTCCGAACCATCCTGAACTTCATCGCGCTGTGCACCCTCTTCGGACTGGTCATCTTCTCGCAGCACCGAAGCATGCCGGCCGCAACTCCGGAAATTCAAACTCCGGAAATTCCAGTTTCTGGAAATTCAGAAGAAAGTCTCCCAACGATGCCGGTCTCTGAGAATGGCGGGCAGGAAACGGAGGTGCGTCCATGATCTGGCTTGCCGTTGGATGCCGATACCGTGAAGCAGGCGTCTCCATGCGCGAAAAACTCGCCTTTTCCGAGGCTCAGATACGCGAAGCACTCGGACTTCTTCGCGCACGCTATCCGGAATTGGAGACCGTCATTCTGTCGACGTGCAACCGCGTCGAGCTCTACGCAGCACTGGAACTGGGACTGAATGAAGAAACGGCCGACACTCCTGCCGAACTTTCCCCACACACGAACGCACACACGAACGCACACACGAAAAATGCAGACTCCGCAGCCTTTCCCAAAGCTCCGGAAGCGGGTCTGGAAACTCTTTTGAAGTTCTGGGCGGAACTGAAAGGGCAGGATCTGGAGGCTGTGAAGAGGGAATGCTTCCAGTTGACAGGCGCAAAGGCGATCCACCATCTTTTCATGGTCGCATCGTCACTCGACAGCATGATCGTTGGCGAGGGTCAGATCGGTGGACAGGTCCAGTCGGCATACAACCTGGCAGTGGAATGCGGATCGGTCGGGCCGCTGCTTCACTCTGCGTTCCAGCGTGCGGGAAATATCGCGCGAAAAGTCACGGCAGAGACCGCCATCCACCAGTACCGTACGAGCGTACCGAGCGTCGCGGTATCCTGCTTTGCCCGGCAGATCTTCGAGCACTTCGAAAGCAAGCACACGCTGGTCATCGGAGCCGGAAAAATGGCGGAAGAAACGCTCCTCTACCTTAGAGACGAAGGGGTGAAGACCGTCACCATCGTGAACCGAAACATCGAAAAAGCGCAGCGGATGGCCGAGCAGTTCCAGGGAAATGTACGTCCGTGGGAGGAACTTGACGCCGCACTGACAGAAGCGGATCTCGTCGTCAGCATCACGGGAGCCATGGAGCCGATCGTGACGCTGGAACGATTCCGCAAACTGGAAGATCAGCGCAATTTCCGTCCTCTTTTCGTGCTGGACTTGGCCGTTCCGCGCGATTTTGACCCACGGCTTGCGCAGCTGGAAAACGTTTACCTTTACTCCGTCGACGATCTGCAGAGCGTTTGCGACGCGAACCAGGCGGCACGGGAACGGGATCTGCCGGCAGCTCAAAAAATCGTCAGCGAACAGCTTCACGCATTCCTGCTCGACATTCGGCACAGAAAATCCGGACGCGTCATTTCGGAACTGCGTCAATACTGGGACCAGCCGAAGGAAAAGGAACTGGAGCGTCTTTTCAGAAAACTGCCGGATCTGACCGACGCGGAAAAACGAGAGATCGAGTACTCTTTCGACCGGCTCGTAAACAAACTGCTCCATCAGCCCCTCACCTCGCTGCACGAAGCAGGCGAAAATCCGGAAAACCAGCGCGGTCTGCTGAAAGCCGTGCGGAAACTTTTCCGGCTCGACTAGTGCATCCCGGAAGAAAAAATTCCGGGAGAAGACCTTGTTTTCCGCCATTTCCTGCATCCAGCTGCCCCAAAACCGAAAAAGAATTAAGAAAATCCCGCTGACGTTATCCAAGGCCTCAGCATTTTCCAAAAACCACAGAAAGAAACCTCAAAATGAACGATTTTTTGCTTCTGAAAGACAGGAAATTCCTGATTTTCGGCGTCGCGAACAAAAAAAGCGTCGCGTACCACATTACCCGCGACCTTCTGGACTGCGGTGCACAGTGTGTCCTAGTCGTCCTGAATGATACGATCCGGCAGAAAGCCGCAAAAATTTTTCCCGAAATCGCCGACGCGGGCGAGATCTACTGCTGCGATGTGGAAAAACAGTCGGAGATCGAACGTCTGCGGGATGAGATCGCGTCACGGCATTCTGCAGAATCGTTTGACGGTATGGTCCACTCGCTTGCGTTCGCGGACTACTCCGACGGTCTGAAACCGTTCCATGAAACGCGTGCCGAGCAGTTTCTCCAGGCCGTCAACATCTCGTGCTTCTCACTGACGGCACTGGCTAACGCATTCAAGGAACTCCTCTCCCAGACCGCTTCCGTCGTCACGATCTCGATCTCGACGACCCGAATGGCAAGCGAAAGCTACGGGTACATGGGTCCGATCAAGGCGGCACTGGACTCCTCACTGGTCTTTCTTGCCAAGTCGTTCAGTGCGTTCTCGCAAATCCGCTTCAACGCCGTCGCGCCCGGTCTTCTGAAGACCTCCGCCTCGGCAGGGATCCCGGGGTACGTAGACTCGTACCTTTTCGCCGAACAGGTGATCCCGCGCGGACGCGCCGTCGAAACGGAAGAAGCCGCCAGCACTGCCGTCTTTCTCCTGAGTCCCAGATCCAGCGGCATCAACGCTCAAAAGATCATCGTGGATGCCGGCATGGAGATCAACTATTTCGACAAAACGATCGTGAAAAAATTTAGTGAATGAGCTTTGCGCTCCCGAATTTGCATTTCCCAATTGCATTTCCCAATTGCATTTTCAAACCGCAAGTTCCCGCAGTGAGCCAGTACCCGCTGCGGGAATTTTTCATACGATCGGCCATTTTTTCAAAAACTCACGATTCCAGATACCGTCGGAGCGATTCCTTCCAGTGCAGCATTTCCGGCC
This sequence comes from Thermoguttaceae bacterium, assembly GCA_017403345.1. Lineage (GTDB taxonomy): Bacteria > Planctomycetota > Planctomycetia > Pirellulales > Thermoguttaceae > RGIG3701. The sequence goes on from JAFQOH010000188.1 coordinate 5,894, forward strand.
CTCCCAGCGCATGGTATTTTGCCGTGTCGAGCACACTGTAGAGCGGCCGCGGCGCCGGAGCGTTCCACTCTGCCGTCGAGATGGGGCCTGCGTCCACTTCAAGTCCGCAGATCCGGAAGATCTCCTGCGCAAAATCGAACCAAGTCGTCTCGCCTTGGTCAACCGTATGGTAAAGGCCCCATTTTTCATTCTCGAGGAGCCAGAGCGCGGCTTGCGCGAGGTTCGGGACCCACGTCGGAGTGCAGTGCTGGTCGTTCACGATGCGGAGATTTCGGCGTGACGCACCAAGCCGACGCATCGTTTCCACGAAATTCCCCAGCGTATTGGCTCCCAGTTTCCCGTAAAGTCCGCAGGTCCGCAGGATCAGGTGATTTTCGAGCGTCTTCTGAATGTTGCGCTCCCCTTCCAGTTTCGTCTCGGAATAGACGCCCAGCGGTGCCGGTTCGTCCTCTTCCGTGAGCGGTTCCCGTTTCTGAGTTGCGCAAAAAACGTAGTCCGTACTGATGTGCACGAGCGGGATCCCGCGTTTTTCACACTCCTGCGCAAGGTAAAACGGACCCGCAGCATTCACTTTTCGGCAGACCGCCGGCTGCTGCTCTGCCGCGTCTACCGCAGTAAAAGCCGCCGCATTCAGGACGGCATCGGGTTTCACGCCATTAAGGAGTTCCTCGACCGTAAACCGGTTCGTAATGTCCCCTTCTGGAAGATCGACCGGGACCGCACGCTCGCCAAGCTGGCGGCAGAATTCCGTCCCGAGCTGCCCTTTTGCTCCAAAAATCAGGCATTTCTTAAATTTCATCAGAAAATTCCTTTCGCGTTCCTTCCTACGTTTCGTTTTCTGCCCCAAACAGCGGCCCGTGTTCTCTGATTTGCCGCGTTTTCAGATTTGCCGCGTTTTCTGATTTGCCGCGTTTTCTGATCCGCATTCCAGTCCCCGGACGCGGTTCCTCCGGAATGAGAGTGCGTACGATCCGCTCCAGCAGCCGTTCCATCCCCGTTTCCTGGAGTGCCGAGACAGCGATCTCCGTCTCCATCTCTGTTTCAGTCTGCGTTTCCAGTCCGTTCTGCTCGGATTTCGGGAGCAGATCCGCTTTATTCCAGACCGTTAGGATCCGTTTTTCTTTGGGAAAATTCGGGAAGTCCGAGATTTCAGCCGCATTCTGACGCTCCAGCGCCTCACGGATCCAGAGGATCAGGTCTGCCGACTCGATCTCCAGCCACGCACGCCGCATGCCTTCGCGCTCGATCTCATCCTGCGATTCATGGAGGCCTGCCGTATCGACAAGCTCAACGTTCCAGCCGTCCAGGACCGTTTTTTCCCGCAGAATATCGCGCGTCGTCCCGGCTTTTTCGTAGACGATCGCCCTCGGAAATCCAAGGATCCGATTGAAAAGCGAGCTTTTTCCGGCATTCGGCTTCCCGACCATCACGACTTTCCATGGTTTCGTGAGATGCAAAGCCAGCTCGTCCCATTTCTGTGTGTCTTCACCGGATTCCAGAGCACGCTCGAACGCCCCGTCAAACTGGTCGTGAAGGATCCGCGCGATCTTTTCCGTTTCAGCCCCCAGAAGCGCCAGAAATGCACGACGCTGATTCTCCGTCTTTTCCGGAAATTTTCTCTCGACCCACGCTTCCCGCGAGCTCTCCCTGGCCCCCTGCTCCTTAAGAAATGTTTCCAGCCGAGCCACCGCCGCCTGCGAACCGTGGCAGTGGATCTCCATTTCGTTTTCCGAGACCGGACAGACCAGAACGTCTTCCTCAAAAATCGTACCGTAGACGATCTCACCGGGCAGATACTCCCCCAAAGGTCTTCCGGAACGGGAAACAAAAAAGGCGGAAACGATTTTCGCCGGTTCCTTCGCAAAAAGCGAAATGACTGCGATCGCCCCCTTTCCGGGAGGAGTCTGCGTCAGAAATTCAGCCGTCATGCCTCACTCTCACAATCTGCAAAAAGAAACCTCACTCACGACACAAAAAGGACCGGGCAAAAGTCCTCTCAACGTTTCGTCGAAAGCCATTCACCCAGTCCTTTCATCTACCGTAACCGGAGTCCTCCAAAGAGGAAACTCCCGCCGATCAATACATTCCGCCCATGTCGCCGCCAGCTGGAGCCGCCGGAGCGTCCGCCTTCGGTTTTTCAGCGATGAGAGCTTCGGAGGTCAGCAGCAGAGACGCAACGCTCGCCGCGTTCTGCAGAGCCGTCCGCGTGACTTTGGTCGGGTCGATGACGCCGGATTTCACCAGGTCTTCGAATTTGTCCGTCGCCGCATTGTAACCAAAGTTTCCTTTGCCTTCCGCGACTTTTTCGCAGATGATGCCGCCGTCTTTACCAGCATTAGCAGCGATCTGGGAAAGCGGAGCACGGCAGGCGCGCAGGATGATGTCGTAACCGATCTTTTCATCCTGGGTCAGACCGTCAGCCTTCACCAGCGAACTGGCGCGCAGAAGCGCAACACCGCCGCCCGGGAGGATCCCTTCTTCCACGGCCGCACGGGTCGCATGGAGAGCGTCTTCGACGCGGGCTTTCTTCTCTTTCATTTCACTTTCGGTCGCAGCACCAACGAGGACCTTCGCAACGCCGCCGGAGAGTTTCGCAAGACGCTCTTCCAGCTTTTCGCGGTCGTAATCGCTCGTCGCATTGCCGATCTCACGGCGAAGCTGCGCGATGCGGGCCTTGATCTCTTCGATGTCGCCGGCGCCTTCGATGATCGTCGTATTGTCTTTGTCGATGACCAGTTTCTTCGCACGGCCAAGGTCTTCCAGCGTCACGTTTTCGAGTTTCTTTCCGATGTTCTCGAAGATCGCCGTCGCGCCGGTGAGGATCGCAATGTCTTCCAGCATCGCCTTGCGTCGGTCACCGTAGCCCGGAGCCTTGACTGCCGCGATCTGGAGAGATCCGCGCAGACGGTTGATGACCAGCGTCGTGAGCGCTTCACCGTCGATGTCTTCCGCCAGAAGAAGCAGCGGTTTGCCAGTCTGAACGACTGCCTCGAGGACCGGGAGAAGGTCCTTGATGTTGCTGATCTTCTTCTCGAAGACCAGAATGTAGGCGTCTTCCATCACGCACTGCATCGTGTTCGGGTCGGTCACAAAGTACGGAGAAAGGTAACCGCGGTCAAACTGCATACCTTCGACGTACTCGACTTCCATCGCAAGAGATTTGCTTTCGTCGACCGTGATGACGCCGTCTTTGCCGACTTTGCTCATCGCCTGGGCCAGGAATTCGCCGATCTCGTGGTCATTATTCGCAGCGATCGTTCCGACCTGCGCCATTTCTTTTTCGGTCTGGATCGGGATCGAGAGTTTGTGCAGTTCGTCCGTCACGTCCGCAACAGCTTTGTCGATGCCGCGCTTCATCTGAAGCGGATTCACGCCGGAAACGACAGCACGGAGACCTTCATTGAAGATCGCTTCCGCCATGAGCGTCGCAGTGGTGGTCCCGTCACCGGCAATGTCATTCGTTTTGCTGGCAACTTCACGGACCATCTTGGCCCCCATGTTTTCATATACGTCTTCCAGGTCGACTTCTTTCGCGACCGTCACGCCGTCTTTCGTCACGAGCGGACTGCCAAAGCTCTTCTGAATGATAACATTACGGCCGCGCGGACCAAGGGTCACTTTCACAGCCTGAGCCAGTTTGGACACACCGCGGCGCATGGCATCACGGGCTTCCTGATCAAACGCAATCATCTTCGCCATATTTCGATCTCCTTGATTTATTTTTTGAGTTCAGTTTCTGTTTTTCTACCTGTCTACCTGATCATACCGTATCAGCCAAGACCGTATCAGCCAAGACCGTATCAGCCAATGATGGCCAGGATGTCTTCTTCACGCAGAAGCAGGTATTCTTTGCCGTCAAGTTTAAATTCTTCACCCGCGTAGGAAAGGAAAAGCACATGGTCGCCAGCCTTGACCTGAAGTTCCGAACGGGAACCGTCTTTCAGCAGCTTGCCGTTTCCCGTGCAGGCAACGATACCGCGCGACGGTTTGTTTTTTGCCGTTTCCGGAAGATAGATACCGCCGGCAGAAATACTCTGCGCTTCATCGCGCTCCACGACGATACGATCTCCAAGAGGCTGGATATTCAGTTCTGCTTTTTTCTCACAGGCACACGCACACTTTTTCTTGGCCATGGGTTGGACCTCCGCAATTCAAGTAAATGTCAAATTTTGTCATTTTGCTGACGTTTTTCGCAACACTTACATTAATGCAATATTCGTGTCATTGACATTTTGGCAGAAAAAAAGTCTTTTTTCTCTCGATCCCTTCCGATCTCTCCCCGGCAAACATTCAGCAAACTCCCCCACCTTCCCAGATCACCGAATTTCCAAGCCGCCCAACTTGAAGCCCAGCAGCTGGCAGCTGAACTGCTGCAAACCAGTCCGCGTCACACGCCTTCCCACAGAAAACACGAAATTTTAAACATAAAAAAACACGAAAAGAAACAGTTTCCCGCACTTTTCGTGTTTCGTTCTTTCCTATTTCCGGCCCATCACCCGATCGCACGCATCGGAGCGTTCTCTCCGTCCGTTCCCAGATTTTCCTGCGCAGTCTGCGGAGCAGCTTCAGGCATGGAGACCGTTTTTTCCGCATCCTCGACACGCACGAGCTTCAGCGGCTTGCTCGGCGTACGGCGTTCCGGAATGAATCCGCGTCGGCTCGCAGCGATAAAGTCGGCGAATTTCGAAGCCATTCCCTCCGGAAAACGTTCCCGAAGCACTTCCACACACTCTCTGAGCGTCCGTTTTTCCTCGTACAAAACATGGTACGCTTCGTAGATCTGATTGATCTCCGGACTCGGGATCCCGGCGCGCCGCAAACCGATTCGGTTCACTCCCACGACGAGGGAAGATCCGCCGTCCACATTCACGAATGGAGGCACGTCCTGCACCACGAGCGCGTTTCCTCCCACCATAGCAAATGTGCCGACCTGGCAATACTGATGGATGGCCACGCCGCCGGAGATGTATGCACGATCGTCAACACGCACATGTCCGGCAAGCATCGCATTGTTCGTAATGATGACGTGATCCCCGATCACACAATCGTGCGCGACGTGCGCATTGACCATGAGAAAATTATCGTCGCCGATGACCGTATTTTTATCCGGATACATAGCACAGTGGACCGTGCAGTTTTCGCGGAATGTATTGTCGTTCCCGATGAGCACGCCGCCGTATTCGCCATTCAAGCAGATATGCTGAGGTTTGCCGCCAAGCACGACGCCTTCATGGATCGTATTGTTTTCGCCGAGCGTCACTCCTTTTTTCACGGAAACATGAGCCATTAAAACACAGCCTGCCCCAATGGTAACGCCCGATTCGATGATACAAAACGGCCCGATCTCCACATCGGCCGCGATTTTAGCTTCGTCACTGACAATTGCTGTTGGGTGTATTTTCACTGGGATTTCCTTTGTGGCACAAATGCCTCTGATTTACAGTTTCGTCCAGAAGTTCTCCTCCTGATCCCTTACCTGAGCGAAACAGATGAACGCCGTTTTCCCAATTTTATCCGTTTCGACAAAAATTATCGTTTTCGGCATACAGCGGCGCCGAAGATAAAATCAAAAAGCCGGCACGGCCTCGGGGGCTTTACTATAATGTACTCCTTTTTTGAAACTTTGGCAATGGATATTCAGCGATATTCCGGAAATGTTTCAAAAAAAGTTTAAAATTTAGGAAAAAATTTCCAATCAGGGGAAATAGGGAAATACAAAACCTCCCTCGCGATTCCGACCAGCCGGGGCATTAGTCCCAAAAACGAAACGTTTTTCGATCGATCAGCCTCCCCGCGGCATTCCAGAAAATTTTCTGCTGTTTATTTTCTTCATTTTAAAAAATATTTCAAGCCCCCCTTGCAAAAAATCTCGAAAAACATCAAAGAAAAAGTCAAAAGATTTCATGTTTTATGGATTTCACCAAATAAAATCGGGGAAAAATTTCGAAAAAACACCATTTCCAGGCTCTATCCCGTTTGCAATTTAACGTTTTTTTGCTATAATTGCACATCATGGATCAAAGGACCTCATCCATTTATGGAAAAACTGACTAAACTTCCCAGGACAGAACGGGATAGTAAAGAGACAGAAAGAGACAGAAAGGGACAGAAAGGGACAGAAAATGGCAGATCTTACCAAAGAGATGCGGTATGACGAAGCGATCGCGCTCAAAGAAAAGGGAGAAGTCATTCAGGCGGTGCAGCTTCTTGAAGACCTTTGCCGGGACTATCCGGAGTATGCACTTCCGCACGCGGCGCTGAGTATGCTGTACTGCCGTCTTGACAAATTTCAGGAATGCCTGGATCACGCGGAGCTCGTTTGCGAGCTGGAGCCGGAAGATCCGTTCAGTTTCGTCGCCATGAGTGCGCTTGCGATCAAGTCTGGAGATCACGCGGCTGCCGAGGAAGCTCTCCAGAAAGCCCAGCTCGCTCAGCTGCGCTACCTGCACTCTCAGGCAAAACCGGCCGGCGGGACTAGCTCGCAGGAAAAAAAGGACTCGCAGGAAGAAAAAGCCGAAAACTGACCCACAGACCGGAATTCAGGGAGCGCAGGAGGAAAAAGATGAGTGAGATCATTACGGTTCGGTGCCACGGATGCCGCGTCGGCATGAAGATCAAGGCGGAGTATGCCGGGAAACTTCGGAAATGCCCGAAATGCGGGACGATCTTCGTCGTTCCGTCTCAGAATGGAGAGACGGTCCCGCCAGCTCCGGAAGTGTTGGCAGAACTGCGCCGGCAGGCGGCTTTGGCAAAGAAAAAGGAGCAGGAGGCCGCAAATTCACCGACGGCTTCTGCGTCTTCCTCTGCGCCAACTTCCGCGCCAACTTCCGCGCCAACTTCCGCAGCTGCACAGTCCGCTGCACAGTCCGCTGCACAGTCAACTGCACAGTCCGCAGCTCCCCGGATCACGTTCGGTTTCGGCGGTTCCTCTTCCGAAAACGCGATCGGTGCGTTCGGTACGGGAACGGAAAGCGGAGTTTCCGGTGAGACCTCCGAAGAGATCCAGGCCGAGGGCGGGATCCAGCCTGTCGAGCGTCCGAAGCGTCTGGAGCCGGCGTTTCGCTACGTCATTCTGGACTCGGAACGGCTGATCGCGTACTGGCAGAACGAGACGGGCTGGCAGGTCAATGACGGCGTGAAGCTCGTTTCCGCGCGCCGCAATGCGCAAGTGATCCCCAAGCAAGGCGATTTCCGATTCCTGGAACTTCAGCTCGGCACGGTCGACGAGGAGTTCCGCATCACGAAGATCCGCATTTTTCAGCTTGCGCGGCAGTACTCCGTCACGAAGATCGCACAGGAAGAAAACGACGTGCTTTCCACAATCACCCGGCACGCAAGCCTGACGCGGAGTCAGAAAAATGCGCTGCTCCAGGGCCTGAAAAAGCACTTCATGCGTTCCGTCTGGGCCGATTCGCCGGCGGTATACGACTATTTGATGAACGAAGACTTCCACAGTCACGAGATCTCCTGAAAGTTCAGGTACTGCGTTTCATCCATTTCATTTCACCTGTACGAAAGGCTTCCCCATGCAGACAGTTTCCGTTTCCCTTTCCGCGAATCCGTATGAGATCGTCATTTCAAGCGGTATTTTCCCGCAGTTTGGCGAGTACTTCAAAAAGTGGGTCCCCGGCGCCCGACAGGCCGTCGTCGTGACCGACACGAACGTGGAACCGCTTTACGGAATGCGGATCGCGGAGCTCCTCGCAGATGCGGGGATCGTGAATGACCTGTGCGTCGTGGAAGCGGGCGAAGAAAGCAAATGCCCGGAGGTCGCACAGATGCTCTGGGAGCGCCTCATCGAATGCGGAGCGGACCGAAAGACCGTCGTCGTCGCTGTTGGCGGGGGCGTCGTGGGCGATCTGGCCGGTTTCGTTGCGGCTACGCTGAATCGAGGAGTACCGTTCATTCAGGTCCCGACGACACTTCTGGCGCAGGTAGACAGTTCCGTCGGCGGAAAGACCGGGATCAACATTCCGCAGGGAAAGAATCTGGTCGGTGCATTCTGGCAGCCGAAGGGCGTGATGATGGACATGACGACGCTCCAGACGCTCGATGACCGGCAGTATCGCGCGGGGTTAGCGGAAGTCGTGAAGTACGGCATCATCCTGGATGCAGATTTCTTCGGATTCCTGGAACAGAACGCCGAAGCCGTCAATGCGCGTCAGGAAGACGTCCTTGCACGGATCATCGCCCGATCCTGCGAACTGAAGGCGCAGATCGTGATTGAAGATGAACGTGAAACGTCCGGCCGGCGTGCGATCCTGAACTACGGCCACACGTTCGGACACGCAGTGGAGAAACTGTGCGGATTCGGAACATACCTGCACGGAGAGGCCGTGGGGATCGGGATGAGCTTCGCGGCGAAACTTGCTGTAAAGCTGGAACCGGAAAAGCAAGAACTTCAGGAACTTTCCGAGCGTCAGGACGCACTGCTCGAGGCGCTTCACATTCCGACGCAGATCCCGAACCTTCCGCGCGAAGCGGTCCTTTCGGCGATGATGCACGACAAAAAGACGGAAAACGGTACCATTCGCTTCGTTTTGCCGAATCGGCTCGGCGAATGCGTCATGAAGACCGTCGAGGGGATCGAAACGTTCATTTGAGCGAATCGTTCATCGGAGCAGATCCATTCCGGAAACCGTTCATTCCATCCACGTATTCCTTTAAAAACAAAACGGACAGGAACTTCTGCAAAACACACCGTTCCTGTCCGCGTATTCTTTTAGGGAGGCTCTACTCCGGCAGAGCGCAGATACGCTCGATCTCGCAGACGAGCGCGTTCATTTCGAGAACGAGCGGTTTCGGCATTCCGGGCGTCAGGGCGTCAAACATGGCGCGGAAATACCAGCCGATCTCTCTTCCGCCGCGGAAATATTGGAATATTTCGCTTCCGATCTGCCGATACTGCCTCAGGATGCCGTTCATGTTGTCGATCTTGTCGCAGATCATGATCAGCCGCGCGTCGGAGTCCGCATGAACAGCGTGTGCGATGTGCGCTTCCTTTCGAGGACGCCAGGCGAGCTTCACTTCCGGATCTTCCGTGAGAGAATCACTGCATGCCCGTACGAGTGAGGCGGTCCGATCTCCGAAACGTTCGGCGATCTTCTGGAGCATGGCTTCTCCGCCGCAGTCTTCTGCCGCGTCATGCAGCAGAGCCGCGAGTGCCGTCTCTTCATTCTCTGCCCACTCCATCACCATCCCTCCGACACGCAGCAGATGACTGACGTACGGATCCTGGTTCATTTTCCGTCTCTGAGCAGCGTGGATCTCGCAGATCCAGGCAAGCGCGGCAGTATAGCGTTCTGTCAAATCCAGCATTTCAGCCTCCTTTTGAGCTCGAGCTTCCAGATCAAAGCAGGCTTTCGAGCAAAAGACGCATTTTTCTCATTTCCTGTGCGACATCCAGGTCTTTTTCCGGCACGATATCGACACTTAGGGCGCCGCGGTATCCTTTCTGCTGGAGTTTCGCGATGATCTGACCGAATTCCATCTCTCCCTGTCCGACACAGACCTGAAATTTCTTCTCTTTCGTATCGCGCAGGCGCACGTGACTGACCAGATCTAGGATACTTTCAAAATTCGGCCGGTTTCCTTCCGGGTATTTATAGATAAAATGGCTCGGATCGAGCGTCAGTTTCAACCCCGGCACAAACGAACAGAGGGATCTCGCGGTCTCAATATCTTCCGTCAGACGTTCTCTCTCGGTCAACAGCCCCAACAGGATGCCCCGTTTGTTGGCCTCATCCATGCACATGCGCAGCCTCTCGACTTCCCGGTTGAACGGAAATCCCCAAGGCGCAGACCGGACCGTCACGGTAACGACCTGCATGACACGGGCAAGTTTCAGGCAGGCGACGAACTGACGCACGTACTCTTCCGTATCCTCCGTATCGATCTCCACACTGAAACTGGTCGGATTCAGACGAAAAAGATTTTTCAGCCGGCGATGGACTTCTTGAAGCTGATGCTGAATGACGGAAGGTTTCAGATAGTTGTTGGACTCATGAAACATCAGTTCCACATGCGAATATTCCAGATCCGCAATTTTTTCCAGCGCCTGCTCCAGAGGCATATTTCGGAAACAATTGGTAGTCGCAGCTACAAACACTGGGTTCTCCTTTAAACACTTAACGAAAATGATCTCCCTTTCGGCCGGATCTGCTCCATGGAAAATCGATACTGCCGAAATTGGAATCTCTCATGGCGTATAGTTTACGAAAATTTCAGGATTCCGCAAGAGCAATTTTCGATTTCAAGGCAACTTTTTTGGCAAAATCCACTCAAATTTTTTGGCAAAATCCACTCAAACGCCAAATATTTTCTGAGAATCTTCCTTTCTTTATTTTTACACACTCGTCTAGTTGAAATTTTAAAAATTTTTTACAAAATGAAGGTTTTTTGAGAAAATTGGCACTTTTGATCTCAAAAAATTTAAAAGTGCCGAAGAAAAAGTGGAAAATTTTAACGCTCCCCTATTGGTTTATTTGTCTTCATGTGTTATACTTAGCGTATCGTGTATCTTGTTGCGATCCAACACCTACAATGAATTTAAAACAAAAAAATTTCAAGACCGGAAAGGAATTTGACCTAATGTCCGAAAACAAGAACAATGAATGTAATGAGAGTATTGAACCGTCCCTTGATCTGGAACGACCTGAGACTTCTGTGCCTGCAGCTGCTTCCATCGACCAGGATCCCATCGATCAAGCCCCCATCGATCAAGCCCCCATCGCAGATACGGCACAACAGCTGAAAGGCGTGATCCCGCCTGCGAGTCCTGTTCAGTCTGTTCCGCGAACGGGTTCTTTTCACAATTCACCGGTTTCCGCTGTACCGCCGGTTTCCACCGCATATCCCATTGCACAGCCGGCGCCCGGAACATCTCGCGGCGGCTGGTCAGCACCATTTTTCTCCGGCTGCCTGATGGGTTGCTCCGGCTGTTCGATCCCGTTCCTGCTTTTCCTCATCTTCTGTACCGTGCTCGGCATGTCGATGGAAACGTCCCTTACGCGAACGGTGATCTCCGGTCCTTCCACCCCCATGCAGTCTGCGAATCCCAAAATTGCAATCATCCACATTGATGAAACGATCATGGAAGATAATGGTTTCATCGCGGCACAGATCGACGACGTTTCCAATGACTCCACGATCAAAGGGATCGTACTTCGAATGAACACGCCGGGCGGCTCTGTCAGCACGAGCGACCTGTTCTACCACCGTTTGACCCAGCTCCGTAAAGAGTGCGATATTCCTATCGTCGTCAGCATGGGCGGCATGTGCGCGAGCGGCGGATACTATATCGCCATGGCATGCGGAACGGAAAACGAAGACGTCATCTTTGCCGAACCGACAACTTGGACCGGCTCCATCGGCGTCATCATCAATAATTACGATCTTTCCGAACTTGCAGAAAAAGTCGGGATCAAAGAAGATCCCATCAAAAGCCATGAACTCAAAGGAATGGGCAGTCTGACCCGGCCGATGACCGAGAAGGAACGTGCGATCTTCCAGCGTCTGGTCGACACGGCCTTCAGTCGTTTTAAAGAGGTCGTTTACTCCGGAAGAAAAAAGTTCGCGGATGACCCAGACTCTCTCACGCCTTTGGCGACTGGAGAGGTCTTCACGACGCAGGAAGCTCTCGAAAACGGGTTAGTCGACCGTGAAGGGTACCTCGAAGATGCTGTTGACCGGGCGATCGAGCTGGCCGGACTGCCAAAAGAGACGACGCAAGTCTTCATTTATGAAGAGAAACAGACGTTTTCGGACGTCATGTCGGCTGCTCAGAAAAAGCTGGTAAGATCCCAAGCTGACGAGGTCCGTGAAATGGCCGTTCCGCGCGCCAGTTATCTGTGGCAGGCGGACAACTGAATGCCAGACCGAAAACCGATACCAAACTGATTTTATTATAAAACGGAGAGAATTCCATGCATTTAGACCGTTTTTTGACCTCAAAACTTCCACTCGCGCTCTTGGCAGCGGGACTGTGCTCCGGTACGGTATTTTCCCAGAGCATGAACGGGAGTTCCTATTCTCCGTCTCCGGCCCAGCCGTTTACCAGAGCGCAGGAAATGCAGACACCGGGAACTCCAGGAGCAGCAGTTCCGGCGGGAACTCCAGGAGCAGCAGTTCCGGCGGGAACTCCGGCGGCGGCAGCTCCGATCGTTCAGCAGGCAGACGGCACCCTGGAACGTCCCCTGCCCGTCCCGTTCGTGCTTTCCGCGGAAGAGCAGGCTCAAACGGATGCGATCCTAAACCGCTGGGAGAAATTCAGCACGGCGATCAAAACATTTGAGACCAATTTCCGACGCCTCAAATACACGCGCTCTCTGGACAGTTCCCAGCCGGTCGCACTCGAAGAAAAAGGCGAGATCCGCTACGAAGCTCCCGACCATGGAATGTTTTCCGTCCAAACAAAAGAGGGCGCGCCGTCTGAAAAATGGATCTGCGACGGCGAGTTCATCTACGAGTACAAGTACGCGCAGAAGCAGATCGACAAATACACTCTTCCGCCGGAAATGCGCGGAAAAGCCATCACGCAGGGACCGCTTCCGTTCCTGTTCGGCGCCTCCGCAGAAGAATTAAAAAGCCGATACTATATTCGCCACGTCCAGCCGGCGGCCAATCTGGCGCGGCCCGGTCAGTACTGGTTGGAAGCCTACCCCAAAAAGTCGGTGGATGCGAGTGAATTTCAGCGCGCAGAGATCATTCTTTCATTCGCGGATGAAGTGCGCCCCATGGCCATCAAGCTCCATAAGAGCAACGAAGACCAGCACATCTACATTTTCGACCTGAAAGGGATGAAAGTCAACAAAACGAAACTGCTTCCCTCTGCCTGGGAACCGACTGTCCCGGATAAAATGCGGATGAAGGTCGTTCCGGTAGAATGATTCGGCAGAAAAGTCCGGGAGATCCTGATTTTCAGCAAACTGAAAAATCTCTGCTCAGGAAACAGAACGTTCCGTTTCCTGAGTTTTTTTGTGTCCGAAAACACCGTCTGTACCATCGCCTGGAGACTCTCCGGTCTCTCAGATCTCCGGCAGCTGAAACTGGAGCGTTTCCCGGCAGATCTCCCGCAGTTCCACATCCGCATTAAAATGCGTCCGGATCCAGGAAACGACGTCTTCCACGACCGACTCCGGAGCACTCGCACCCGCCGAGACCAATACCGTCTGTTCCGGCGAGAACCATTCTTTCTGCAGATCGTCCGGTCCATCGACCAAATAGGCCGGAACATTCTTCCTCTCGGCAAGTTCACGCAGCCGCTGACTGTTTGAGCTGTTCCGGCTGCCGACGATCAGGACAAGATCCGCTTCCCCTGCCGTTTCACTCACCGCTTTTTGGCGATTCTGTGTCGCGAAGCAGATACAGTTCGTCTTTGGAGGGAGAATGTCTGGGAAACGCCGAGTCAGGACGTCAATGATCTTCTGCGCTTTATCGCCCGCCAGCGTCGTCTGCGTCAGATAAGCGGCAGGCTTTTCATCCAAAAGGGAAACACGTTCCGCTTCCTCTGCCGATCCAAGAACGATCGTCGCCTCCGGCGCCTCTTCCACGATCCCAACGATCTCATCATGTCCGGCATGACCGATCAGGAGGATCTGAAAGCCGGCTTCCGCAAGCTGGACCGCCTGTTTGTGGATCCGCGTCACAAGGGGACACGTAGCGTCCACGACTTGGATCCCTTTCTCTTCACACCGCTTTCGGATCCGCGGCGAAACTCCGTGTGCCGAAAACATCAAATGCGCCCCGGCCGGAACATCTTCCACCGAGTCCACAAAAACGACTCCGAGCCTCCGAAATTCCTCCACGACCCACGTATTGTGCACGATCTCATGAAAAACATAAAACGGCGTGCCCCAGCGTTTCAGAGCTTCATGAAGTGCAGAGATCGCACGATTTACTCCGGCGCAGAAACCGCGCGGTGACACTAAAAGGATCTTCATCCGGAATCTTACTCCTGAAAAAAAGGACTTTTTCTCTGAACGGACCTGACGGACGCAGAGATCCGTGAATTTGCAAACGCAAAACACTCTACGATCACTGCAAACACCGCAAACATCACGATCGCCGCAGGCTACGGAAGCGGTACGCGCTTCAGTTCAAACGGACTCTCGACCTCATAGATGCCGCCGGGACGCGGATAAACGAGCTCCCAGCCCGAAAGCTCTTTCAGAAGCTCGGTATCTGCCGGAAAGTAAAGCTCCAGCGCGATCTCATTCGGGGTCTGACGCCGAAGTTCCGAACGCTGCGCGGGAATGCACCTGCCGTCCGAGTGCCTCAGAAATGCCTCGTTTTCGTAGATCCACGTCCGGTGCGATTCGAGCGCCTCGTGCGGCTCCTCATACCGGTAGCGAACGGACGCGATCAGAAATTCCTGCACGGCTCCGCGTTCTTTTTCCAGTGCCGCATCTGCCTGCGTCTCCGTTTCATGCAAGACCTTCTCGGAATGCAGGGCCGTCATGGTCACGAGCACCGACGCGGTTCGCTGCGTCACCGGGGGAAAAGGCCGATCCAGCTTGAATGCAAGCTCACCAAAGGTAAAGTCCTTTTTCGTCCCGCACGCGACTGCCGAGAATTTCCCGCGAAGCGTCATCGATCGAGCTTCCGGCGGGATCTTCTTTCCCGGAAGCGAAAGGTCGCACAAGGCGCGGAATTCACTCTGCCCGATCAGGATCTCATGCTCGACTGCCGGCAATTTCAGAGGTTTCGCCGTTCCGCTTTCCTCAGCAGAGTCTCCCTCTGCTCCGACCGGCCGGCCCTGCGCATCGAAAAACTCGGCTTCCGTGAGCGTCAAGTACGCAAAGACCGGCTGGATCCTCGGTTCCCAGGCAAGTTCCAGCTGAAGGAGAGTCCCCGGCGCATCCGATGCCAAAAGGAGCGTCGAAGTCACCTTGAGCGGCTCGAGACGAAACGGTCCAAGATACGCGATCCGTTCATTTTCCGCCGCACTTCTCGGCATTTCCCGATACGATCTCACCAGCCGAAGCCCTTTCTTCCCCGTCATGGTCTGCGGCTCAAGCTGGAATTCGTCGCAGAAAAGATCCAGAAATTCCCAGAACGGCACATCTTTCAGCTCTGCGGCTCCATTGGCGTCCTTGGGCGGATACACACTCCCGTCCGGAAGCGTGAACTCCACAAGATCCTGCGTCTGCTGAACGACTTTTTCCGGAATTTCGCTCACCGGCGTCTCCGCCTCCAGCGTCACGCGCCCCGCCTCCAGGGAATCCTCTGCCGTCTGACGCTCCAGCTGCGTCCGAACACGATTCAGCCGCATTCGGGCTTCCGGGGAACGCACGAACTCCGGAAGAAACGGAAGGACGGCCGGTCCGAACTCCAAAAGTTCCTTTTCCGCCTCTGCACGTTTCGCGGCAGACGGACTGCTCAGCGCCTTCACAAGCACGCCGACATTCGTCTCATTCGGCATCTCCGCCTGCACATGCCACGGAGCTGCTCCGACTCCGGCCGTCAAAAAAGCCGCGAGGATCAGACGATACTTCATGCCGGGACCTCCTCTCTGGAATTTTCTGAAATTTCATTTTCCATCACGACCTGCACGGGACGCACAGGACGCTCCATCTTCTCATTTTACCAAATCGCGCGCAAAATGCAAGGGGATTCCGACCGCTTCACGGAAAGATCGCACCTCCGCACACTGCACAAAATCCACAAAATCCACTTCTTTTTCCCCGTTCATCTTAAAAAACTGCCGGGAAACCATTGACTTTTTTTGAAACAAACGATAAAATGACGTCATCCTGAGATGAATTTCTTTCCGGAGCTTCATTTCAGACCGTCAAATTTCCTGTTCACCCAATACATTTTATTCCAAAGGAGTTCCGCATGGCAGAATACCTTCCTAACATTTCCAAAGTCAACTTTGAAGGTCCCGAAAGCAAGAATCCGCTCGCCTTCCGCTACTATGATCCGACCGAGCTGGTCGAAGGCAAGTGCATGAAAGACCATCTCAATTTCTCTGCCGCTTACTGGCACACGATGCGAATGAACGGCGTGGATCCCTTCGGTTCCGCGACGATGTGCCGTCCGTGGGAAGGTGCCGTCGATGACGTTGCCAACGCGCAGAAACGCGTCCGCGTCTTCTTCGAGATCTGCGAAAAGCTCCAGATGCCGTACTTCTGCTTCCATGACCGCGACGTGGCTCCCGAAGGCGCGACGCTTGCCGAGACGAACAAAAATCTCGATGAAGTCGTGAAGGTCTTCAAGGAAGAGATCGAACGCACCGGCATCCAGATGCTTTGGGGAACGGCGAACCTCTTCAGCAATCCGCGTTTCATGCACGGCGCAGCGACCTCCTGCAATGCGGACAGTTTCGCTTACGCGGCGGCACAGGTCAAGAAAGCGATCGAAGTCTCCAAGGAACTCGGCGCGAAAGGATACACTTTCTGGGGCGGACGTGAAGGATACATGTGCCTCTGGAACACGAACATGAAGCGCGAAGTCGACCATCTCGCCGCGTTCATGCACATGGCAGTCGATTACGCGAAAGAGATCGGCTTCGACGGTCAGTTCTACTTTGAACCGAAACCGAAAGAACCGACCAAGCACCAGTACGATTTCGACTCGGCCGCGTGCATCAACTTCCTCCGCGCCTACGGTCTGGCAGACAAGGTGAAGATGAACATCGAAACGAACCACGCGACGCTCGCAGGCCACACGGTCGAGCATGAGCTGGAATACGCCGCGATGCAGGGCTGCCTCGGCTCCATCGACGCGAATGCCGGCGATATGCTCCTCGGCTGGGACACCGACCAGTTCCCGACCGACATCTACATGACGACGAAGATCATGCTCATCCTCCTGAAATACGGCGGATTCACCACGGGCGGTCTCAATTTCGACGCGAAAGTCCGCCGCGACAGCTGGACGCCGGAAGACATTTTCTACGCGCACATCGGAGGTATGGACACCTTCGCCCGCGGTCTCCAGATCGCCGCGCAGATCCGCAAGGACGGCATCCTCGACGAAATGGTCGCGAAACGCTACGCCAGCTGGGATTCCGGGATCGGCGCCGAGATCGAAGCCGGGAAGCACGATTTCAAATCCCTTGAAAAGTACATGCTGGAAAAGGGCGAAGTCTCCGGCATCGCGTCCGGAAATCAGGAACTTTACGAAAACGTCGTGAACCGCTACATCTTCTAGTCCGGACCTCACGGCATTTCTGAACCTGCGTAAAGCCGCTGGAGTCTCGATACTTCAGCGGCTTTTTCCCGCCTCGCCCCGTCCTGCCAAACACACAACACAAGGAGAACCAGTATGAGACCCGCCGTTTCCGTTCCCGCGTTTTTTCTTCTCGGCGCGATGAGCCTCCCGTGGAGTACCGCGTTTTGCGCGGATCCGCAGACGCTGACGGAAGAGCAAACTTCCGTTTCGGCACAGCAAACTCCCGTTTCCGTCCCTCTTTCACCCGAAGAAATTCACGAGCTTCAGGAAACCGCGTTTCAGGCTGCCGAACGCGGAGACGGTGATGAAGTTTTGCGCTGCGTCCGGCTCGGTGTGGATGTCTGGGCAGAAAAGAAATTTCCTCAAGTGACCTTTCAGCAATTCCATAATGCGACACTGGAAAAACGGTTCACTCTGATGGAGCGCACCGCGCGGAAATGCCCTCCCGAAACGATGGAGGCACTCCTGGACCATCTGCTGGAACAGACTTCTGCCGACGAAGTATGGATGACGGAAGCACGGATCGCACGCTCGAACAGAGTATGGCTGAATAACGCGGTCTCTGCGGGAAACATCCGCATGGCGGAATACCTTCTCGACCGTTTCGGAAAGGAATTTTCCCAGCGCACGCAGTACGAACTGCTTATCGACGCGGCATCCGGACCGATCGAAATGTTCGATTTCCTTCAGAAACGCTTTCAGCTCCCCTGCCGGATCGATACGAATCTCGGCAACAGTATCGGCGACACCAAATTTCTCGCCTGCAACGCGGCAAGGGCAGGAAATCTGACTCTGGTAAAACGTCTTGTCCAACAGGATGGAGTACCTGAAGACGACGACAGTCATTGGAGCTTGCCGAAACGGATCATTTCCTATGCCTACGCAAGTAAAAATTATGTACTGGTCCATTTCCTTCTATCACAAGGCTTCCCACAAGTCCCTGGTCCGCGTGAATATGGACCGTACGTTCCGGACACTCAAAGCGTCGCCGGAGCCTGCGAGACGGGGGATCTTGCTCTGGTGAACGCCGCACTGGAAAGAAGCCGCAGAGTCGCTCAGCCTGCCCTGAACAACGCGGTCGCAAGCGGGAATCTGGAAGTCGTGAAACGCATTCTGGACGCCGGCGCGTACATCAACGAAATGGAAATGGGGTCTGACGACCCGGAATTTCCAGCCCTCTACACGGCATTCGCTCAAAAACACTTCCATATCGCGGATTTCCTTCTGGAACGCGGGATCGATCCGCATCTCGTGACGGTCAGGCACGTCTGCGAAGCCGGCAGCCTGGAGCATCTGAAAAAAATGTATCGGCTCTGGAACGAAACTCCGCACCGTGATGAGTACTACGACATAAACTACTGCAATCTCGGAGACGTAACGCCGATCGACATCCTCTTGACTGCGCTCTCCTGTTCTGAGCCGGAGCTTATCCGGTACGCGGTCGAAGAACTGCACGCGATCACGAAAGCCAACGCGCTTGACGTCATGAAAAAGGCTTTTGTCTTCGGAAACCGTCCCATTTTGGAATACCTTTTCCGTCACTGTCCCGACCTGGATCTCACGGGCGATGACGGTACGGCCCTCCTTTACGCTGCCGGTTCCAATCTGAACGATCTAAAATTTCTCGACGCGCACGGCCTCAAGTTCGGCACCTCGGACGCGGCTCTCAACGCGCTTCGAAAAGCCGTCAGCAGCGGAAATGGTCCTTCGATCCACTTCCTTCTTGAAAAAGGCGTTCCCGTCGGAATGCCGGACCCATCCGGACGTTTAGAGATCGAGTTTATCAACGGACCGACCGCCCCTCAGATGATCGACATCCTTCTCTCCCAATACGGCCAAAATCCGGACGGAGTAAACCGGCTTTTCCTCACGGCCTGCCGACAGAATAACGTTTCTCTCATTTCCAGTCTGCTCGCGGAGGGGAAAGTGGACCTCAACGCGCGGAATTCCGAAGGCAAAACGCCTCTGCTCGCCCTGGCTTCCAACAGGACCTCCACACTGGAAATGCTCCAGCTTCTGCTCGATCACGGCGCGGACATCCATGTGCGGGATACTCTGGAACGAACGCCTTTGCTGACTCTGGCAGCCAACCATTCCTCGACCCGGGAGACGCTCCAGCTTCTGCTCGATCACGGCGACGACATCAAGGCGCGGGACCGTAAAGGAAACAGCGTCCTTCTTTTGGCCAGAGACCCTGAGAAACTCCTTTTCCTGCTCGATGCCGGAGCGGAAGTAAATGCCGAGAATGAAATGCACGAAACGGTCATGACTCTTTTTCTTGACCAGATCGGAAAGAATATTCAATGGAACGCTCCAGAGAACCTTCCGTTCCTCAAGGAACTCCTTCAGCGCGGGTACGACATGACCCGATTTCGGAAAGAAGCGGGAATCTTCCTCTGCCAAAAAGCCTGGCAATGGTCCGGGAACGATGAATGTACCGATCTCGTCATTTTCCTTTTGGAACAGGGAGCGGTATTTCCTCCGGGCTGCGAAACTCCCCAAACGCCGCTTCACAGGCTGTGTGATAAGCCCTCGATCAAATACGATCTGGAAACTTTGCGTTTCATCTTCAAGCATCTCGTGAAATATTACGACGTGAATACCCGGGACGAAAAAGGCAGAACGCCAATTTTCTACGCCGTAGAACACAGACATTTTCCCCTGATGGAACTCCTTCACGAAGCGGGCGCGGACCTGAACGCGAAGGATCATGAAGGCAGGATCCCGGCTGATATGCTTAACAAACACTACACTACCACAATGTACATACCCTGGTTCCTCGATCGCGGGATCGACATTGATCATCAGGATCAAAATGGAAACTCGTTCCTTCACCGGGCCGTTCTCAACGGAGGAGTTTGGGATATGCAATGCGCGGAATCCCTAGTACACCGGGGCGCGAATCGATCGCTGAAGAATAAAAAAGGGGAGACCGCGTTGGATATTTACCTCAAGAGTAACGGTACAGACCCGTACTATAAAGCGATATTAGATCCCAAACCAGGCGCCCCAATACCACCCAATTTATACCAATAAAAAATCGAATGGAGAGAAAAATGCGTTCCCTTGCCCCCAATCCGGTCATTTTCTTCCTCTTTTTCGTCCTTTTCCTTTCCGCGTTCCCGCTCATGGCAGAGGAACGGAAAGCAGGCGAGAAACTCGTTTTGAACGACGCTGGGATCGAGTACGTTTTCCGCTGGTGTCCGCCGGGCGAATTCACGATGGGAAGTTCCTTTGAAGAATGGTACGAGTCCCGCTACCCGTACGATTTCAACGAACCGCGGCACACCGTCCGTCTGACGCGCGGTTTCTGGCTCCTCGAAACGCCCGTCACCGTCCGAATGTACCGTAAATTCGCGGAGGAGACCGGGCACGACAGCGGGAAAGGACTGAACGGTCTCGGCGGTTTCGGCTGGAGAGATGGAAAGATCGTTCAGTCGGAAGACATCGATTGGACGGATCCGGGTTTCCCGCAGACCGACGACCATCCTGCCGTCTGCATCACGTGGGAAGATGCCGTTTCGTTCTGCCGCTGGCTCTCCGAACGGCTGGAACGGACCGTCACGCTCCCGACGGAGGCCCAGTGGGAATACGCGGCCCGCGCAGGAACGCAGACCGTCTTTTTCTTTGGAGACGACCGGGAAGAAATGGTCCATTACGGAAATGTAGTGGACGAAACGTTCCGCGAAAAGGCGGGATTTCCGAAATCTCCGGGGATCCCCGAATTCCGCGACGGCTTTTTCTTCACCTCGCCCGTCCGTTCGTTTAAGCCGAATCCGTGGGGACTCTACGATCTGTACGGCAACGTCTTCGAATCGTGCCTCGACTGGTACGGCGAATACCCGACAGAAAGCGTGACGGACCCCGTAGGCCCTCCCGTCGGACAGTACCGAACAAATCGCGGCGGCAGCTGGGATTTCCTCATCCGCAGTGCACGAAGCGGTGCCCGAAGCTGGGATGCTCCCAACGTCCTTGACGCGGCTTTGGGATTTCGACTCTGCATTCCAGAGTGATTTTACCTGTTCTGACGCCATTGCAAATCGTGAAAGATTTTCTGCGGACAAAAACATAAAATTTTCTTCAAAATGAAGAAAAGTCCGCAGAAAATTTCCGCGCCTCCTTGAAATTTCATCGAAGTCTGCTAAAATAATGGAAAATTCAGAAATACCTTTAACCCATTTTAAATGAACCCATGAAAACAATCAAAGTTGGCCTGGTCGGATTTGGTACCATCGGTACCGGCGTGGCAAAGCTCCTCCTTCTTGAAAAAGAACGTATCTGCAAGCGTACCGGCTGCGATGTACAGCTCGTGAAGATCGTGGACCTCGACACGACGCGCGACCGCGGCATCCAGCTTCCGGAGGGTATGCTGTCCGCCGATTATCATGACATTCTGAACGATCCTGAGATCTCGCTCGTCGTCCAGCTCATCGGCGGCACAGGCGTGGAACGCACCATCATGCTCGAAATGATCGAGGCCGGCAAAAATATCGTCACGGCCAACAAAGCGCTTTTGGCCACTTACGGAGAAGAGATCTTCTGCGCAGCCCGGAAAAAAGGCGTTTCTGTCGCGTTTGAAGCCGCGGTCGGAGGCGGTATCCCGATCATCGCAGCCATCAGCGAATCGCTCGCAGCAAACGAGATCGAGTCGATCCACGCCATCCTGAACGGTACCTGCAACTTCATCCTCTCCAACATGGAAGAGCACGGAAGCGACTACGCTCCCACCCTCAAGGAAGCCCAGCGTCTCGGTTTTGCCGAGGCCAATCCCGCCATGGACGTTGAAGGATCCGACACCGCACAGAAACTCTCGATCCTCTCGCACATCGCGTTCGGCGTCCATCTCGACTGGAAAGACATCCCCAAAGTCGGTATTGAAACCGTCTCGGGCACGGATTTCCGATACGCCAAACTGCTCGGATACAGTATCAAGCTGCTCGCCATTGCGAATCGCCTCCGCAGCGAAAACGGTGCACCGGACAAACTGGAACTGAGCGTCTGCCCCACGATGGTGAAAAAAGGTTCGCCGATCGCTGCCGTCAGCGGTGCGTATAATGCAGTCAGCGTCATTGGAGATGCCGTCGAACACTCCTTCTATTACGGTAAAGGAGCGGGTGAACTTCCCACAGCAAGCGCGGTCGTCGCGGACGTCATCGACACGATCGTCGGACGCACGAAGATCACATTCGACACTCTACATCTCTGGGATCCCGAAAAGAAACCCGAAAATATCGAGATCGCCAAAGCCACAGACGTCACCGGACGATACTATCTCCGCGTGATGGTGGAAGACCGCCTCGGAGTGATCGCGGACCTCGCCGACATTTTGAGTAAAGCGGGGATCTCCATTTGCTCCTGTGTGCAGGAAAATGCCAACGGAAAGATCATTCCGATCATCATCATGACCCACGAAACGACCGAAGGCGCGATCCTCGGTGCGCTTGAGTCCATCAACAAACTCGACTGTGTCGTGGACGAGGCCGTACGCATGCGCATTTACGGCTGATCTCGAAAAGCTCGAAAAGCTCGAAAATTCCGCAAAATTTTCAAATTGGAAAAAAGAAAGAAGCGGTACATTCAGTGCCGCTTTCTTTTTTCTTCCGCTTTTGAAGAAGATTCCCATCAAAAAAGTTCCGGAAAACTTCCCAAACTGGGCAAATCTCCTCTTCTTCTGGATTTTTTTGAGAGAAAAATTCTTTATATTTTCCCAATTTTGACAATTTTTGCTAAAATGCTAAAATTGGTATTGACACTACAGGTAAAATGGGTATAATCGGAACTATCAGAAAAAAAGGAAATGCCGGCATGGCTGGGATTCTCTGAAAAATATGAGTGATAGTAACACTACGGTATTAGGAAGGAATTAAAATGGCCGTGATGAAAACTGTGTACACGACAGGCGAAGCCGCGAAAATTTGTAAGGTGAGTCAGCAGACCATCATTCGCTGCTTTGATACGGGACAGCTGAAAGGATTTCGCGTTCCGGGGAGCCGTTTTCGCCGTATTCCGCGCGAACAGCTCTTTATTTTCATGCGAGAGAACAACATTCCAACGGATGCGCTTGAAAGTCAGAACCGCAAGATCCTGCTGGTCGATGATGACGCGGAGATCGTCACGCTGATCCAGGACATGCTCCAACGAGACGGGAGGTTTGAAGTTCGCTCGGCAAACAACGGCTTTGACGCGGGTATGATGGTCAAGGAATACCATCCAGACCTCATCGTTCTGGACGTCATGCTTCCCGATATTAACGGAAAGGAAGTCTGCCAGCGCGTACGCAGCGACAAAACGATGGATGATGTGCGCATCATCTGCATTTCCGGAATGGTGGAAGAAAATCGAATTCGCGACCTGAAAGAGAGCGGAGCGAATGAATTCCTTCAGAAACCCTTCGACGTCGACACGCTCCTGAAGCTCATCTGCCAGCATCTCGACATGGAAGTCAACCGCTGATCGACTCAGCGTTTTGTACGGAGTTGGAGTTCCGGGCTTCGACTCCTTTTTTTATTCCGGTTTTATTCCGGTTTTATTCCAGAGCCGGCGAACTGCCAAACGGCACGCACAAAATGCCGCGAGTACGGTTCTCGATCCGCCCGATCCGCCCGATCCGCCCGATCCGCCCGGCTCCCCATTTTCGTCCATTCATCCATTTCACTGAAAATGCCTGATCCTTCCGAATATCGTTCCCTTTCGCCGGAACTTCTTGCTGAGTTTTCCGCGGGGGCGGGACATGACCTGAACAATCCGCTGGCGGCCGTCAGCGGAAGGGTCCAGCTTTTGCTGCGGGAGGAAACCGATCCGGCAAAACGTGCAGATCTTGCGGTGATCCTGACGCAGGTCAAACGTGCGCAGGACATGATCGCGGACCTTCGATTGACCGCCAGACCGCCGCTGCCGGAGAAAAAGCGCTTTCGGCTGACAGACTTCTGGGAAAAACTCCGAGAAAGTTTTGCGGAAAGGTTCCGTCAGCAGGGAGTCGCGTTTCTGGTACGGGAACTGAAACCGGAAGATCCGTCTGAAACCGGCGCAGAAACCCAAACCGGCAAAGAAGCTGCTGGAACCGAAGCGGCCAAGACCGGCACAGACTCTTCGGAACTGTTTGCCGACGAAACGCAGATGATGGTCCTTTTTCGTGCGCTCGTGAAGAATTCGCTCCGCGCGCTCGGAGGGCCGGGAGAGATCGCCATTTCGTACCGCCGGCGTCCCGAAAACACTGTGACCGAAATTTTCGTCACAGACTCCGGGACCGGAATTCCCGCCGAG
Organism: Thermoguttaceae bacterium; assembly: GCA_017403345.1. Lineage (GTDB taxonomy): Bacteria > Planctomycetota > Planctomycetia > Pirellulales > Thermoguttaceae > RGIG3701. The sequence continues at coordinate 30,332 of JAFQOH010000188.1, forward strand.
ATCCGTCCATTCATCTTCGATCCCTACTTTTCTTCCTACCAATCCGGCCGCGGGTTGGGGTTCGGCTTGACGAAAGCACGGATCCTTGCTAAAATGCATGGCGGAGACGTCGTTTTTGACGAAACGGCCGACCAAACCACTTTCCGCGTCACGATCTCCGACACTTAAGATCCAAACCAGATCCAAGATCCAAACCAGATCCAAGATCCAATCCAGATCCAAGATCCAAACCAGATCCAAGATCCAAACCGGGCTTAATGCCAAACTGTCTAAGTGCGGAAACCGGCGGCGCATTTCCCACCCATTCCTTAAGGACCCGCCACATGAAACGAATTTTCGCCACGGTTTTTGCCGTCTTGATGTCCCTCTGCGTCTGTGCGTCCGCGGAAAATTTCTACGTGGATGCCCAAAACGGAAACGACGCCAACTCGGGCACCACGCCTGAAAACGCATGGAAAACGCTCCGTAATGTCAACACGTACCCCTTCCAGCCCGGCGATACGATCGCACTGCGCGCCGGTCAAGTCTGGCGGGAACAGATCCGCTGCCGGCACAGTGGAAAACCGGACGCTCCCATCACCTACACGCGCTACGGAGAAGGCCCCAAACCGGAACTTCGCGGCAGTCTGGACATGACGCGGCCGGAACTCTGGAAACTTCACGCACCCGGCATCTGGGTGACTCCGGAAGATAGGATACGCACGCTCGGCAGTTTCCCGGAATTTCAGGAAGGCGGCTGGCACCATTACTCTGAAGGAAAAGCAAAGACGCAGTGGAGCGTCTCGAAAGACGAAAAGGGACGCAACATCTGCACGCTCCGCACTCTTCAGGCGACGGACCGTGCCTGCGACATTCAGCTGACCTGCTCCGCCTTTACGCTTCCGGCGGACCGCGCTTTCCGTCTCCGCTGCCTGGTGCGTCTGACCCAAGACGGCAGATCGGAAAATCTCATGAGTGAAGAGCTTGCGAAAAAGATGGCGTCCTGCGCGAACCTCATGATGGCCGGAAAACCGTGGTCTCGTTACGGAACGCTCCGTCAAAGCAGCGTGAAACCGGGAGAAGAATGGACGGAGCTCGAACTCATTTTCCAAGCCGCGGTCCAAGAGACCAAAACGGACGGACGGATCTCTTTCTTCTGCGGTCCCCTGCTCCCGGAAGGAAGTACACTTTCGTTCATTCCGCTGCCGGCAGAGTCGGTTGAGATCAGATCCGTCGGTCTTTTCCACGACGTCGGAAACATCATCATGAAGAAAAAAGGCTCTGAAGAGACGCTCTGCGGCTGGAAACGCTGGGACCTCGGATCACTAAAGGATCAGGGAGACTACTTCCACGATCTTACGGAAAATCGCCTCTACTTCCGTTCCGAGAAAAATCCGGCGGAACTCTACTCCATGATGGAAGCCGCGTGCCGATGCAATCTCATCGACCTCGCAGGCACCGAACACATCGTCGTGGAAGGTCTCTCTCTGGCGTACTCCGGAGGCCACGGTCTGCGCGGCGGCCCGAATTGCCGGCACTGCGTCGTCCGCGAAAATGATTTCCTCTGGATCGGCGGAAGCTGGCTCTACACGCGCGGCCCCATTCCCACGCGCTACGGGAACGGAATCGAATTCTGGGACGGAAATGAAGACCTTTTAGTCGAGGGAAACAGTTTCTTCCAGATCTACGACACCGCCATGACCAATCAGGGACCCGGTGCCGGTGAGCTGAAAGAGATGGTCTGGCGCAGGAATCGGTGCGTCAACTGCGAACAGTGCTACGAAATCTGGTTCACCAGCCCAGAAATGACCGTGAAGTCGCTGACCGTAGCGGAAAACGACTTCCGCGGCTCCGGTTTTGGATGGAGCCACGCACAGAGACCCAATAAACGCGCGGCACATTTTCTCGCGTACGGCTTCAACGCCAAAGCGGAAAAGATCGAGTACGTCGGAAACTATCTCGGACGCACGAAACAGCACATGCTCTGGTTCCACCATCCGCGTGTCTCGGAATTCCAGCTCGACCGAAATCAGTACGTTCAGCCAGCAGGCGCCTCGGAAATCGCGGGTACTTCTGAAAACGTGAAAGAAATCCCGCTTTTCTACTGGGGCGGCCAGCCGATGGAAGGCGTGACGTTTGAGAAATTCCGCGAACTGACCGGAAACGATCAAAACTCGACGCTGAACCGACAGTAAACGCGGTTTCACGGCATTTCCTATCGCGGCGGTATCCGGTGTGCCGCCGCGTACAGGACCGGAAGAACGATGAGCGTCAGGAACGTCGCGGCGAGCAGTCCCCCGACGATGACGGCAGAGAGCGCACCGTAAAATGTATCGCCAAGCAGCGGAGCTACCCCAAGGATCGTCGTTCCGGAGGCTAAGACGACGGGACGGAATCGCGTCACGGCAGTCTCAATGACGGCGTCCCATGCGCTGAGTTTTCCGGAAGCCAGCATCGCGTCCGTGTCCGTCACGAGCACGATCCCGTTTTTGATGAGCATCCCGGAAAGTCCGAGAGATCCCGGAATGCAGAGAAACTCGAATGAATGCCCGGTCGCCAGCAGCCCCAGCGTCACTCCGATGACCGACAGCGGGACCGTCAGGAAGATCAGGACAGGCTGAAGCAGATGGTCAAACATCGCAACGCAGATGAGAAACATTCCGAGAAAACAGACCGGAAAAATGCGGGCCAGCGGTCTCTTTCCCTTCTCCGACGCCTCAAACTCACCGCGCCAGGCCATTTCGTAACCGGGGGGGAGGCGGAAATCCGCCGCTTTCAGTGCCGCGGCGGCTTTCTCTCGCAAAACCGACGCCGGGATCCCAGACGCATTACACTGTACCGTGATCGCGGGTTTTCGGTCCACTCGGCGCAGGATCGGATCTTCGTATTTCAGGTTCGTGAGATGAAACGCCAGCTGATCGAGCCGCAAAAAGGTATTCAGCGCCGGACAGTAGACCTGGGTCATTCCGAGTTTTTCAACGTCGGCTCTTTCTGCAGCGGGGAGACGCCACAGGATCGGAATATCGTCCTCTCCGACACGCAGACGCCCGACCAACATTCCGCGCAAACTCGTGTGGACCGCACGTGAAATATCCGCCCGGCTCAGACCTGCACGCTTGACGGCATCTTCCCGGATCTCCGGACGCAGGACCATCACCTTTTGCCGCCAGTCATCGCGCAGCTCGACCGTCTCGGGGAACTGTGCAAAGATCTCCTGCGCTCTTTCCGAAAGCCGGTGAAGTTCCAGAGCTTCACGTCCGCGGATCTCCAGCTCGACCGCATACGAAACGGACGGACCTTCCCGGAAAAATCGCACCTGCGGCATACCATCCGGAAGTTTCGCTTGCATGAATTCCCGGACTTTTTCTGCGATCATCGGAACGTTCCGCCAATCATCCGCCGTCACGAGAAGCTGCGAAAAACAGGACGCCGGCTCCCGGTGCTCGTACGTCAAAATGTACCGGAGCGACCCGGATCCGATGAAGGAACTGACGTTTTGAACTTCCGGAAGCGTCTTCAGAAACGCCTCGATCTGCCGGGTATCTTCCGACGTCACCTCGATCGCCGTCCCTTCCGTCCGCCAGTAGTCGATGAAAAACTGATTCCGGGTCGAATTTCCGAAAAATGTATCCGGCACCCGGCTGAAACCGATGACTGAGAGGGCCAAAAGTACGGCCGTTCCTCCGAGCGTCAGCCATCGGAATCGCATTGCCGTCCCGATGAGACTGCGGTAAACGCGGTAAAACGGCGAGCGGTACGGATCCGTTTGGGGCTCTTTCGGAACCTTCAAAAACCAGACGCACAGAAGCGGCAGGATCGTGACGGCCGTCACCCAGCTCAAAAGCAGTGAAATGGCGAGCACCTGAAACAGCGAGGCGCAGAACTCACCGATATTATCCGGCGCAAATCCGATCGCGGCAAACGCAAGGATCGCGATGAGCGTCGCCCCCAGAAGCGGAAACTGATTTTTTCGCACTGCCTGTACGGCCGCCGTTTCGCGCGGAGTTCCTTTTTGAACGGAGACGAGCGTCTCTTCCAGCACGACGATCGCATTATCCACGAGCATCCCCAGCGCGATGATCAGCGCCCCGAGCGAAATGACTTGGAGCGTGATCCCGCAGAAGTACATGACGATGAACGTCGCCAAAACCGTCAGCAGCAAAACCGCGCCGATCAGGATCCCGCTCCGCAGCCCCATAAAGACCATCAGCAGAACGATGACGATCGCGAGCGACTCGCAAAGATTCACGAGAAACGCGTTGACCGACTCCGTCACATTCTGCGCCTGATCGAAAATGATGTCCAGTTCCAGCCCCGTCGGCCACTGCGTCTCCCGAAGTTCCGCGAGCATCGCATTCAGGTCTTCACCCATGAAAACGACATTTCCCCCCGCTTTCGTCGAGATCCCCATCGCCAATGCGGGTCTCCCGTTAAACCGAAAGAGCGTCACGGGCGGTTCCTTGACCTCAAATTCAAGCGAGTCCGTTTCCACGAGGTCGCCGAGCGTCACGACACTTTCGCCGGAGGAATCCGAAACCGCGATATTCAGAATACTCTTGAGCGATTCCAGCTCTCCGGTCGGCGAAATACGCACGCGGTCATTTCCGATACGCACTTCGCCTGCGTCGACGACCTGATTCTGCTTTTCCAGCTCGTGCATGATCCGGTACGGCACATAACCGCGCGTCGCAAGTTTCGCCATCGGGATCTCGAGATAGACCGCGTTCTGCTGCACTCCGTAAAAATCGATCTTCGCAATGTCGCGCACTTCCTGAATGTTCAGGAGCTCCTTTTTCAGCCACTTTCCCTGCTCGCGGAGCCAGATGAGCTGCTCGGCTTCCGTTTTCCCTGCCGCAAATTCCTCCGAACACGAAAGCGCATAGTAGATCCCGTACACGTCGCCGAAATCATCCGTCACGACCGGTTTCGAGCATCCGCGAGGCAGCCGGGACTGCGCATCGCCGATCTTTTTCCGAAGAAAGTCCCAGATCTGCGGAAGTTCATGCGATTTGAGCGTCGGAAGCATTTCCACCGTAATGTACGAAACACCGGCCTGAGACATTGATTCGATCCGGCTGACCTCGCTCATGGACTGGATCGCTTCCTCGAGTACATCCGTGACCAGCTCTTCCATTTCGGACGGCGACGCGCCGGGAAAATGCGTCGTGATCATCGCGGTCTTGATGGTGAAATCCGGGTAGGAAAGTCTCCCAAGATGCTCGAATGCGTAGATCCCGTAAATGACCGTCAGGATCATGAGCGCGACCGGGACCGATTTCCGTTTCAGACAAAATACTGCGGGATCCATGATGCCGTTTTCCTCCTTCACTCGATTTTCCTCGAACTCCGCCTCTCCCCGCCGTCAGTTTCGCCGGCCTCGCCGATCCCGCAGATCCGCTAATTTCACCGATCCGCTAATTTCACCGATCCGCTAATTTCACCGATCCGCTAATTTCACCGATCCGCTAATTTCACTGATCCGCTAATTTCACTGATCCGCTAATTTCACTGATCCGCTAATTTCACTGATCCGCTAATTTCACTGATCCGCTAATTTCACTGATCCGCTAATTTCACTGATCCGCTAATTTCACTGATCCGCTAATTTC
>JAFQOH010000189.1:0-11819 GCA_017403345.1 Thermoguttaceae bacterium
AGGCGACGAAAATAGATACTGAAAGGCGACGAAAATAGATACTGAAACACGACATCTGCCGTCGGCGGCAGTTCAAACGGAACTCTCCCAGCCATTTTCGCAGCCTCTCCCTTTCACACCAAACACACACTCCAAACGCCCGTCCCACTGTCTTTCTGATTATACCATGAAAATTGAAAAAGTCAAGAAAAGTTTCGGAGAAAAATGGAAAGAAAAGTTAAAGTCAGCCGCATTGGGTACTTGCCGCGAATATGTCTTGTATTAGGAACTGGCAAAGTCCCGGTCTAACGAACAGAAATCTCATAGAAGGCACACGTGAACAGACGGATCTTCCAAGCAAAACGAAGTCCAATTCCGCAACTAAAAACACAGCTAAAGACACAGGAAACTCACGGAGAAACTTGATCATAACACAAAAAAAAAAGCGAAAGAAACACTCCACACGAAAGTACGTTTTCACGTTTCCCGAAAAATTCGTGTTGAGGACAGTTCATTCGTTTCATATTTTCGTGCAGAGGTTTCGCAGAGTGGAAGTTTTTGAAATTCTCTCTCATTGCGTATCATGTGAAAAGCAAGAATCGTGAAAAACAAGAATATCGTTCAGATTCTAAAGTGCCGCAAAATACAGTACGAAACACATTTTCTTCGGCCCCAAAGAGGATCTGCCTTCCCATTGGTTCTAACCCCATATGGCTGAGACTGGAATTTTTTGATATTTTTTAAAATTGCTCTTGATGTTTTTTAGAAATTTGATAAAATAATAAACATAAATTATGGATCCCTCAAAATGATTAGAGAATTTATCGAAAGAGAGGAACATGAATGAACGAATGTGCGGAAACGCGGTCATTCTGTCTGCTGAATGATCCTTGGATCCCCATCGCGGGACTTGGCGAGGTCAGTCTTACGGAACTCTTCACGCATCCAGAGTACGCGCGTTTGGGCGGTTCGCCGATCGAAAAGGTGGTGATCCTTCGTTTTCTGCTCTGTATCGCTCATGCCAGCACGCCGATCCCGGATGTCGATGCCTGGAGTGCCCTCACGCCGGAAAAGCTCGCCGAAAACGCGCTGGAGTATCTCGAAAAGTGGAAGGACCGATTTGATCTTTACGATGAGAAACGGCCGTTTTTGCAGTTCCCGCAGTTGCGAGATATAGAAAAGTTGGAGAAAAATTCATCAGAATGGTGGCCGCTTTCTATAAATGGGATGCAGAATAATACCATTTTAACCCAAATGGATTATGCAACGGACTATACCGAGTCGGAAAAGGTACGGCTTTTACTTTCAGGAGTCTGTTATTCTTGTAGAAGAAAGGGTACTAAAGCATTGATTAGTTATTCACTTATGGGAGAAGGAAATGGCTTTCTTCACTCCTTCCTGCTTGGTGAATCAATTATTCAAACGATTTATCTTAATATGTTGACCGATGAAGAAATTTCTGGAGTTGGCATTTTTGACAAAGAAGGCCTTGGTAAACCTTTTTGGGAGTGGGATTTTTCCAATAATGATTGGATCGAATCATATAAAAATTCCTATATTGGATGCCTGTTTCCGATAAATAAATTTCTTTATATTATGGGAGACAAAATCGTAAGAGAAGAGGGGATCGTTTATCCGGAATTTTTAGAAGGACAATGGGATCCTGGAATTACAATATTTAAAAAAGATAACGACCGTAAAGCATTATATTGCAGTACAGAGAAATTACCTTGGAGGTCATTAGGAGCTATATTTGAGTATTCACGGGAAAATTATTCCAATGCGTTCCTTCGTTATGGACTTGAGCACCTTAGAAATAATACTTTTATTAAAAGTTATGGGTTATGGTGTGGTGGAGTTGAAGTCAATACGGCAACGTCTAAAAACCAAAAAATTTCGGGCAGAAAAGGATATATTGAATCTGAATTTCAAATCCAGAAGGTTGAAACTCAGAAATCGTGGTGGTGTAAATATAAAGAATTGATCCAAGAGTTGAGTGAATTTGCTGACGAGCTTGACTTAAAGGTCAAACTTTACTATAAAAAAATGAGTGATCCAGCGAAAAACTCTGAAAAGAGTAAAAATAAATGGTCTCCCATTTGTAAGGCAAAAGGAAGCGAAGCCAAACGTTTGTTTTGGGAAAGAATGGAACGTATGGCTCAAGAGGTTATTGACCTTTCAGTAGAGACAGAACAAGATATTGTAAATTCTGCAAAGAGGAAATGGCAAGAGGTTGCGCTTTCTTGTTATCGGGAAATTTGCCCGTGTATCACTCCGCGCCAGATGCAGGCGTATGTGCAGTGTATGCCGACTTTTAAAAAGAAGGAGGGAAAAAAATGACCGAAACATCTTCCCAAAAGTATAAAGCAAAAAGATTTGTGGAACGGGTCATTGCCCGACTCAGACCCGATTCCCAAGGGAAGACCGACAATGGATTCCGTGCGGCCATGACACGCGCGGACCATGAGGCTACGGCACCGCAGGCGTGGCGGTTTCTTCTTGAGCTGGGGAATGTGGATCTGGAAAAAGATTGGGAACGGCAGGCTTTCGCTTTGGTCGGTGCGGCTATGGCTCGGGAACGGACAGAGACGAACGGCACGCAGTCTTTGGGAAGAGCGCTTTTCTGCTGCAAAGTGGATCCGAAAGAGGCTGACGACAGTATCGAACGCCGTTTGCGCCGTATTTTGGCGTGCGAAAACAGTTCGGAACTCGTCGCGGTCCTGCGTCAGACGATCCGGTTCATGCAGCGTTCCGATAAAGTGCGCTTGGATTACGAATGGCTTCTGCGTGATATTCTTTTCTTTAATGAGAAAACGAAAGTCCGCTGGGCGCAGGATTACTATGGCCGGCATGAAGACGAAGATGCGAAGGAGGCCGAGTGATGTTTCTTTCCCGTTTGACGCTGACGCTGCAGGATCACCGGGCGTTTCGGATCACGGACGATTACTCGATCCATCGCGTGGTCTACTCTCTCTTTCCGGAAAACGCGGACGCCGGCAGGATCCTTTACGCGGACCGAGGGATGAGGAATGCGTTTCACACGATCCTGATCCTTTCCAAAATCAGGCCGGTCTGTTCGCCGGAAACTCCGCAGAATATCGAAACGAAGGAGATCGAGCCGGGTTTCTTGAAGCATTCCCGCTACGCGTTTGAGATCCTGCTGAATCCGGTACGCAGTAAAAGTCACACGAAGCAATTGGAGCCGATCAAAGGAGAGATCCTACAGTATGAATGGTTCCTGGAAAAAGCGGCCGCGAATGGATTCACGCTCACGCCGGAGGATAAATCCCGGCTGGTCATTCACCCTGAACAGACGCTGACTTTTCGGCAGAAAGATACTCCCGAGCGAAAAGTTACGCACCATCGCGTCCGTTTTTCCGGCACGCTGACGGTCTCCGATCCCGAACTTTTCCAAAAAGCGTTTGAGCAGGGGATCGGCAGAGCCAAGGCTTTCGGTTTCGGAATGCTCCAGCTGGTTCCGGTCTGGGACTGAGCCGTTCTGCGTTCCATTCGTCCAAGATCCACGAAACGATCCAAAAATCCAACATTTTCATAAAAAGGAAAAAATCATGAAAAACAAACTTCAGAATACCCGCATCGAATTCCACATTCTCCAGTCTTTCCCGGTCTCCTGCCTCAACCGCGATGATGTCGGCGCCCCGAAAAGCGCGATGATCGGCGGTACTCTCCGTGCCCGCGTCAGCAGCCAGTGCTGGAAACGCGCGATCCGGATGGCGATGCACGATTACTGCGGCGTGCAGACGGCATGGCGTACCCGTTTGGTCCAGCGTTTCATTGAAGCCGCGTGCATTAACGCAGGAGCCACGCCGGAACAGGCACTTGCCTGTGGTGAAGCGGCAGCGAAAACCTTCACGAAAACCGTGAAAGACGGTGAAAGCGATACGCTTTTCTTCATTTCAAAAGCGGAATCCATAGCGATCGCCGATTTCTTCCAAAAGAATGGTTTCGATGCTTCCAAAGACACCAAAGAGTTGGGGAAACTCCTGAAAACCAACGTCAACACGGTCATGGACGGCGTGGACATCGCGCTCTTCGGACGCATGGCAGCGAGTGCTCCGGAAGTTAATGTTGAAGCCGCCGCGTCAGTCGCGCATGCCATTTCCACGCACAAAGCGGTCTCGGAAGTCGAATTTTTCACCGCGGTGGATGACGTCAAAGTCGATCATGATATTCAGGGTTCCGGGCACATGGGATCTTTGGAGTTCAATTCCGCAACGTACTACCGTTACATTTCGCTCGATCTGGGTCAGCTGCTCGAGAACCTTGGAAACGACGATTCCCTCGACCTTTCTCCCGCGATCGCCGCGTTCACGAAGGCTCTCTATCTTGCCGTCCCGACCGCCCGTCAGACGACCATGACTGCCTCGACGCTCTGGGATTACGCGAAAGTCGTCGTCCGTAAAGGTCAGCGGATCCAGGCGTCGTTTGAAACTGCCGTCACGAAGAAAGACACGCCCTCACTTCTGGAAGCCAGCAAAAAGGAACTCAAAGGCCAGCTGGAACGTGCCGAAAAGCTCTCCGGCTCGCTCTACGGCAAGATCGCTTCGTTCGAATTTGGCGAAAATGAAGATTTCTCCATCGACGCGCTTGCTGACGCTCTGACCGCGGAAGTCCGCAAACTCCAGCTTGGTTAGGAGGCGTCCGATGAAATTCCTTTTACTTTGGCTGGAGGCTCCGCTTCAGTCATGGGGATACGATTCCAGATTTGACCTGCGGCAAACGTTTTCGTTTCCGACCAAATCCGGAGTTTACGGGATCCTCCTGGCATCGAGCGGAGATTCCGGTCCGCAATGCGAACTCCTGCATCGGATGAAAGACGCACCGTTCACGGCCGTTTCGCTGGTTTCCAAAGAGCCGGAAGCACAAACCGGGCAGTCGGACACCCTGTGCGACTATCAGGTGGTCGGGAACGGATACGATTCCGAAGACAAATGGGTGAAACTTCATTCTTTGCGGACCTCTGAGGGAAAAACTGCCGTCGGAGGCGGAGCGAAACTGACGTACCGCTACTACCTCCAGGACAAGAAATTCGCCGTCATTCTGGGGTTGGAAGACGATTTGGCGGAGAAATTCGCGGCAAGTCTGGCGGCTCCGGTTTTTGACCTTTACCTTGGCCGGAAATGCTGCGTGCCGACGGATTTCATTTTCCGCGGAACGTTTGATTCGGAGGAAGACGCCGAAACGGAAATGCTTCGGATCGCGGGCGAAAAACAGCTCCGTCCGGACAAGAAGCTGATTCAGGTCGACGTTTCCGCCGACGCGCTGATCGACGACGGATTTTTCCTCACGGACGTCCCGCTTCAGTTCGGTCCGGTCAAACGCTACACGGACCGACTGGTCCAGATCGTGGATCCTGAGGAAACGGCGGATTAAAAACAAATCGCGGAAGTCTTCTTTTCGGAGGTTTCCGCGATCATTCGCTCGCCTTCCGGCACATCCGCGTGCCGTAAATTCCTTGATTCCTTTACATTTTCCTTTTACCCGCCGAAATAGCCATGAAAAAAATCATTTCATTTTTGCTTTCGCTTTTGATCATCCTGACTTCCGCTGTCCTTTACGCAGACACGGCGGGAGGCTGGGTGAAATATCCGGGAAATCCGGTCCTCGGCGGTAAATTGGGAGTCTGTTTTGACGTGACTCTGCTGAAGGAAGGGGACCTCTACAAAATGTGGTTCTCCTGGCGTACGAAAAGGTCGATGGGCTACACGGAAAGCCGCGACGGGATCCATTGGTCCGAGCCGAAGGCCGTTCTTTCACCGACGGAAAGCGGATGGGAGGAACTCATCAATCGTTCCTCCGTCGTGAAAAAGGACGGGAAGTACTTCATGTGGTTTACCGGACAGACGCGGACGCATTCCCGCATCGGGCTGGCTGTGAGCGAGGATGGGATAAACTGGACGCGGGTACAGAAAGATCCTGTATTGATCGCGGAAGAAACGTGGGAAAAAACCTCGGTCATGTGCCCGCATGTGCTCTGGAATGAAAAGGAGAAGGTCTTCCAGATGTGGTATTCCGGCGGCGAACAGTACGAGCCGAACGCGATCGGATACGCGGAAAGCACGGACGGCATCCATTGGCGGAAACGCGCGGAAAATCCGGTTTTCGCGGCAGATCCGAACACTCCGTGGGAACAGCATAAGGTGACGGCGTGCCAGGTTTTTCCGTGGGAGGGAAAGTACCTCATGTTCTACATCGGATTTGAAAATGAGCATCTGGCCCGGATCGGCATCGCGCGCTCGGAGGATGGGTTGACGAACTGGGAACGTCTTCCGGAAAATCCGATCATCGGCCCGGACGAAGGAACGTGGGACGCTTCCGCGTGCTACAAACCGTTCGTGATCTTTGATGAACAGGCCGATCGATGGCTTTTGTGGTACAATGGGAGGAACCGAAACATTGAACAGATCGGTCTCGTGACGCACGACGGAAAAGAACTTGGATTTTCCAAATAAAGGGAGCGTTTTTTGAAAAGAGTTTTTGTTTCGTAATTTGTGGTCCATTCACCATTTTCGCAACACAGGAGTCTTCTCATGGGGCAGCCGCTGATCATTCGCACGCAGCTTTCGAATATTCCGATGCTGCGCGACCGGTATCCATTCCTCTATTTTGAACGCGGACGCATGGAGATCGACGATTCCAGCATCAAGTGGATCAGTGCCGACGGCAAGCACTTCCGCATCCCCGCGGCCGTCATCTCCACCATTCTGCTCGGTCCGGGAACTTCCATCACGCACGAAGCGGTCAAGATCCTCGCGTCACTCAACGCGACGGTCTGCTGGGTCGGGGAAGACTCCCTCATCTTCTATGCGGTCGGTCAGGCTCCCACGGCGAATACGTACAATCTGAAGAAACAGCTCGCGCTCGCCTCCGATCCTGAAAAGTCGCTCGGAATCGCCCGGAAAATGTTTGCTTCCCGATTTCCAGACGCGGATCTTCGCGGAAAGTCTTTGAAGGAACTCATGACGATGGAAGGGCAGCGCGTCAAGGCTCTCTACCTTGAACTCTCCGAAAAATACCGTGTCGGCTGGAAAGGGCGCGCGTACGTTCCGGGTGAATTTCAGCTCAGCGACACGACGAACCGCATCATCACGTCCGCGAATGCCGCACTTTACGCGCTTTGCTCCTCCGTCCTTTACTCTCTCGGCTTTGACCCGCGCATCGGCTTCATCCATTCCGGCTCGCCGCTGCCGTTCGTCTACGATATTGCCGACCTGTATAAAGCGGAACTCGTTTTCGACCTTGCGTTCTCCCTGACTGCCAAACTTGGCGGCGACTACGACCGGTTCTGTGTTCTGGAGGCTTTCAAAAACCGTCTTCTCGAAACCGACTTTATGGGTCGCTGTCCGAAAGACGTCCTGAATATCCTGGGAATCAAAAGTAAGGAAAAGACATCCTGACCCCCTGAAAACCGTTTCCTGACACGCCGCTGGATCCCTGATGGAGAAAACGATGAAAGTATTTTTTACGCACTGCGCATCTCTTTCCGGACGTGCCTCCCGAATGGAATTTGGGAGAGTGCTTCTTTGGGTCCTGATTTTGGAGTTCGTGGGCACGTTTGCCTTTTCGGTCTTTTTCCCGCCGATCGAGGGTGCGTGTTTTGCTCTGGCACTGAACATTTTGCTGTTTCCGCCGTTCCTTTCCGCAAGTGTGCGCCGTCTGCACGACATGGACCGGAGAGGACACTGGCTTTGGCTTGGTTTCCTGCCGATTTTCACCGTCTTTCTGCTGCTGTGGCTTCTTTTGGCCAGGGGAACGGTCAGGGAAAACCGATTCGATCAGAAAAAAGACTCTTTTGCCCGCCGTTTGGGAAAAGTCACGGGACTCTGCATCGTTTTCAGCTCGGTTCTTCTGATCGTTTCTGCACAGATCTCGACGTTCATTCCTGCGGAAGTGACGAAAGCGACGCATGGTCTCACGGAACCCCGATTTCCTGATGGCTCGGTCGATTACGGGACTGCCGTCATGATGCGTCATGCGGAGTGTTTTGAGGACCTGGAACAGAATGGTTTTCGGATCCTCGCGGAAGAATTTGGTCCCGCGGTCTTTCACGAACTCTGCGCGTTTGCTGACCTTCCGAAAGATCCGTGCCGGGAATGGATCTGGCTCAAAACGTGCGAAAAACTCGGTCTGGATCCGGATCTGAAACCGAATTGGCCGGAAGTGGATCTGGATCGAACCGTGGAACTCTGCCGGGAGGCACGAAAAAGGAAACTTCTGGAAAAATCGGCGGCTGCGTGTCTGAAAGAGATCCAGAGCGCGGCGTCGGAGAAAAACGGGGAAACAGAAAACGCTCCGGATCCCGATGCGGCGAAAATGATCGCGGAACAGGAAGAAGCACTGCGTCTCTTTCAGACGCTGGATCCTCTTCTGGACCGAATCGTCGAGGCGGTAGAGAAACCGTACCTGATGCCGTGGACTGTGATGGAAGAGCAAAGCTCCCCAACGTATGCCGCCGCTTTGCAAGCAGCCAACCGAACGATGGCCCGCGCCTTGGCACTTCGAGCGAATTTGCGTTTGGAGGCATGCGAGACAGGATCCGCGCTGCGGGATCTCAGGGCGCTCTTTCGGCTGGGAAAACACGCAGGGAAAATGGGAGATACCGTCAGTGTTTTGACGCAATACAGGATCGAGCAGATCGCGTATGGTGTCTTCTGGAAAGTCCTGCTCTCGGAAAACGTCACGTCCGCGCAGCTGGAACAGTTTCGTGAAACGTTTCGGGAACTTCAGGAAAGAGTCACTTTTCAGGACGTCTTCGAAACGGAAACGCTCGATACGTACCGGATCTTCCAGTGGTTCGTGAGTGACTACTTGACGCAGATGGTTCTGGACCGTTCCGAGTCGGATGGTGAGGACCGTTCGTGGAGAGCGCAGCTCCGGGATCGTTTCCGCTGGTGGAAGAGCGAGATGGACGAAAATGCCGCGCGAAAGGTACTCTGTGAGCATTTGGAAACGCTTCGGCACGCGAGTCTGGAATCCGATCCCATTCTGCGCCGGAAGAAATTGGAAGAGGCGGAAGAAGTCCTCAATGCAGACGGGGAAGCGGCTGTTTGGCGTCTGACGTATGGTTTTCTCTCCGCCAAAGTCCGTGCGGAGTGCTTGACGCGGATATTTCTTAATATCGCGTGTCCGATTTACACGATGATCGATGACGGCATGAATGACGGAAACGCGCGCTTTCGGATGGCTCAGATCGCGCTTGAAGCGGAGATCTTTCACCGAAAGAATGGAAAATATCCGGAAACGCTCGATGAGCTGGAACTTTCGGAGGAACTCCTTACAGACCCCTTCACGGGAGAAAAAACGTTCGAGTATCGTCTGAACACGGAAACGCAGGAAAGCTGGCAGAAACGTTTCGACGCCTGGCTCGTGCGGCAGTACCGTTTCGCGGATCGGTACCCTATTGCTCGGAACACAGAATTTCTGCAGAATGGAAGCGTTTCCGCGGAAGAGCTTTTAGAATACTGGGACACGTTGGAACATTCGGCACTGGCGGAGGAAAAGCTGCTTCAGGATGAGGAGTTTGAAGACGATGCAAATTGGCTGCGCCGTCCGTTTTTCCTTTACTGTGCGGAAAATTTGAAGAGGGATGAACGAAGATTTTTCTGAGAGCCGTTCTGCGAATGCTGGTCCTAAAACAGTCCCATGACCGTGCGTCCGTAGAGGATCAGCGTGCTGCACGCTCCCCAGAGGACCGCGTTGATGAAAAACGCCCGATCCCGAAACAGAACCTCGTCCGGTCCGTCAAACGTTCCGAGCATCGCGTCCTGCGCGTACTTGAAAATTCCGTAAAAAACAAACGGCACGGTGAAGATCAGACCGTCTGTGTGGTGGAGCTGGTGCGTCGCCGGTGAGAGCGTGTAGAAAAGATACGAGATCAGACAGACTGCGCCGGAGATCCCCAAAAGGAAATTCAGGTACTCGCGGGAGTAAAGTTTCAAAACCGGCCGGAATTCCCCGGGCCGTTCCTTCAGGCACGCGATCTCCATCTGGCGTTTGCCGAAACCAAGGTAAAGCGCGAGCGAAAAGGTGCAGAGCAGGATCCAGTTGGACGGACGCAGATCCAGCGCAAGACAGCCGGCCGTGACTCGGATGACGAAACCAAGCGCGATGGAAAAAACATCCAGCAGGACCTGATGCTTGAAAAAGAGGCAGTACAGGATGGAATTCACCAGATAGCACAGACCGGCGAGCGGGACCCACCGCAGCATTTCAGGCACGATAAACGGCCAGACGGATGCAGGGAGAAGAAAGAGCACAAACGGGAAGAACGCAAGGAAAATCGCGATGCAGAGAGCCGCCGGGACCGAAACTTTTCCCGAAGCGATCGGACGGTTTTTCTTTCGGGGATGAAGCGCGTCGGTCTTTCGGTCAAGAATGTCGTTCAGAATGTAGACCGTGCTTGACCAGCAGCAGAATGCCGCAAAAGCACTTCCGCTGAAAAGCAGGATCTGGCTCACCGTCCAATGCGCGAACGCGTTTCCGAAAAGGATCGGAAGCAGAAGAAAACCATTTTTCGTCCACTGGGTCGGGCGAAGCATCTTGATACAGGCACGTACATTCATGATTTTGACGAAATGATCTAAACTGCGTTTCAAACAGGGGGAACGATCGGCGGAAAAATTTTCAGTATCCGCCCGAAAGTCCTTTTTGGCAAACTAATGGAATGGTTAAAATTTACCGATTATCTGCAATATCGGAATTTTTCACCCTAAAAGTAGAGCATTAAGAAAAATTTACCAAAGAAAATGAATCCAGAAACCACCCAAGAAAAAACCGGTTCCATTCGCCTGCATTTCGATTTTCCGGCGTTTTTGATCGCATTTTCTTCCATGTTTTTCGTTTTCGGCACGGTACGCCTTCCGGCAGTATTTGTATTGCTGATTCAGGCTGCGTTTTTTGCCTTGGTCTACGTTCTTATTTGCCGAAACGGAGTTTTTCCCAAAAAGAAAGCTTCCGTTTTCGAACTTTTCTACCTCATTCTGCTCACATTGACGGGTTACAGCTGCCAGCTCGTGAGTTTGGGTGAACTTTACCCATCCATCGTACAGAAAGAAACAGAGATCCTTCCGAGTCTTCCGTTTTCTGTACTGGGTGCCATCCTTTGGCTGGGAAGCATGCCGTTTCTTTTTTGGGGCTGGAGATGGATCTTTTCATGGATCCTGCCGGACCTTAAACGTTTTTTTACGTCCTTTACCCGCGCGGAGACCATTTTCGCGGCAGTACTGTTTCTCCTGATGTTCGGAACTGTTTTTTGGACTTCGACCCAAACCAGTTTTCTCATTGCGCCGAAAACCGCAGGATCGTTCCTGGAAAACTCCGAACTGATGCAGATGCGCGGCGATGCGGCATGGAATCCCGAAAGGATCCTGACCGACGTCTTTTTCGGAACGGACACTCGCACCTTTTACTCTTTCTGGAACTTCACCTGGCTGAACATTTTCCGTCATCCATTTTACGGATTCGCGTGGATGCCGTTCATTCCGCTTTTCCTTTTACTCACGCTGATCTTTCATTTTTGCGGCTTCGGCGTCTGGTTTTACTCTGCCGGGCTGGCGTCCGCGCTCCTTCAGATCGTCTGGTGGACCGTCACTGCGGTCATGCTGCGCAGGCTGATCAAAGAGATCACCGACCGTTCCTTTTCCTTCGCCTTCATGGTCCTTTACGCGCTCTCTTTTCCCGCGCTTTTTGTATTCTTTCCGGAACGCCTGATCCTCACGACTGCGACCCTCGCTGCGTTCGTGTATTTCCGCTACTCGCGGCAACTTGAACCGGGATCCGCAACGCCCTTGGCTACAGTCTCGGCTACAGACTCGGCTACA
>JAFQOH010000190.1:0-13850 GCA_017403345.1 Thermoguttaceae bacterium
AACGCTGAAAAACCGGCAGAACAGAAACCCGCGGAGCAGCAGAACGCTGAAAAACCGGCAGAACAGAAACCCGCTGAGCAGCAGAACGCTGAAAAACCCGCGGAAGAACAGAAACCCGCTGAACAGCAAAACGCTGAAAAACCCGCGGAAGAACAGAAACCCGCTGAACAGCAGAACGCTGAAAAACCCGCGGAAGAACAGAAACCCGCTGAACAGCAGAACGCTGAAAAACCGGCAGAACAGAAACCCGCTGAACAGCAGAACGCTGAAAAACCCGCGGAAGAACAGAAACCCGCTGAAAATGCCAAAGTATGGAAGACGGTTGAGATCAAGGCTCAGCCGCTGAAGCTCAATGCGGAAGTCAGCGGCGTCGTTTGGTCCCAACAAATGTCAACATTTACTCTTCAGCCGAAAGTCTGGGAGTCGTTCCGGATCGAACAGGTCATCCCGCATGGCACGAAAGTCAAAAAAGGCGACGTGATCATTAAATTTAAGATGGACGCCTACGCACGCGAACTCCAGCTCCGCACACTGGATACGGAATTGGCCGAGATCGCGAACCGCAAGGCGCTGCTTCAGCGCAAGGTCGTGGACATCACGTTTGAGATCACGCACAAGCAGGTCATGCGGAAGAGAGAAGATCGCGAGTTCAAATACGCGCACAACAAAAAGTACGATCTTGCGATCACGACCAGTTCGACGGCCCTGAAACTTGAACGCGCGATCCAGAATTACCGCAATCAGAAAGCGGAACTCGATCAGCTTTCCAAAATGTACGAAGCGGACGACCTGTGCGACGCGACAGAAGAGATCGTCCTTCAGCGTCAGAAGATCGTCGTTCAGGGAGCGGAACATGATATGAATCTGGCCAAGGCGCAGAATGTCTGGAGCCACAAAATGATCCTTCCGCGATTTGAGGAAGAGCTGGATGACGAATACCGAAAAGACATGGCAGCGATCGAAGCAGAGATCGCCGGCTTGGAACTGACCCGGCGTGCGCTCGAAGTAGAACGCAAAAAGGCGGATCATCTTCATCAGGTCACACTTCTGAAATTCCAGGAGTTCCAGGAAGACGCCAAACTGTTCGAAATTCGCGCCGAGGAAGACGGAATGCTCCTTTACGGCTACTTCGAAAACGGCGACTGGATAAACTGCACGAAAAACGCTTCACTCCTTCAGCCCGGCAAGACGGTCGCGGCAGGCACACCGCTGTTCACGCTCGTGGATCCGGCTGCACTTTACGTGGAACTCGACATTCCGGAAGCGCAGTTCTCCAAAACAGCAGCGGGACAGAAAGGGTACTATATCGTCAATACGTATCCGGATGTGGAGATCCCCCTGACCGTGACGGAACTGGATCCGTTCATTATCGGTCCGAAACGCCGCGGGAAGGCCAATATCGAACTGCCGGAAAACATGACGATCCACCCCGGCATTCGCGGTAAAGTCGTCCTCGCAGCCGTCCGAAAGCAGGATGCCATTCTGATCCCGGAGACCGCTCTGGAACTCGACGACGAAATGAAGCGTTTCGTTTACGTTACAGACAGCGAAGGCAAAAATCCGACACGCCGTTACGTGAAGACCGGTTTCAAACAGGGAACGAACGTGGAGATCCGCGAAGGATTGGAGCTCGGAACGAAGATCGTCGAAAATGCGTCAGAAGTGGAGTAGTTCATGAAGATCTCTTCCCGATTTAAAAAGTGTTTTGCCGCACTGCTCGTCCTGCCGGTCTTCATGCTGGCGGGCGGGCTGATGACGGACGGACTTCTGGCGGAAACTCCTGCGGAAACTCCGGAGAAAGAAGCAGCCGCACCGTCTCAGGAGGCTCGTGACCTGGCAAAAAAGAATGAGGACCCGCTTTTTTACGTTGCCGAGCCGCACCCGATCGAGCCGGTCAAGATGGAAGACTTGGACGCTGCCGTTCTGCGCGGCGTGCAGTTCCTCCTGAAAAACCAGAATAAAGACGGATCCTGGGGCCTGCCGCGCAACACGAAGCGTCTGAACATTTACGCGCCGGGGACGGCCCACGCCGGGTATCGCGCAGGTACGACGGCTCTGGTGCTCGAATCGCTCCTCATGGTCGAGCGTTTCCTTCAGGAAGATCCGCAAACATCCCCGGAACTCAAGACCCTGCTCCCGGAGATCTCCGCGGCTGCTGACCGATGCGAGGAGTGGATGTTCACCAGAATGCTCGAGCTGAAACGCAGTTCGCCGGACGTTCTGTACAATAACTGGGGACACGCCTACGGAATGAGCACGTACCGCCTCATGTTCGAGCGGAAGTTCCCGCAAAAACCGCTTTCGGAAGAGGAACTGGCCAAGCGTCAGGAAAAGATCCGCGAGGCGGTCCGCTACCAGCTCCACATGCTCGTGACGTGCGAATGCATGACGGGCGGATGGTGCTACTACGACGGGATCCACGACGGTGAATTCTCCTCCAAGCGTCCGAACAATTCCACGATCGGTTTCGTGACCGGGACGGTGCTCGTCGGAATGGCGGACGGACAGGTATGCGGAGTGGAGATGCCGAAAGACGTCATCGAGCGCGCGAAAGACTCACTCGTGCGTCAGAGACTCCCGAACGGCTCATTCGCCTACGGTGAGTATCTCGTGAGGGAACCGCACAGCATCAATCAGCCCCCCGCGAGCCTCGGACGCTCCCAGGTCTGTCATCTTGCGCTGGGACTTTGGGGAGACACGAAGTACGCGACGCAGGAAATGTACGAAGCCTGGCTTACCCGCATGGCCTCACGCATCGGCTGGCTGGACATTGGACGGAAACGCCCGGTCCCGCATGAAGCGTGGTTCGGAGTCGCGGGCTACTTCTACTACTACGCGCACTACTATGCCGCGCGGGTCCTGGAACAGCTGGAAAAACCGGAGAGCCAGACGAAATTCGCGAATCACCTGACGGCGATCCTTCTGGAGCTTCAGGAGAAAAACGGCACGTGGTGGGATTACCCGCTCTACGACTACCATCTCTACTACGGAACGGGAATGGCCGTCGCGTCGCTCATGCGTTACCGCGAATACCTCCCGGCCGACAAAAAGGCGGAGTGACGTAAAGCACGAACCGCCGCGCGAAAAAACAGAAAGCAGGATGAGAAACGTTTCTTTTCCTGCTTTTCTTTATTGCTGAAACTCTTTTGACTGTTGATTTTATTTCTCATACACAATAGAGGCGTTTTAATTAAATTTCGCTCACTTTTCGAGCTGCGGCTAAAATCAGCTTTCGCGAAAGAAGACTTTTTCATAAAAAACATTCCTTTCCGAAATTTTCATCTTAACGATAAAAAAAGAATGAAAAAATCACGCTTTCCCGCCAAAAATCCGGCAACCTCCCTTTACAGAAATTCTGGATGTGCTATAATCAGCAGTATGTACGTAGTTTTTGTTTTCATCAACTCAATTTAGCTTAAGGAGCCGACATATGGCAGACGTTAGCAAACTTGACTCGCTGTTCTATCCGAAATCCATCGCGGTTATTGGAGCTTCCACGAAGCCGAAGACCTGCGGTAACGACATTTTGAAGAACCTGCTGGACACCTTCAAAGGCGGCCCGGTCTACCCGATCAACCCGAAAGCCCCGGAAGTGCTGGGAGTCAAAGCCTACGCCTCCATCAAAGACGTTCCCGGTGATGTGGACCTCGCCGTCATCGTCGTTCCGAGCAAATTCGTTCTTCAGACGACCGAAGAATGCGCCGAAAAAGGCGTCAAAGCTCTCGTCTGCATTTCCGCCGGTTTCAAAGAAGTCGACGCCGCCGGTGCCGAACTTGAAAAACAGTTCGTCGAACTGGTCCACGCCAAGGGCATGTGCCTCGTTGGTCCGAACTGCCTCGGTATCCTGAATGCCGAAGAAGACGCGAAAATGAACGCCACGTTCGCCGCGAAGACCCCGAAAGCCGGTTCCCTCGCCTTCATCAGCCAGTCCGGCGCGCTCTGCACCTCGGTCCTTGACTTTGCCGAAGAACGCGACATGGGCTTCAGCAAATTCGTCTCTTTCGGTAACAAAGCCGACGTCAACGAGATCGACCTGCTCAACTACCTGGCCGACGACCCGAACACGAAAGTGATCGCGATGTATCTGGAATCCATCACCAGCGGTGCGGAATTCCAGGAGATCGCTTCGAAGATCTTCTACGAAAAGAAAAAGCCGATCCTCGTGCTGAAATCCGGCCGTTCCGCCGCAGGCGCGAAAGCCGTCTCCAGCCACACCGGATCCCTCGCCGGTAACGACGCGGTCTACCAGGCCCTCCTGAGCCAGTCCGGCATCCAGCGCGTTGACACGATTGCCGAGCTGTTCGACTACGCCGCTCTGTACTGCAACCAGCCGATGCCGCGCGGCAATCGTCTCGCCATCATCACCAACGCCGGCGGCCCCGGCATCATGGCGACCGACGCTGCCGAACGCTACGGTCTGACCCTCGCAACGATCGCGGACGCCACGAAAGACGCTCTCCGCGACCAGCTTCCGGCTGCCGCTTCTCTCCGCAACCCGGTCGACGTGATCGGCGACGCGAAGCACGACCGCTACGAAGCCGCCTGCAAAGAAGTCTTCAAAGATGCCGGCGTCGACATGGGTCTGGTCATCCTGACCCCGCAGTCCATGACGGACATCGACGAGATCGGCGAGATCATCCCGCAGGTCGCCAAAGACCTCAACATTCCGATCGTCGCCAGCTTCATGGGCGCTGAAATGGTCACGAAAGGCGTTCAGAACCTCCGTGACGGCGGTGTCCCGAACTACAGCTTCCCGGAAGATGCCGTCCGCGCCCTCGGCGCTGCCTACGCGCTTTCCGAACAGGCCAAACTCACCGACCGTGCCCCGGTCAGCGTCGAAGGCACCGACAAAGCGAAGTGCGCTCAGATCATCGCGGAAAAACTCGGCGATGCGGACAGCAAATACCTCGCACAGGCGGAATGCCGTGAGATCTTCGCCTGCTACGGCCTGCCGCTCCTGAAGAGTGCCGTCGTCACCACGGCGGAAGACGCTGCCAAGACGGTCGGCGAATGGAACACCACGGTCGTCATGAAAGTCATGTCTGCCGACGTCAAACACAAGTTCGACGCGGGCGGAGTTCTCCTCAACATCAAAGGCGCGGACGGAGCCAAAGCCGGTTTCGAACAGATCTACGCCAACATTGAAAAGAACGTCCCGGGCGCCAAGATCGACAGCATCCTGATCGAAGAAATGGCTCCGAAAGGCACCGAAGTCATCCTCGGCTGCAACCGCGACCCGAAATTCGGTCCGCTGGTCATGTTCGGTATGGGCGGTACGACGGCGGAACTCATGAAAGACGTTCAGTTCCGTCTTGCTCCGACGAGCAAATATTTCCTGCACAGCATGCTGGAAAACACGAAGGTCTACAAGCTGATGAACAACTACCGCGGTCTGGGGCAGCACGACCTGGCGGCTCTGGAAGACGCGCTTACCCGTCTCTCCATCCTGGTCGCCGAGAACCCGGAGATCGCCGAGCTGGACATCAACCCGTTGATCGTTCATGCCGAAGGACTTGGCTGCTCCGTCGCTGACAGCCGTATCGTCCTGAAGAAAGTCGCCAAATAAGATTTGACCGACGATCCAACGATACAAAAAGAGCGCGGACTTCACGTTCGCGCTTTTTTTATGGATCGCTCCGAAAAAAAGAGGGAAGTTTTTCACTTCCCTCGTGTGTTAAGGATCCTATTTTCCGAGTACTTTGCGCAGGTGTTCGATACTGCGTGCCGCCTGATCGAGCGTACCGCATTCGACGCTCAGGACGATGTCCTGCGGGAGGGGTTTCAGAATGGCGGCAACTTTTTCCCAGTCGATCACGCCGTCACCGCAAGCACAGCCGACGGCCGTCCCCATGACTTTACCGCGTTCCGCATCGGACTGTTCGTGGGAAATGTCCTTCGCGTGAATGTGGATGATGCGTGACTTGAAGCGTTCCAGCTGTTCGATCGGATCCAGACCACCAAGGTAGGCGTTTCCCGTGTCGAAGTTGGCTCCGACGGCCGGCGAGTCGACCAAGTTCAGGATCCTTTCGTATTTGTCCGGGACGAGCGAGTAGGTCTGGTGCGTCTCCAATCCGATCCGGATCCCGCGCGGCTCGGCCACCTTGACGGCTTCCATGATGGAGTACTTGATCAGAACGAAATCTTCTTCCTCGGTCGTCCACGTCTGTTTGTGTCCCTCATGCGTATTAAGGATCGGCGCGCCGCACTCTTTGGCGAAACGGGCAGCCTGCTTGAGGTATTCGACCGCGATCTCCGGCTTGGAGAGCTGGGAGTGACTGGAAAGTGCCGAGAGCTTCAAACCATGACGCGCGACAGCATCACGGACGCGGAAAGGATCGTCGAGCATCGAAACACTATGGAAATACCGAGCCTCGGAGAGCAGTTCCCGTCCCCAATGGACCATTGGCTCAATGTATTCGTATCCGAGTTCCGCCGCGAACTGAACGCCCCATTCGAAACTTTTATGGCTGGTCCTGACTGCTTCGAGATTCAGGCCGATTCCAATTTTACCCATGATCTTCTCCTGATTGATTTTAAGAAAAAGGAAAGAGGAAAAACGGCGTGCATTTTTCCTCAGAAATTTCAAATTTTACGGTTCTGTGCTAGGATCGCCTGCGCGAGTTTTGCGTTAAGTTCATGTCCGCTGCAGAATGCCTGGATCTTTGCGTTCAGTCTTCCCTTCAGAAGGGCAAGATCGCCGATGAGATCAAGTATTTTGTGGCGGACGCATTCATTCGGAAAACGCAGTGAATTTCCGATGAGTCCGGAGTCGTCAAAAACGAGGAGATCCTGAAAAGTCGCGCGGCGTGCAAGTCCCTGACTGAGAAATGCCTCCGCTTCCTGACGGGTCACGAACGTTCGGCAGGGCGCGATCTCCTTTCGGTAGGTTTCCGGCGTGATGAGGAATTCCGCATTCTGCGTGCCGATCGCAGCCAGCTGTGCGTAACGGATCTCAAAGGCGATCCGCAGGGCATCTGCCGGTCCTGCCGAGACGAAACAGTGTCTTTCCGAAAACACTTCTTCCTGCCGCAGCGGTGCGTTCAAAGAGAGCGAGTGTGCCGGTACGTCCTGTGTTTCGTATCCGACGGATTCAAACGCTTCTACGAACGCCAGTGCGCTTCCATCCATTCCAGGCATTTCAGTACCTGTGACACGGATCTCGCAATTATCGACCTGCATCCCGGTCAATGCCGAGAGAATGTGCTCCACCATTTCGACCCGCGCACCATTTTTTTCGAGAGAAGTGCGTCTCGGAATGGAGATGCGGTACTCTGGAGAAACGGGGATCCGCGGTTTTTCTGGAAGATCTTCGCGCACGAAAACGATCCCGGAATCAGGTTCCGCCGGCTGGAAAGTGACGGTGATGTCCCGGTCGCTCCAGTATCCGATCCCATGGACCGAAACGGAGGCGGCAAGTGTGCGTTGAAGGCCTGACTGCGACATGAGGAAAGGATCCGAATGAAAAAAGTGGAAAGGAAACGCTTAAAGGAAACGCTTAAAGGAAACGCCCAATAAAAAAAGTGGTCCATCCGGGAACTGCGTACCAGTTTTACCACTGAAGACACAGAAAACTCACAGAGAAACACTGATCTGAACACAAAAAGCAGTAAAAAACAGAGCGCACGAACATTTTTTAATTTTAAAAAATTTATTTGCGTCTTTTCGTGTTTTCCGTGAAATTCGTGTCAGGGCACGTTCACTGCCTTTTTCCTCTTTTTTTTCTTTTCAGTGTGTTTCTGCGTCTCTTCTGTGCACCCAGTGGTGAGATCGGAACCTGGATCGGTACGCACTTTCCGGAAGTGCCAAAAAAGTTTTCTCATGAAATTCCGCGTAATGCGGTTTTGCGGCACTACGCGGAATGGTTAGCATTCAGAGAAAACTGCATACAGGATCAACGCGGTCTTACTGGCGGACCTGTGTTCCGACCGCAGCGTTCGTTGCAGCCGGCTGAGCCTGGACCGTGGTATCGGTCTGACGGATCGTCGTCGGATCGGCTTTCTGGATCTCCTTGAGAATGACGTTGGTCAGATCGACATAATTTTCTTTGGCCCAAACGATCGGACGGACCGTCATGAACTGGGTGTACTCAACAAAGTACGGTCCATACTGCTGAGGGGGGAGAAGCGGAACATCTTCCTGCGGCTTCTTGCGATTGTAGTTCATGACGATCGACATGCCGAAGTGTGACGCACAGCGCTCTGCCTGAGCCACGATATTGTCGTAAACAGAGTTGAAGTAACGGATGCGTTCTTCCGTCAGCTGACGAAGGAGCATAACGCGCTTGGAATCCAGTTCTCCGGAGAGTGCCAGCATCTGCTGTTCCGTTTCACGATATTTCTCGGAATTGCGTTCGTAGGTCCCGAGCAGTTCACGCAGCTGGGTGAGTTCCTGCGATTCACCAGCGGCCTCTTTAAGGAGTTTCTGGTATTTTTCATCGATCGCTTTGAACTGCTTTTCAATATTCGCGTTCTGGCTGATGATGTAGTTGACGTCGATCAGCGCGACGGAAGAAGGACGAAATGTGGGTTCAGCCTTTGTCGTGCTCCCCTGCTGGGCAACGACGGAAAGAGACAGGATCAAGCCGCAGGCCGCAGCCCCGAAAATCATCATCCATTTGGATTTCATTTTTTGTTTACTCCTTTGAACAAGAATCGACGATCTGCCGAAAGTTTCTTTTTTGGGAAATCAAACACCGTCCGCGGCCAAAGCCCCCTGGAATGTGTCATTGAATGGAAGCATTTTCTCAAATTTTTCCAATTGCGTAAAGATTGATTTTGCCCAAAAAAGTAAATTTTCTCAAATTTTCTTGAAATTTTTCCAGCAGATCTGCTTTCCATGACACATTCAGAGAATTTAAGCAGAGTCATTTAGTTACAAAATGTAGGCAAAATACCTCAAAAATGGCGATTTTTTAGCGAACTTTGAGAGAATCGGCATAATGCGTAAATTTCCTCCCCCCCCCTCGTAAATTTCTGATAATTTGGTAAAATTTTATAGAATTTACGGTCCATTTGACCGAAAATTTAAAAGGATAGTATTTTTTGATTTTTATTTTGAACCCTTTGGAGAAAAAAATGGCAATCGAAGAAAAAGTCGAAGTCGTGTGGCACGAAAATTCCGTTTCTCGTGAAGACCGCGAAAAACTTAACGGAAATAAAGGCGGCATTTTGTGGTTCACTGGTCTGAGCGCATGCGGTAAAAGCACGATCGCGAACGTTCTGGATCACAAACTGAATCAAATGGGCGTTCACAGTGTCGTGCTTGACGGCGATAATGTCCGCCATGGTCTGAACGCAGCTCCGAAAATGCTTCTGGATGTTCACGGTGAAGAATTTGCGAAACGTTTCGGCCTCGGTTTCTCCGCACAGGACCGTGAGGAAAACATTCGCCGTATCGGCGCTGTCGCCAATCTTTTCGCGAATGCCGGCATCCTGGCCATCACCGCGTTCATCAGCCCCTACCGTGTGGACCGCGACCGTGTGCGTGCGAAGAGCGCGGAAGGTGATTTCGTGGAAATTTTTGTGGACACTCCGCTGGAGATCTGCGAACAGCGCGACCCGAAGGGAATGTACAAAAAAGCCCGCGCCGGCGAGATCAAAGGTTTCACCGGAATCGACGATCCCTACGAAGAACCGCTGAATGCCGAGATCGTCCTGAAGGGCGGTGAGAAATCTGCGGAAGAACTGGCGGATGAAGTGATCGCGTACCTGAAAAAAACGGGCAAAATCGCCTGAAAAATCGTGAGATAGCCGCAAAAAAAGCTCATCGTGAAAATGCGGTGAGCTTTTTTCTTTCTCTCTTTCTTCGAAAAGTTCAGACAGTCGAGTGCGTAAAGACCATTTTTTGGACTTCGACGCCGGGAATCTCATTCAATTTTGCGTAAAGTTCCCCGCAGGACGCTTGGTCGCCGAAAAGTTCCAAAAGAATGACCCCGTCCAGTGCGCAGACACCTTCCTGGACCTCGTGCAGTCCGATCCGTGTTCGGATGCTGCATCCATACTCGGTCAGGATCTTCTGGACCTGTGCGGACTGCTCCATTCGGTTTTCAGAATGGATCCCCAAAATCGTGTGCTCGTGCATTTCCTTTTCTCCTGCATTGAAATCAGACGGCACCTGCCGGAGCTCTCCAGTTCCCCGTTCTTTACCGTGTCCGACTTCATTATATTCGGTCAGAAAAGGCGATTTTTTGGAAATCGGAAGCAGCAAACTCTTTTTCCAGTGCTTCGCGGATCTGTCTGGCACACGTTTCGTAAACTTCGATCGACCCGCCGTATGGATCCGAGATCCCTCCGGAAGTCCTCGCAAGTGTGAATATTTTGTGCGAGATCTCCGGCATGATGCTGGTCATTTGACGGCAATGTGCAGGCGTCATTGCGTAGATCAGGTCCGCGTATTCGAGAAGTGCCGGAGTGACCGGTCTGGAAATGTGCTGTGCAAGACTCAAACCGACGGCATTCATGGCGTGCCGTGCGTTCGGGCTCGCAGGAGAGAAATCGTTTGCGTACGTTCCAGCCGAAAGAAACTGGATCCCAAGCTCCTGCTCGACCTTCTCGGGGACCGTCCCGTGCATCTGCGCTAAGATCGCGCGTGCTAGCACTTCCGCCATCGGACTGCGGCAAGTGTTTCCGGAGCACACAAAAAGGATCAGCGGCTGCGCGAGCCGTTCCAGCTGCCCTTTGGAAACCGCTCCCGCACGCAGGATCCGGAAAATGTTGGAGTTTTTGGCAAACTGAAGCACAGAAGACGCGCGTTTCAGCGGTGAGTCACCATCATCGAAAATCAAGTCCACTTTGTCGCCGAGAGCCTGGATCACCTCCTCTGCCGACGTGGAATCGACCTGCCCGGAGAGATTCGCACTGGTCAGCGCAATCGGAAAATCCGCCTTTCGGAGCACTTCAAGCGTAAAAGTATTCTGCGGGACCCGGATCCCGATCGAATCTTCCGGCATGATGTAGCGCCGGACGCCCTCGGGAAGCGCAAAAACGGCACTTTCAGGAAGATCCGCGTTCATGACGAGAGTGACAGGACCGGGAAAGCAGCGCCGAGCAAGACGCTCTGCCGTGACGGACATTTGAGGCACGAATTTCAGAAGCTGCGGGATCCCGCTGAATGCCAGCGTAAACGGATTTTTCTCCGAACGATTCTTCGCAGCCAAAAGATGCTCTACCGCTGCCTGATCGTCTGCACGGACCGCGATCCCGTAAACCGTCTCCGTCGGCAAAACGACCAGCTCGCCGTTTCGAAGGGCATTTACCGCAATGTCGGCCGGAGATCTATCAATATTCTGCTTTGAAAGCTGAAAGATGCGCGCAGTCATTTTTTCATCCCTGATTTCCGTTTTTCCATCGTACGCTCTCCTGCTGTACGCTTTTCTACCGTGCGTTTTTTCCACCATGCAACACACAAACTTCCCTTCATGGAAAATGAGATCTCCATAAAGGGAAGTCAAATGTACTCTGTGCGTAAGAAGAGTATCGGTCCTGCGGCAAACGCGCAGCACGGACCCTCTCCATTTCTATTTTTTCGGCGGCTCAAACTTGGGTGCAGACGCCTCGATCTCGTCTTCGTCTTTGACTAACGCCGATTTCTTCGCAGAAGAGGCTCCGGAAGAACGCGCAACCGACGATCTGGACGGAGATGGGTCGTTGATGTCCGACGTAATGTCATTCATGACGCTGGAAACTTCACTTTTGAACGCTCCCACGTTACGCTGAAATTCAGAATAGAACTTTCCGAATTTACGCCCCATCTTCGGCAGATCTCCGCCAAAAAGGAGAACGGCCAAAAGGGCAATGACGAACATGGAGCCAACATCAAAAAGGCCCAAAAATACCGCAGAACTGATTTCAACGGCGAACGTGCTCATTCGGCATCTTTATCCTTTTTTGCAGAATCCACATCGGCTTCCACATCATCATTCACATCTTTCAGACCTTTTTTGAATTCCTGAACGCTCTGTCCAAACGAACGGGCAACCGCCGGAAGGCGCGTACCGAAAAGGAGAAGTGCGATAACGCCGAAAATAAGAAGCTGGGTCGTGCTAATTCCAAACATGGTTCTATCCTTTCTGAAAAAAATTTAAACCTCATTTCCACGAATCCAGAATTGACCGGCAGGGGGGTTCACAAAGGAAAAGGTTCCGGTTTCCGGCAGGAAATTGAATAAAATATTTTTTGTATTTTTTTAGGTTTTCCAGTTTTTAACTGACCGAAAACCCAATTTCTTTATTCTACTTGAATCTCCGGCATGTGTCAAGTGTTTCCCCCAAAAAAAGAAAAATTTTTTGGGATTTATGCAGATTTCAGCAGGAACTTCAAGGGATTTTACTGTTTAGGGAAAGTTTTTTACGGATCTGCGTTGAAGAAAGATCGTTTCGAAACTCTTTTTCCGGCACAAAAGTGCAAAGTTCCGCAAGAAACGGTGAAATTTTTTGAGGATCAAAACACTCAAACTCCTCGCCAGCCAAAGTTTTCTTGACTCGGCCGAACACCAAAAACCGGGCACCATTTTCTTTTAGAAGCCGGTGAGAGCGCTCCAGTAAGCTCCGTTCTCCAAAATGGTATCTTACGTCTGAGATCCGATCCAGAGTATCCATTCCTACGATGAACGTTCGATCCGGAAAGTGCTTCGATTTCTGCGTAAAGTACGCAAGTCCCGAAAGAAGGAGCGATTTGCCGGAAAATCGCGGTTCCGCAAAAATCTGTTCGATCCTCTGACGGATCGACACGTAGTCCAGCGGCGGTTTATCTGCATTAAACAGCGTCAGTTCCGGAATGACCGGCCCGTTGAGAAACTGTTCCGCTATTTTGTGCATTTCACAGTGTCCTGCGTGGATCGGATCAAAGGACCCCGGAAAAATTCCCACAGTGTTCGGAGAAAGCGTTTCAGAAAATGTGCCGTCCCGATGCAATTCAGCAAAGGGAAGCTCCTGCGTTATGATCTTCTTCCAGACTTCAGGAGCATACGCCTCCTCCGTTGGTTCATGCCGGCACGGAAGCAGACCGCAGTGCTCACCAAGCAGCTCCAAAGCCCAATCAGAAACGAGCTCCTCTTCTTCAGCACGACTATGCCGCCCCTTTTCAAGTTTCAGTGTCCAAGAAACGGTCCGGTCAAGCGTATGGAGGGATGCGTAGGCTCGGTGCTCTCCGCGATGTTCCTGCGATGTCGCGAGGGTTGCCGTGAGGCCAAATCCAAAAATCGCGTTGGACGGCAAATCGGTTTCGGAAGACTTTAACGCAAGTGACTGGGCACGATGCCATGCCGAAACCGCCATCCGGCGCGCTGTGGATCCGGAACAGAATTGGTCTGGGCGCTGCCGGCCAAGAAATTGGGTCAGGGCTTCCGGACTGTAAGGAATCGCTGCTTCCAGTACCGTTTGCGAGGCACCAGGGATACAAAGAAGACGGGAAATGAGCATGCTGCCGCCTCCCGTCACTACAAAAAATCCGCGATCCACGGTGTTGTGGATCGCAGAAATCAATTCATTCCAGTTTTTTGAGATCATAAATTGCTTTTATTACGCAAATGGATCTTCTTCAGCTTCTTCCGGAGCTTCAATGTCGCCGTCATCGTCGTCATCGTCGTCACCGAAACCGGCATCATCATCCGCTGCCGCGTCGTCGTCATCGTCGTCACCGAAACCGGCATCGTCATCCGCCGCCGCGTCGTCGTCATCGTCGTCACCGAAACCGGCATCGTCATCCGCTGCCGCGTCGTCGTCATCGTCGTCACCGAAACCGGCATCGTCATCCGCTGCCGCGTCGTCGTCATCGTCGTCACCGAAACCGGCATCATCATCCGCTGCCGCGTCGTCGTCATCGTCGTCACCGAAACCGGCATCGTCATCCGCC
>JAFQOH010000191.1:0-25741 GCA_017403345.1 Thermoguttaceae bacterium
ACCATCGCCTTGGGAGGCGGCGCGTCTCGCGTCGCTTTTCTACCATCGCCTTGGGAGGCAGCACGTCTCGCGTCGCTTTCAACCATCGCCTTGGGAGACAGCACGTCTCGCACCGCTTTCCACCATCGCCTTGGGAGGCGGCGCGTCTCGCGCCGCTTTCAACCATCGCCTGGGGAGACAGCACGTCTCGCGCCGCTTTCCACCATCGCCCTGGGAGGCAGCGCGTCTCGCGTCGCTTTTCTACCATCGCCTTGGGAGGCAGCACGTCTCGCGTCGCTTTCAACCATCGCCTTGGGAGGCGACGCGTCTCGCGTCGCTTTTCTACCATCGCCTTGGGAGGCAGCACGTCTCGCGCCGCTTTCCACCATCGCCTTGGGAGGCAGCACGTCTCGCGTCGCTTTCTACCATCGCCTTGGGAGGCAGCGCGTCTCGCGTCGCTTTTCTACCATCGCCTTGGGAGGCAGCGCGTCTCGCGCCGCTTTCAACCATCGCCTGGGGAAGCAGCGCGTCTCGCGTCGCTTTCCGCCATCGCCCGCACACAGACAGACGGCCCACTGACTTAGTATAAAAGAAGTGCCTAGAAAAGTCAAGGGGCATCCCCAAAAAGTCTGGATTTTATGAAAAAAGTTGCGATTTCATAAAAAAAAGATGTCACATTGGGGAAAATAGGGAAGTTTTCGAGGGATAAATTTCGTGTATTTTGGCGAAAAACCGCCCTGCCCCCTAGTAAAATAAAAAAAATCGACTATAATCAGAATAAATTTATTTTGGTTCATTTCCATAAAAGGAGATTTTCTATGATCAAAACTCGCCCGATTATTTGCGGAATGATTTCCTGCGCAGTTCTTGCAGGAAGCGCCGTTTTTGCACTGGCCGACGACGTTCGCCCCTGGCAGGTCAACTCGACAGAGTGGCTCTCCAAATTCAGCAAAGCGGCTCCGGTCGAAAACGCGGACGCGGCAACTGAAGATGAAATGAAACCGTACACGGAAGTCATCGCCGGTACGGAGATCACGTTCGACATGGTCCCGATCAAGAGCGGTACGTTCATGATGGGCGCGACTGAAGACGAACTGGATGAGTACGGTGTTGACGCTGACGAATATCTCGGCATCGACAATGCCGCAGAAGGCCCGCAGCACGAAGTGAAAGTCGATGCTTTCTGGATGGGCAAATGCGAAGTCACGTGGGCGGAATACGAAGCGTGGTCCGCGAGCCTTGAAAAGCAGATCCGCACGGCCGGCGGTTTCGCGGCTGGTGAACTGGAAGCAGTCGCCGACGGCATGATCCGTCCGACCCCGCCGTACACGGACATGACGTTCGACATGGGCAAAGACAACTGCCCGGCGATCGCGATGTCGGTCTACGCAGCTCAGATGTACTGCAAGTGGCTCACCGCAAAAACGGGCCGCTACTATCGTCTGCCGACCGAAGCGGAATGGGAATACGCCTGCCGCGCCGGAACGGACACGCCGTACAGCTTCGGTGATGAAGACATTGAAGAGTATGCCTGGTTCTATGACAATGCAGACGACAAATACCACGAAGTCGGTCAGAAAAAACCGAATGCGTGGGGCCTCTATGACATGCACGGCAACGTTCGTGAATGGTGCCTTGACGAGTACCTGGTAGACGGCTACGCCAAAGACGCTGACGGCGCCGAAAATCCGTACACGTCCACCGAAGGCCGTAAACGTTACTCCACGGTCGCCCGCGGCGGTTCCTGGTACGACGATGCCGAAAATCTGCGCTCAGCGACCCGTTTCGGTTCCAACAAATCTTGGAACCAGGACGATCCGCAGATCCCGAAATCCATTTGGTACGAATCTTCCGCGAAAGAAGTCGGTTTCCGCGTCGTGCGTCCGCTCGCCGTCCCGACTGCTGAAGAAGCAGCCGCTTTCGAGCCGGATCCGGAAGAAGCCGTCAAGTACGGTAAGCTGAATGCCCGTCAGCAGAACTAAGCAAAACAGGTATCTGCTGAACGTTTAGAATTTGGACTTTTTACCCTCCCGCTCTGATTCGACGGAGCGGGGTAGGGGGGATTTTGTGTCCTGAAATATAAAAAGAGCGCCCATCGTGACGCTCTTTTCTGTGTGAGATCACGCCGAATTTTACGTTCGGCAAGGCCTCTTTTTCCCTTTTTTCCCTTTTCTTTTCAGTGCATTTCTGCGCCCTTCCATCTTTTCAGCGGAATACTTTTAAACAAATTTACACAAAAGAGCCGACAGAGATACTGTCAGAAGTTTTAGACAGGAAAACAGATAAAAGGAGGAGCAGTGATGGGTAAAAAAAATCGAAAGCACCCAATGTGTAAATATGTTCTTGGTCGATTTGATGAGTTCGAGGATGAATACCTCTGCGATTTAGAGGACTCAGAGCCAGAAAGCCCAGAGGCCTCAGAGAACCCCGTAAAGCCAGCAGAGCCGGCAAGGACCGTGAAAGTTGCACTTCTTGGCGGAGGCTCCATTGGAAAAGTTCATGCCTATGCGTACCGAACGCTTCCTTTTTATTCAGACCCGCTCCCGCTGAAGCCGGAGATCCGGTACGTCGTGAACTCGCGGATGGAAACGGCAGAGAAAGCAGCGCGGCTCGCAGGCTGGGCCGAGCCGCTGACGGATTGGCGGAGGGCCATTAATGATCCCGATGTGGAGATCGTGGACATTTGCCTGCCGAATCATCTGCATTTTGAGGCGCTCAAAGCCGTGCTCCGTGCCGGAAAGCACATTTACTGCGAGAAGCCGGTCGTTCTGAACGCTGCGGAAGCGGACGAACTGGAACCGCTGCTTGCGGAGTACCGCGGGGTTTCGCACGTCGTGTTCCACACGCGTTTTTTTGCGTCGGCGATGAAGGCAAAAGCCATGATCGAAGAGGGAAAACTCGGCAGGATCCTGGAATTTCGCGGAGCATATCTTCAGAATTCGCACGTGGATCCGGAGCGCCCGCTTCGCTGGAAGAATCTGAAATCGTGCGGCGGAGGAGCGCTGATGGACATTGGCTCGCATTTGATCGATCTTGCCGACTGGCTCGCTGGTCCTCTGAAGGACGTCTTCACGCTGGAAGCCTCGGCAGTCCCAAAAGATCCGGAACGTGCGGAAGATTCCATCGCGATGCTCTGGCGTACGGAGCAGGGGAGCATCGGCACGCTTCACGCATCCAAAATGGCTCACGGTACGGAAAATGACCTGACGCTTGAGATCTACGGGACTCGCGGAGCTTTGCGCTTCGACGTTCAGGATCCGCATTTCCTCGGCTGGTTCGACGGCCAGCGCCCCACGTCCCCTTTCGGAGGCGAGGCTGGCTGGACGCGCATCCCGGTCGGAAACCGCTACGAGGATCCAGATACCGATTTTCCTGCTGCGAAATCCGGGATCGGCTGGGCTCGCGCACACTGCACGTCGCTGGCGCATTTCCTGCACAATGTCGCAGCCGGGAAAAATCTCGACGGCTCTCCGGATCTGGCGCGCGGACTTTACGTTCAGCGTCTGATGGAAAAATGCCGCCAGAAACCGACAGCATGAGATCTTCAGTGCTTTTCCCATAAGAACCTTTCCCATAAGAACCTTTAAAGCTCTCGGAAACGCACAGACCCTCCGAGAGCTTGCTTTTCATTCCAAAGAAAGAAAAGAGGTAAAAGGCAGTGAACGTGCCCAGACACGAATTTCACGGAAAACATAAAAAGACTCAAAGAAAAATTTAAAAAATCAAAAAATGTTCGAGCCGTCTGTTTTTACTGCTTTTTTTGTTAAGGTCAGTGTTTCTCTGTGCGTTTTCTGTGTCTTCCGTGGTGAACTTCCGTGGTGAACTTCCGTGGTGAACTTCCGTGGTGAACTTCCGTGGTGAACTTCCGTGGTGAACTTCCGTGGTGAACTTCCGTGGTGAACTTCCGTGGTGAAGCTGGTACGCAGTTCCCGGATGGACAAAAAAAACGCTTTCACAGTGGAACTGTAAAAGCGTTTTGAAGTTGCGGGGGCAGGATTCGAACCTGCGACCTCGAGGTTATGAGCCTCGCGGGCTGACCGGCTGCCCCACCCCGCGATCTATCAAGTCATTTCTCAATGACGGAGTTAAGTATACCATAGTTTGCATTTCTTTCAAGGGGGGGGAAGCTAAAATTTCGAAAATTTCCTCTTTTTCTTGCCAAATCCCTCTGAAAGAGAGTTTCTGGCAAATTTCCCTCTAGCCGAAAATCAGAAATTTTGCTATCCTAAATTGATTTTGTCCGGAAAATTCCCGCCCTATTTTCAAGGCGGCTGAATTTCCTATTTTCCTGAAACCATGAAGAAAATTTCATGAAGAAACCGTGCGCGTTCCATTTCCGTGATCCGCTGATTTTCATGCAGATCGCGGTCCTGCTTTTTTCTGCCTCCGGCTGCCGGGTGTGGTATCGGACGAAAGTTTCGTCTGCCGACACCATCGCAAGCCGTCAGTTCGTGCAGCAGGCGGTGGAATCGATCGAACAGGAAAACATGGAGAACGCGACCTCACAGCTTGCACTGGCGGTTCGTGCAAATCCGGAAAATATCGAGGCCGGCACACTCTACGCTGACACGCTCTGGAATCAGGGAAAGCGTCAGGAAGCCATTGCTCAGATGGAAAAAGTAGTGCGAAATTCCGAGGTCACTCCGGAATTGGTCGTGAAACTCTCCTGGATGTTCTTTGAGTGTGCGGAATACGAAAAAGCACAGAAATTCCTGACTTTGGGACTGAAACACGATCCGGAAATGGCAGACGCCTGGCTTCTGCAGGCCAAACTGTATGAACTTCAAGGCGAAGAGGACCTAGCGCTCAATGCGTACCATCAGGCAGTTTTTCATGCGCCGGAAAATGGAGACTTTCAGCTTGCGCTCGCCCACCAGTACCTGAAACAGAGAAAATTCCAGCGTGCACTGGAGTCCGCACGCGCAGCAAAAGGAAAGATCTCTGAAAATTCCGATTTTTCCGCAGAGGTTCTTCTCTGTGAAGGCAACGCGCTCATGAAACTGCAGAGAACTCCCGAGGCTGCGCAGACTTTCCGGCTCGCATTTTCAAATGACCCGAAAGACCCCGAGCTTCTTTCCCGGCTGGCTTCCGCTCAGCTTCAGTGCGGTGACTTGGCTGGAGCGCACCAGACCGCACTTCAGGGACAGAAAACGGCTCCACAAAATACCGCCTTTCCGCAGATACTTCACCAGATCCAGATCGCGTCGGAAACACACACTTTCCCGCAAGAACTCCCGCACACGGTCCCAAACACCGTCCCGCAGTCCGCTCCGTCGACGGTTCCCGGCCCCGTCCTCGCAGAACCGGAAATGCGTATCGGGCAGGAAGTTCCCAATTTCCGTCCGCAGTATCCCCAAAATCGGCACGGACTCCAGCACTGATCCGCCAGAATGCGAGTAAAAGCCAAAGAAATTGCGCAAGTTTTCCATGGAAACGGTTGACAAAAAATTCTGTCTGCGTATAATTGAGAAAAAATGGGATGAAATTTTACTCCAGAAGGGACCAAAATGAGCGAATCTCCGGATGCCTGGACCGTTCTTCGTCTTCTCCAGTGGACGACGGACTATCTGAAAAAGCATGAAATGCCTTCCCCGCGGCTTGAAGCGGAGATCTTGCTGGCCGAGGCGATGCAGTGTACCCGCGTCGATCTCTACACACGGTTTGACTATGAGCCGACAGAAAAAGAACGGGCTGCGTTCAAGGCGCACATCCAGAAACGGGCGCAGGGGATGCCGGTCGCGTATCTGGTTGGACACAAGGAGTTTTACTCGATCGATTTTCTTGTGGATCCCAACGTTCTGATCCCACGGCCGGAAACGGAATTTCTCATCGTGGGACTTTTTGACCTCGTGAAAGAAAAGTTCGGCTCGATGGATGCCGAGCTTTCCATCTGCGACATTGGAACGGGAAGCGGGATCCTGCCGGTCACTTCTGCACTGCATTTGAAAAACGCACGGTCCGTCGGCGTGGATATTTCACGCGGTGCTCTGGAAGTCGCGAAGAAAAATGCACAGCGGTACGCCGAACGTCTTGGCGGCCGAGTCACGTTTCAGGAAGGGGATCTTTTCAGCTCGCTCCCGAAAGGAACGCAGTTTGATTTCATCGTTTCCAATCCGCCGTACGTTGGACGGAAGGAGATCGACGCGGAGCTGGAAACGAACGTCTACCGCTACGAGCCGCACACCGCGCTTTTCGGCGGAGAGATCGGTACGGAACTAATCGGCAGAATGCTTCCCGATGTGCCGAAATTCCTGAAGGACGGCGGTTTTTTCCTCATGGAACTCAGTCCGATGATCCACGAAGCCGTCGTGGAAATGGTCCATAGAACACCGGGGCTGACGTATCTGCGCACGATCAGGGATCTGGATCAGCAGGCTAGGATCATCGTCGTGCAAAAAAATGGAGCAGGGGAGTGAGGCATTCGAGCGTCAGAGCACGGAAAAGGAGCGTAAGTTTTGCGCATTTTCCGAGTTTCGGTCGTTTTTCCCATACGCAGAACTTCTCTTTTCGGACCGCATTCAGGATCGCTTTTCCCCCGTCGTGAAAAAGCCGGATCTCAAGCCGGAATGTGCGCGGAACTCTCTGGATCAGCGGGCGTCCTGCCTCAAAAAAACTTTCCGCCCAGCGAACTTCTTCTTCTAAAAGCGCCTGAAATTCCGGCGTAGAAACGTTTTGCGCAAATTGCGTCTCCGTGTACCCGAAACGCTCGCGATCCTCTTTTGGAAGGTAGATCCTCCGCTTTTCGTGCCAGTCTCGGGCAACATCCTGCCAGAAATTCGCAAGCTGAAGTCCGGTACAGATAGCATCGGAAAGCCGAAACGCCTCTTCGTCCGTCATGCGTGCGAGGTAAAGGATCAGCCGTCCGACCGGATTTGCCGAGCAGCGGCAGTAGGCGAGGAGCTCCTCCCGCGCCGCGTACTCTTTCTGGATCCTGTCCTGCCGGAAAGCCGTGAGAAGATCCGCGAAGACCGCCATCGGGATCCCGAATTCTTTTACCGTTTCTCCAAGGGCAAGAAAAACCGGATGACGCGGAGTCTGTCCGTCAAAAAGCGCGTTGAGTTCCGACTCCCACCAATCGAGAAGCTGGAGAGAAAGTGCGTCTTCTGAAACTTCATCTCCGAGATCATCCGCCCACCGGCAGTAAGCGTAAAGTGCGAAAAAATGCGGACGGAGCGCTTTCGGAAGAAGAAACGAAACGACCGGAAAATTCTCGTAATGCCTGCGCGCCAGAGTTTCACAGTACGCCAAGGCCTGTGTCTGCGTGAAGTGCGGGATCCGGCACGATACAGTCTCCGGAGTCAATTCCGCGAGGGAAACGCCCCACTTCGTCAGATCCTGGATGGGAAAACCGGTCGAGGAAAGCATTTACTCCTCCATTTTCGCTTTTTTTCGGTCGCGGATCCGGTAACTGATGACCAATGCCGCTGCCGAGGAGACCATCGCAATATTCACGAGATAGAACCAGCCGACCCAGTTCCATTCATCAGTGAAACGCAGCAGACCAAGAACATACCCAAGAATGATGAGCGAATAGAAACGCAGACTTACACCGCCGCATGATTTGGAAGTCCAAAGTTTCCAGAGCCCGATCGGCCAGCTTGCGCCGAAACAGACCATCATTCCCGCTTCAAAGATCAAATTCCAGTCCATTTTTTATTTTCAGTTTCTCTTTTTACTTTTCTCTATTCCGATCTCCCTTTTTGTGAAACACATTGGGAGGATTTTGGCGTTTTGGTAAAGAAGATCCAGCCGGAGTCTAGAAAATTTTTTAAAATTCCGCACCGGGGGCCTTTTCTTTTTTACATTTCTGGCTATAATAAAAATACCGATAGAGAAATTCTCTCTTCATCGGACCATGCAGAAGTGGCGGAACTGGCAGACGCGCTGGATTTAGGTTCCAGTGAGGAAACTCGTAGGGGTTCGATTCCCCTCTTTTGCATTTTTCGTAAAAAAAGCACCTCATCGCAGGTGCTTTTTTTGTGGATGCTCGCAACGGCACGGCATACAGTTAGAAACATCAACGCCGTATTCCGTCCGTCAAGTTCCGTCCGTCAAGTTCCGTCCGTCAAGTTCCGTCCGTCAAGTTCCGTCCGTCAAGTTCCGTCCGTCAAGTTCCGTCCGTCAAGTTCCGTCCGTCAAAACCTGCCGCTCGAAAAACTAACCTTCCTCCGAATCACGGAAGAGGCAGCTGATCGATTCGTTGAAGTGGATGCGCCGGATCGCTTCGCCCAGCAGTTCCGCGACAGAAAGGACACGCAGACGGTTCGGCGTGCGTTCCGGAGTGAGCGGGATCGTGTCCGTCACGACGATCTCTTCGACCGGTGCCGCATTCAGTTTTTCCACTGCCGATCCGCAGAATACAGCGTGCGTCGCCGCAATGTAGACTTTCGCTGCGCCTGCGTCCTTGATCATTTTCGCAGCACCGCAGATCGAACCGGCCGTGCTGATCATGTCGTCAAAAAGGATCGCAGTCTTTCCTTCGACCGAATCCCCGGTAATGTTTGCCTGGACCGTGTCCGTCGCGCTGGAACGGCGTTTATCGACGATCGCCAGACCGCCGCCGAGAACATGCTGGTGCTTGAGGGAACGTTTCGCACCGCCGGCATCCGGGCTGACGATGACCAATTCTTCTTCCGGGATCTGGAGCGACTTGAAGTATTTGTCCAAGATGATCCCTGCATTCAGATGATCGACCGGAATATTGAAGAAACCTTCGATCTGCGCAGCGTGAAGGTCCATCGAGATGATGCGGTCCGCTCCCGCTTCGGTCAGAAGGTTGGCGACCAATTTCGCCGTGATCGGAACGCGGCCGTCGTCTTTTCGGTCCTGACGCGCGTAACCATAGTAAGGAACCACGCACGTGATGCGACGCGCACTGGCACGACGGAAACTCTCAATGAGGATCAACAGCTCGACCAGACTTTCATTCACCGGCTGGCAGGTCGGCTGGACGATGAAAATATCATGACCGCGGACATTATCGTTGATCTTGCAGAAAATCTCTCCATCCGGGAAATTCGTGATCGTCAGATTACCTAAAGGCTGACGAAGGAAATCCGAGATCCCTTTGGCCAGTGCAGGATTTGCGCGTCCAGTAAAAATTTTCATGATCTGTCCTCTAAAATAATGAAAAGCTCGTGCGATCCGAATCCATACCGAAAATAAGATTTTCGGAGAAACGGAAAAATACTGATTTTCACTCATTATAGCGCATCCTGAAAATTTCTAAAGGGGGGCAGGGCACGATTTTCTTCAAGGAAATAGAAAAAGTAAAAAAATTTTTTCAGAAAAAAGAATTTATTCCGTAAAAACTCTCGAAAAGAGGGACTCTACGGACTCGCAAACGCTCCCAAGCGGCCCCATCCTGCCTCCGTCTCGCAATCCCATTCTTCACACCAAACCACACAGACCA
The DNA here is from genome assembly GCA_017403345.1 of Thermoguttaceae bacterium. Lineage (GTDB taxonomy): Bacteria > Planctomycetota > Planctomycetia > Pirellulales > Thermoguttaceae > RGIG3701. The sequence goes on from JAFQOH010000191.1 coordinate 9,392, forward strand.
TACGGAACACCCATCCATTTACCTGCCCCATGCAAGAGTCCTCCCAAGCACAGACAGGCAGAAAATTCAAAAAAATCGTTAAAACTTACCCATTTTAGATGATCCAACCCACTTCATCTTGCCGATAATAAGAATGAACGTCTAACCAGAGTCCAAACCTGATGAGAAAAAAAATGAAAAAGTTCAGAAGATCCATTTTACTTTTTTTCCGCTCACGTGCCGACCGTCACGGAAGCAGAAGTTCGCAGCCAAATTGGGGGCTTTTCCAATTTTCATGGCTTTCGGGGAAAAAGTGCGATGAATTTCTGACTGTTTTGACGGCCCCGGTTTTGACGGTCCCGGTTTTGACGGCCCCGCTTTTATCGGTCCCGGTTTTGACGGCAGGCCTCATTTTCTTCATGACGCACGCTTTTCATGCAGAAGAGGTCCACGCTCAGAAACTTCCGGACAGTATCTCGCTTGCGGATCCGGACCCCATAGAAAACCGCGTTCCATCCCCCCAAGAGACCGCTCTTCCGTCATGGGTAGATCCCAATTGGGAAAAAAAGGCAGAGGGAACGGTTTCTGCATCTGCCGAGGATGAAGCATCCCGTCTCTCTGCAAATGCAAAATGTGAGGTACCGCACGATGCACAGAGCAGTGCACAGAGCAGTGCACAGAGCAGTGCGCAGAAAGAAATGCGCAGGGATACTTTCTCGCAGGACCTTCCTCAAAGTCTGCCGGAAGAACTGCCGCAAGAACTGCCGAGCGGCCTAACTTCCCTTCCGGCTCCACCTGCCGTACCGATGCCGATCGCACCGGCTGCCGGTAATGCTCTGGATCCTTCCCAAGCTGCCGACGCGGAAACAAAATCAGTTCCCACGGAAGATCCCGCTCTTGACGCAGTTCCCGAATCGATCATGCTTGCATCAGAAAAAGCTCCGAAAAATGCAGATCCGCAAATCGGAAAAACTCAAGATGCAACGGTGCATGAAAGCGCAACGGTGCTTGGAAATGAAGCCGCAGCGAAACCGTCGGCGGAAACTTCTGTTCAGGAATTCCCAAGACGTGAACTCAAAACGTGGGAAGGGACGGGTCTGATCCCTCAGAACTGGGAAGAGGAGAGTGTGCCGCAAAATGGCGGAGCGCCGCAGAGTTTTGCGTCCCAAGACTCTAGCCTCCAGTCTGAAATGCCGTCCATTTCCGAAAACTCAGCCCCCAAAGACGCATCACGTTCCGGAGCCTTGATGGGCGGGCCGAACGCGCATTCCGGTGAACTTCCCGACCAGCTTCCGAGCACGCTTTCTGATCCCGGCCCCGCTTCAGAATTGGCCCAGAATGCCGTTTCTGAAACCGCCGAGGCTCTTCCATCTGAAATCGGAGCCGCCTCGCTGGATGCACTTCCGGCACCTCCCGTTCTTGCAGACGGATCCGACGAAGAGAAAAACGAAGACTTCGACACCGACAGTATCGACACCGACAGCATCGACACCGACCTGACAGTTCCGGAAAGCGCAGTCGTGAACGTCCAGCCAGTTTCAAACGGCACGGTCCCCGCAATTTCGCAAACGGCCGACAGATCCGAAAATCGCGAGCGGAACTCAAAGCTGGATGAGGAACTCAGTACGGCTCTGGAGGTCCCTGGAAGTCCGAAAGATGAAACTTCCGCCGGATCTTCCCAGGTCGCGGAGATCGACACGGATCTGAGCGTTCCGCCGTCACTCGATCTTCCCCCGGAATTGAGTCTCGAGCCGGAAATCGACCCGGAAATCAAGGCAGGATCCGAAACGAAACCGGAAGCGGCTCAGATCGCCGGCCAGATGGGAGCGGAAGTTTCCACGGAACTCGCAGAGCTTCCAGAAAAATCGGCTGCGCCGTCAAAAAACGGCCCTCAGAAAACAGCAGCTCGCCAAAGTGAAATGGAGCAGAATCTGGAAAACTCTTTCGATTCTGCCATTGCGGCACTCGAAAAACCCGCAGGATCGCTCGGAAAATTCCATTCCATGCGGTGCGTTTCCCGCGCAGTCCTTGAGGAAAGCTGGGGAAATGGTCCCCAAGTCGGCACTGTACGGCCCGTCAGCCATGAAGAAACCGTCCAAAGCGCAGGACAGACTCCCGCTCAAGTCAAAACGGACGGGAAAATGCCGACGGCTTCCAGTGCCAAACGCCTCAATGGTCCGAAACGAGTCCGCCGCTTGGAAAAAGCTCCGGCTCGCCGTGCCCGTGCTGCTGAAACGGCTCCGGAAACGCGTTTCGATCTGGAACTTTCTTCCGAATCGCTCGAGAGTATGATCTCAACGGGAACGCGAGCTTCCCAGAATCAGGAGTTGGCCAAAAAATCACAGGACCTCCGCGTTTCTGAGGAATTTCAGACTGAAGATCAGACTGAAGATCAGACTGAAGATCAGACTGAATTTCAGACTGAAGATCAGATCGTCACAGACAGCCCGGACCACCTCAGCGATACACCGTCACAGTCGGCCGTACAGGATCCCAGCGCGGATCCCGCAGAAAAAAAATCGGGCACGAAGCTGGATCTGTTCGATTTGGGGATCGAAAGGGAAAAACTTTTTCCGAAGCATTCCCAGATCACAATTCCGCAGAACGAGCCGGCCGCGGTCCCTTTCACGGCCCCTTTCACGGAAACTCACACGCAAGGATCCCCTTTCGGCAACACGGGATCGCAGTCTGACGCACATTCAGAAACGACGGTTTCTCCCTCCGTTTCCATGAGCGCAGTCTCCATGAGTGCCGTTTCCCACGAAGAAAACGCGGAAAAAGCCGAAATTTCCTGCACGTCCGTCTCCATTTCATGCGTTCCCGCAGAAGAAAAGACGGAAATGCCGAAATCAGGACAGACAGAAACCGGCTCTGCGATCTCCGGCTCTGCGATCTCCAGCTCAGTCGACACGGCATCCATTTCGACTGCGGCGGTCCACTCGCTCTCAAATGGGAAAGAGTCAGAAGACGCCATCCGTTTGATCCAGCATCTTGCCGATGCTCCCGAAACCAACGAGAACGTGCGGCTCCAGAGTATTGACGAGTCCGGAACGAGTGTAGAATTTGCGGAAGAGGAAATGGAGGTCGATCTTCTGCTCATCCCGCAGGAAGAACTGGAAAAAGAAACCAAAGCCCCAACGGATCCCAAGGCCGTTTCCGCCGCACAGAACACACAGGCAGCTCGGGCACAGGACACACAGGACACACAGGACGCACAGGCAGCTCGGCCGCTTGACGTTTTGGATGAAGAGACCGAAGAAAATGGACTCGTGGAAGAACTGGCAGGAACGATCCTGAACGCGGCCTCCAGCGGCGCAGCTCCGGAAATTTCGGAAGAACTTCAGGAAAATGCGGACGGTGAATTTCAGATCGAAGTCGTTCATGCTCCGGATGAAACTCCGGATGAAACTCCGGATGAAAAAACGGCAGAACCTCCACAAAATGAAGAAAACGCTGACGCCAAAGCCGACGCCAAAGAAAGCGCCGAGACGGAAGACGCCGATCTGCTCCTGGCAGATCCTGCAGAGGAAATGAAAGAAGCAGAAACAGAAGCAGAAGCAGAAACGGCTGAAGAAAACGGGGCTGAGATGAAAATTTCAAAGTCGGACGAAGGCTCCCGCGCACCGGAAACCATTTCAGAAGACGAGCTGCTCCTGAATTTTGAAGGCGATGAAGAAGAAAGTCCGGCGAAACCGGAGAAAACTCCCGAAAAAGCGAAAAATTCACACGCTGATGCTTTGGGAGAATTGATCCTGGAGTCTCCGGAATCGGGAATGAATGCGGAACACGAAGGAGACGGCAGTACTAAAAATGAATCCTTCATTTCCGTAGAAGTCTCTACCAAAGAGACCGTTCAGAAAGAGACCGAAAAGAAACTTGAAGCAGCAGCACGCGACACGGCAGAAAAAACCGCTCGCCAGACGGCAAAAGAGACCGCAGAAACGATCGCACGGGAAGTTGCAGATGAAGCCGTGGAAAATGCAGCGCAGGAACTTTCCAAACAGACGGCCGAAACATTCGCAGGTGAATTCGCAGATGAACTCGCAGATCAGATCGCGGAACGGGTCGTTGAACGTACTGTCGATGAAGTCATGCGCCGTTTAGAAACGCAGACACCGCGTCCCAACCAAGCAAGATCCAATGCTGCGCTTGCGGCTCCGCATCAAATTTCAGATCCTGCGGCACTCTCGGACGATCAGTTTCTTCTGGAAGATCCAAACGGCAGTACTGATGCCAAAGGAACGGAAGAAAGCCGGCCGGGATTCGTAAAATTGCGTGCCTCCAAAAAGCCAAAGTCTGCTTCGGAGGAAACGTATCTCCAAAGCGGTCAGGAACTGGACTCGCTTCAGGAAACTTCGGATCCGGAAGGATCGGATCTTCAGGAGCCCGGTCAAACTCGAGCACAAGCACACGCTCAGGATCCCCGTACGCTGGATCCAAACGCCCGTGGCGCAGTTTCAGACGTCCGTGTTTTGGATCCCAACGCACGCGGGGCAGCGCCGACAGAGCGTGTGCAGGATCCGAATGCCAGAGAATTTGCGGCAAGCGAAAATTCAGGGAAAAGTGAAGCGCCGGGATTCGTGAAGCTCTCCGGCAAGAAACGCCGAGCCAAAAGCAGCGTGCCCGCAAACGCTCAAGCCTCCGTTCCTGCTTCCGTTCCTGCCGCCCCACAGCCCCGCCACAAACAGACCTACGCAGGCGTTCAGACTCCGGTTTCCGCAGGCGTTCAGACTCCAGTTTCCGCAGGCGTTCAGACTCCGGTTTCCGCAGGCGTTCAGACTCCGGTTTCCGAAGGCGTTCAGACTCCGGTTTCCGCAGGCGTTCAGACTCCGGTTTCCGCAGGCGTTCAGACTCCGGTTTCCGCAGGCGTTCAGACTCCGGTTTCCGCAGGCGTTCAGGCAAACGCAGATGCCTCAAATTCATTTTTGTTTGCCGACGCGGGGCTTGAGGAACGTCTCGTGACGCTCCGTCCCTGCGAAGGAGTCGTACTGAACGCAGACAGTGCGGTCCGCAGGATCTTAGTCGAAACTCCGTCTGCGTGCGATTCGCTGGAACTGAGTTCCACGCAGTTGGCGCTCATCGGGAAATTCCCAGGACAGACACGCGTCCGAGTTGAGTTCATCGACGAAGAGCTCGAGCCCATGCTTTTCCGTGTCGAAGTACAAAACGGCGACCCGCGGAGCCAGACGCTCGCGTCATGGGCGAAACTCACGGAAGATCGGCTCAATCGTGAGATCCCAGACGCAGCGATCTCGATCTTTCTCTTCCAGGACCGCGTCTTCGTTAAAGGAAAACTTGGCGGAACGATGGATCCCCAGCGTGTCCTTGCGGCAGTCCAAAGAGACTATCTGCAGATGAAACGTGAAAGCCCGGTCCTGAATGATTCGCAGGGAAAAACCATGCTCGTAAATCTGCTCACAGCCAAATAGAGCCCAGAAAAAAACAAAAGGGGACACACGGAAGGCGTAAACTCCTTCGGTGCGTCCCTTTTTTCGTTTCGGGAAGGTTCGATCCCAGAGAAGTTCGATCCCAAGAGAGTTCAATCCCAAGAATTGATCTTCATGTTCTGGAAGTAGCAGTCCGTCGTAACGTCGTGCGCCTGAAGCATGATGGTTCCTGGTTCCACTCGCAGACCGCGGCGGGGATTAGGATTTGCTTTCCGCTCGTCAGTCCAGTCGGTGATCTGAAGACCGTTCACCCAAGTCGCAATGTGAGGACCGCGCGCGATGATGGTGACGTAGAAGAGTTCCGGATCCGTCGCAGGAACGTAACGGGCGACCGTGCGGCGGAAGATCGCTCCGGACCCCGCGTCTTTCGGCTGCGTCCGGTCTCCGTCGATGACCGAATTGTTCAGCTGGCACTCGTAACCATTGAGTTTTTCGCCCGGAATGCAGCGGAAAAAGAAACCGGAGTTGACTTCAGGCTGGAGAGAAACGGCACTCTGGAAAACGAAATCACCGTAGGCTTCCTCCGTCTCGAGCATTCCCAGTCCATTTTTGGCTTCCAAACGCTTCAGATCGGCATTCACGGTGAATTTTCCGTCCATTTCCGGGTACGTTTTCCAGCCGGTCAGGTCTTGGCCATTGAAGATCTCTTTCATTCCTTCCGGCTTGAAGAAAACGTTTCGGAAACTCACTGCCTGGCCTTCCGCGACTTCAAGAACAAACGCACCGTCAACGATCTCCGCAGTTTTAGTCTCCCATGGTTCACAGGCTGCACGGCGGGTCTCGTACTGGATCTTTCCGTTTTTGAACGCGGTCGTCGTCTCGATCCGGGCAGGACCGCATCCCAAAAGCGCACCGTCTTCCACCGTCCAGGAATCCGGAGTCTCGCTGGTCCATCCAAACGTCGTTTCGCCGTCAAAAAGCGCGACCCAGCCGTCCGCCGTCATGTCGGCAGAGGGAAGCGTCCAGGAAAACAGTGCGCACAAAAGAAGTGAAGGTAAAGCGTTCATGAAAAATGCCTCATTTCTGATTTTCTGAATAGTGAAGTTTAAGGAAAACGGGAAATTGGCTTCCCGGTTTTTGAATTCTAAATTTAAGGAAAATTTCAGGACGGGGAAACAGTGCCGTTCACCTCACAGGGAAAACGCACCCCCATACCTGCGCCGACTATGGAACGTACCCCATGACTTTCATCCATTCCAGACCGCGGGCACGCCATGACTGTGTATTCGGCGCGTCGTTCCAGAACATGAAACCGTGAACGGCATCGGCGAAAATGTGCAGCTCACACGGGATCCCCTTTTTCCGAAGTTCCGCGTAGATCCGGACGGCCCCCATTGGCGAGTAGATGTCTCGGTCACCGTGAAGGAGGCACATGGGACAGGATCTCGCGTCGAAATTCAGACCGGGAGCCAGTTCCGCATCATTTCCTTTTCTCTGATTCGGCCCCGCCGCCCCATCGTCGAGAACGTAGGCAGGGTAGACCGGAAGCGCAAAGTTAACGTGACACGGTACGGAATCGAGTTCATCGAGCGGCTCATACGCCTGCGTTTGGCTGGAGAGTGCCGTCAGAAGCGCGAGGTGTCCACCTGCCGAGAACCCCTGAACGCCGATCTTTTCCGGATCCAGACCCCAGTTCGGCGCATTGGAGCGCAGGATCCGAACGGCTCGCTGTGCGTCCTGCCAGGCTGATACGTAGATAGGTTTCCCGGTCGGCCGCGGAACACGGTAAACGAGGACGGCAGCCGTGATGCCCTGCGTGTTCCACCACCGTGCGTTCGGGATCCCTTCATTAAAGTAGAAGCAGGTCGAATAGCCGCCGCCCGGAAGGATCAGCATACAGACGTCTGACGTGACCGTTTCTGGTCGGTAAACGAGCAGAAACGGCGTCGTGACGCGCGTCGCACGATCACCGTTCGGTTCCACATTCGGCTCACGAACCGTTTCACCAGGAGCAAATCCCGGCCAAAGTTCGATTTTTTCCTGCGCGGAAACCGATACGGAAACCGAAACGAGGAAAAAAAGACACGCAGATACGAGCACGAACAGCGACGGGGACGTTGAAAGGAGGCGGCGCAAAGCGGGATCCATAAAAAACTCCATTCAAGGAAAGGCAGGTGGAATTTTTGAAACTGGAAACTGGAATGATGAAGCGTTCCGAAAAACACAGTCACCCGACCGCATTTCAAATTTCAGGAACTCTTCATCCAATTTCTTTTAGTTTAACACAAAATTGGATTTTTGGCTAGTCTCCCCGGCAAGATTCTTTCTGTTTTTTCGTCCATTTGTGCCGATTTTCCCATTTTTTCTAAAGTTTTACCTAAATTTTTATTTTTCTTTGAGTATTTTGTGCAGATCCGGCTCATTTTTCGGCCAAGACCTGCCGATGAACGAAACGGCATTTTGCAGATTTCCAAAATAATGGAACGAATGCCGAGGTGTTTTCAAGGGATCGAGGAAAAAGGTGAACATCATGGATGGAGCCATTTGGATCTTCAACATTTTGTTTCTGGCGATCTGGACTTTTGTGGGAATGCTGGTCCTTCACTCTTCCTGACGAAAGTTCAGCGTAAAGAAATGAAAATGAAAATGAAAATGAAAAAGTAAAGGGAAAGGAAAGCGCGGAACTTTCGTTTCCCTTTGCTTTTTTGTGAACGCGTCTCTGTTTTCCGGCTCTTCACACTGTTTTTAAGACTTCCCGCACTTGAGGTCTGGCTGGTCCGGACGCCGGTCCATCTTCTGCTTTTTTGTGTGCCGTTCTTTCCAGATACTCTATAATCAAACGGGAAACTTTCTGTTGGAAAAAGAAAAATCGTTTCGAATGGAGAGTTCGTTCCCGTTCCGATCCGGTTTTCAAGGAGCGGTACGCTGTCGGAGGTCGGCAGGAGCTCGCATTCCTAGAGGAAAACCGGCTTTTCAGTTGATTTTTTCAGAGGATCTAAAAAATGAATGAAAATTTGAATGAGAAAACTGGCGAAAACGCGGGTGAAAACGCTGGTGAAAATCTCCCGCAGACGGAATCGCACTCCGGAGACACTCATGCACCGGACGGCAGAACGTATCGGATGGAAAATCAGGCTGGCGGCACAGGCACATTTTCTACCGATGAAAATGCCGAAGAAAAGATACCGTATTTCAAAAAACTTTACGAAACGCTGAAAAACGAGGGTGAAAGGAGTACGAATGCCGCGCGTGAAGAGCTTCTCTGTTCCGCACGTCACGCCGGAAGCTGTACCGGCTACACTCACTGCGGCGGAGCAGACTGCATTTGCCATGAAGTCTTTCCTTGGGTAGGTTTCGTTGGTCTGACGTTTGCGTCCGGCTGGATCTCCAGTCTCTTTCTTCAGCCTTCCACATTCCGTTGGTTCGCGACGCTTACAGAACCTGCAATGATGCCGCCGCAGTGGATCTTTCTACCGGTCTGGATCCTTCTCTATTTCCTCCTCGGCACATCCGTCTGGATCTCGTGGCGGAAGGCCGGCTGCCGCCGTGCGCTGCCCGTTCTGGTACTTTATGCAGTCCTTATGCTGCTGCAGATCGTATGGTGCTACACGTTCTTTTACGGGCATGATCCGTTCGGCGGGTTTATTAACCTGATCTGGATCTTCGGTGTTTCGCTGCTTTTGCTGCTCGCAACACTTCCGATCTGCCGCTGCGCAGCGGCTCTTCTGCTCCCGCAGGTCCTTTGGATCTTTTATGCTCTGGTGATCAATTACCAAATCTGGCATCTGAATATCGGTGGTGTCATCGATTAAGCGGTGCAAAGCAAGTGTGTCCCAAGCAGGCATAAAAAAAGAAAACGCACGTCTCAACTGTTTTCTTCGATGAAAAAACAGTGAAACGTACGATTCGGAGTCGGAAAGGGAACGGCATCCAGTCCGCCGTTCCTTTCCCTTCAGATTTTATTGGCTGATCTTATTTGCTGAGTTCCGCTTTGAGAGCTTCCGCTTCAGGACGCATCACAAACGGCGCTTCGTTTTCAAGCGTCTTGGTGATGATCTCGAGAACCTGGTTCTTAATGTTGGTCTTCTGCTCCGCACTTTCAGCCGGCAGAGAGTCCGCGATCGCGTTCATGTTCGCAGCGAGATAGTAGGCCGTGTCGGAGGACATATTGCCGTTGGTCATCTGGAGATGACGCTGGAGCAGATTCGCGGCTTCCTGGTACCGGCCCATTTTGTGCATGACCCACGCGGCGGTGGAGAACACCATCGGCTGCTGGTTGCCAAAGCGGTCAATGTTCACCTGCGCGAATTCGACGGCTTTCTTCTGTTTCGCTTCATCCTGTTCGCAGAGAGCCAGAGCCAGGTTGTTCGTCGCGGCGAAGTTGCTCGGGGATTCCGTCAGGATCACGTTGAAGAATTTTTCAGCCGTGGCGTAATCTTTATCGTAGAGCGCGATGATTCCGCGAAGAAGATTGGCTTCCAGGAACAGATTGTTGACGAACGCATCGTCAGCTTTTGCTTCCTTCTGTTTCGCCAGAAGCTGGATCGCGAAATCCGCCTGCTGACCAGCCTGCTTGGTTTTGCCGATCATGAGGGACCAGCGGGCGGCGACGATGCGGACCTGCGGGTCGGTCTCAGCTTTGCTGATGGCTTCTTTCATGTACTGGGCAGCCAGTTTCTTGCCTTCATCCGTGTTTTTCTGCTGGCACATCATGGCGATGCGGGCTTCCGGAAGCAGGGCGGTCGGCTGGATCTCGCGCACTTTCGTGTACGCAGCGATCGCGGAGGCGTAGTCTTCCGTGTTGAAGGAGATCAGCGCCAGAAGGTTCAGTGCACCGATATTTTCCGCATCGAGCTTCAGAACGGCACCAAGAGTCGCTTTTGCTTCATCATTCCTGCCGCGCAGAGCCTGGACCTGAGCCTGACCGATGAGGATGCGTTTCTGGATCTCACTCTTGCGCTTCTGGCTTCCGGTGAAATTGGCGTTGAGGGAGGCACCCTTTTCAAACAGGGTCTCGGCTTCCGTCACGCAGCTGTTCTGAAGGTTCAGTTCTGCAAGAATGACGTAGGCTTCCGGGTCGTCGCCGTGCTTCGTGACGGCAACTTCGATCGCCTGACGAACGGCCTGCGGCTGCGGCGGCTGCACCTGAGCAAGCCAGGACGCAAGAACCAGCTGAGACGGAGCCATGTCCGGTTTCGATTCGCGAACTTTATCCAGTTTCGCGATCGCGTCTGCAAATTTCAGGGCGGTGAAGTCTTCAAATGCGGCTTTCAGTTCCGGATCCACTTCCGGCTGAGCAGCAGTGCTTCCGGCAGCGGCCGGAGCAGCCGCAGTTTCGCCGGCTGCAGTAAGGTCGGCATTCGCGGCACCGACGAGAAGGAATGAACTTGCTGCGACTCCGCACAGGGAGGCGAACAGCTTGGAAAAACGATGTGTCATTAGAACCTCTCTTCTTTATGATCTTCCAAAACAAACGGTTTTTGATCCCATTCATTATGCCGTCTTTTTGATAAAAAAACGGAATTTCTGAAACTACTGTCTAGAACTTTAGCCGATTTAAGAGAAAAAATCAAGAGCAATTTGCAGACTTTTGCGTGAAAATGAAAATTTTTTGAGGTTTATCCGGGAAGTACGTACCCGTTTCACCACGGAAGAGACTGAAAACGCGCTGAGACACACAGAAGGGTGAACACGAAAAGCACGAAAAAACACGGATCTCGCGAAATTTTTTTGATTTTTAAAAATCCATTTGAGTCTTTTCGTGTTTTCCGTGAAATTCGTGTCAGGGCACGTTCACTCCCTTTTTTCCTCTTTCTTTTCAGTGCGTTTCGCGTCTCTTCTGCACTGCGCTCTCAGTGGTAAAGATCAGATCTGATCGGTACGCAGTTCCCGGATGGACCGCTTTTATTTTGCATCGGAACGTTGGGAAACGTTTTCCCGCAAGATCCGGGTCCATTTGCCGACCAGTTTCAGGTAATGGTCGCTCGGCAGGCCGTCATGATCGAGGAATCGGCTTTCGCCAACGGGCGGTGTCGGCGTGCATTTGAAGATGGCGGTCGCTTCGTCCAGTTCGTCAAACATCGCCTGGTAGATCATCGACGCACCGGCATTCACGTGTTCGCGGTACTGCGTTTCGAGGAACTCGCCGCCAAGACGCGGGATCGCGTTGAACGGAGCGTATTGGCCGCGTCCTTTTTGGAGATTCTGCCAGGAAAAGCCGGGAAAAACGACGGGGAGGTACTCGACTCCGTTTTCTGCGCACCATTTCATGTCCGGGATCGTCACGCGGCGAACGAAATCCCGCACGTCATCCGGCGTACCGAAGCGTCCGACCGTCCACGGCGAAACGATGTCCGCTTCACGGATCACGTCGTGAAGAAGCGGGTCGGAGACTGCGTCGTTTTTCAGCTCGCGCCAATACGCCGGGACGCCGATCATGACGGTGAATCCGCCGTATTTCGGGTCGTGTTTCAGGAATCGGATGAGTTCGCGCGTTTTCTCGAGCGTGTACCGCCGTCCGTCGCTGAAACCGATCCCCCAGACCGCCACGACGGGCTTTCCTGCGTGATGGAGATACGCGGCATCTTCGGGAGAACGGCCGAGCTCCAGCGTGTCGATGAGCCGTTTCCAGTCCGCGATGACTTCCGAATCGATCGTTTGATCGCTTTTTCCGGAGAGGTCGTACATCAGTGCCCAGCACCGTCCCGCCGCGTTTGCTGAGGCGCGAACGTTCTTCAGGACCGTATCGAGCCGGGCGAGATGAGCGTGATTTCGGGGAGAGCAGCAGAAACGCTGGAGCATGACGCCGTCCAACCCGTAGTCTCTCATCCACTCAAAGTGCCGCAGGACGGTCCGGGGATCCTGCGAGCTGAAAACGTACGCGGGAGAACCGTCTGCGAAACGGAACGGCGTTTCGTATTTTTCGGAGTCTTCCATCTCGCTCATGTCCGGCCAGATCTCGATGCCGGCGTACCCCGGCTCAAATTTCCCGGCATTCTGGTAGTGGATCCAATCCGCTCCGCTCCCGTCACCTTTAGCCGTAAACCAGCCCTGGTAACCGCAGAGGACTTTTCCATGCATGGAATCGCATGAGACTCGGGAATCCCTGGAACCTGCCCCTTCCTCCACCACCGCGAAGACCGGCGCAGCAAGAAAAAAAAGGAGCAGAAGGGAAATCAGGAACGATGGGGAGGCATTTTTCATGGAGACTCCTTTTGGTTTGAAATTGCCAGTTCGCATGTTCGCACTTTCAGCCTTTCCTTTTGGGAAGTGTCTCGATCGCCTCAGCGATCTGTTTTCGCCGCGCGTAAATCGGAACGGCACTGAAACAGCGTGAAAGTTAAATTTCATGCCGATCTCCTTCAAGGAAACGTCAGGTTCCGAAAATCACTCCGCCTGGAGTGCCTTGGCTTTCCACGCATCCATCATTTTCAGTTCCGGTGCGAGCTTGGAATAAATGGCCTCCACGTTCCGAATATATTCCGGATCATTCTTGTGCGTTTTGGCTTTTTCTGGATCGTATTCCGGAAAATCGGCTTCGACGCAGATCCTGGCGACCTCCAGCGTTTTGCGCATCGGCTCGAGGTACACGATCTCAAGACGATCCCGATTCAACGCGGAATTTTTCGCGGCGTTTGCCTGGATCTTGGCGCACAGGGCGTCCAGTTCGTCCAGAAGAGCGAGTGCTTTCCCGCGCTCCTTCACGTTACGCAGACGCGGCGGATAGTTCACTCCCGGCTTGAAATGCCGCGTGGGTCTGACGCACATCAGTTTCAGCTCGATCAGTTTCTGGTCAAATTCCTGTGCAGTCTGCGCGAGTTCCGGTCCGTAGATCCAGCCGTAGATGGCATTTTGGCAGCGTGCCCAGTCAAAGTTTTCCGGATTCCACGCCCAAAAACCGAACATGGAGATGAGATATTCTTCCGGGAAACCGCCTCCAATGCAGAAAAGCATCACATTATCCGTGAACTGCGGCACATTTCGGACGGCATCCCATTTCGGTTTGTGCCATCCGGCGGAAAGCGGGTGAAGTTCAATATATGCAGGGAGCGGGATCGGATTTTCTTCTTCGGCTTTCACCTCTTCTCCGGCTTCCAGCTCGTATCCCAAATGCCGGAACGTCGCGGATTCCACCCGTCCGGGACGCAGTGAAACGACGATATTCGCATTATTCTGGAATCCAGCCCGCATATCGATCAGATTGTGCCACCAGGCAGGTTTCAGTTCAAGCCCCATTTTTTTGCAGAGTTCCATATCCGCTTGGCACGGAACGCGCGTGAAGTACCATTGGATCGCGTTGAATTCCGGAATTTTGCTCAGATCGTGATTTTGCGGATGGTCGATCTTCTGGTACGCTCCGATTGCCGGGGTGAATGCGAGCTGATTCCCGGAAAGTCCGTGCTTTTTGGCGAGCTCCATGAAATTGGCGATCGCTTTTTTGGAGTCGGAGCCTGCGCCGATGTCGTCAAAGGAGAGCCAGAGTCCGTCCGCTCCTAATGCCAGGAGCTGCTCAAAAGAGCGGTTTACGTTTTCGTAGAATCGGCTTTCGTCCAGTTTGTCGAATCCGACGATGATGCCGCCTGCGCGTTTTGTCGTGGCTGCCGCGACGCACGCGTAGACAAACATTGCGCGGCGATGCGCTTCCTCAATGACCCGGCGGACATTTTTCTCATCGATCTCCTGGCCGGGCACAAACCCCATCGGCGCTGCACGGTGCGGATAAACCGCAGTTTCCGGCATTTTCGGATTGTCTCGCACATCCACGTAATTGATCCTTGCGCGCGCGTAGGCGTCCAGTGCTCCCGGGACCAGATTCTGCATCAAAACAAAATGCGGTCTGCCTCGCATTGGAATGGAAGGCCAGTCGGCTGCCTGAAACGCAGAGAGCGAGATCGTTTTTGTTTCGGGATCCGCCGAGAAAAGGTCTAGCAGCGCGTACGTTCCGTAAATCAGACCGTTGGCGTCATTGCCGAGGATCCGGACAGAATTCTCCTCAAACTGGATCCGGAATGCATTCGCGGGAACCGTTTCGGGGAATTCACCGTCAAACGCTTCTTTCCAGCTTTGGGCATCTGCCGTTTCCGTTTCGAGAATGATCGTGAATTTCGGGGCGGATGCATCTTTTTCCTTCTCCGGAAGATTTCCCGAATTGAAACGATTGGCGAGTGTCTGCCAAATCATTTCTTCCGCGTAGCGGGAAGTCGGCGTTTCGATCCCGGAGACCCGGATCTCGTCAATGGATGAAAATCGGAAAGTCTTCCCGGTGTCCGTCAAAAAACGGGGAACGGGAAAAATTCCGCATTCACGGGCCGATTCCGCGGCAGAGAGCGGGATGGACAGAAAAAAGATCAAAATCAAAAGCGGAAGGAAGGTTCTTTTCATGAAATTCTCCTTGGGGCGGTCCCCAATTTTAATGAAAAACAAAAATGTTGTCTGAAAATTTATTTTAGCATAAAAAATTTAAAATTCAACCCTGAAGGCATTGATTTTTAAATCCACGAAAGAAATTCCCGGCGAGTCCTGAGAAAAAGGGACAGTTGGGTAAAAAAATCCGCAAATTTTGGGGTCCGCCTTGCGTATTTTCAGATTCACGGTATAATGGAAGCAGAATTTGGCGTTTTTCTGCCGATTTTTAAAATTTTGTTTCCGTTTCCCGTTTTCCTTTCATTTTTTCATGGCATTGGTATGGATCCGATCGAAATCAACGAAAACCTGATCCACGAACATTTCATGCGCGAGGCGATCGCAGAGGCGCGCTATGCCGAGCGGGAGGATGAAGTCCCGATCGGAGCCGTCATCGTGTACCGCGGCGAGATCATTGCCCGGGCACACAATCAGAGAGAGCAGCTGAAAGATCCAACGGCACACGCCGAGATGATCGCCATCACGCAGGCAGCGGCCTCCATGAAAAGCTGGAGGCTGGAAGAGTGTACGCTTTACGTCACGCTGGAACCGTGTCCAATGTGTGCCGGTGCCATCGTTCAGGCACGAGTTCCGCGGGTCGTGTACGGAGCAGCCGATCCGAAAGCCGGAGCCGTCGACACACTTTTCCACCTTCTGAATGATTCCCGTCTGAATCACGTCTGCGAGACGCGCGGCGGAGTGCTTGCGCAGGAGTGCGCGGGAATGCTCAGCGCGTTTTTCCAGCAGAAACGGAAGATGGGAAAGAAGTAGACGGCAAAATCATGAGCGTACGGAGACGCTCGGAAACAGAAAACAGAAAACAGAAAGATCTCCGGAAAGTGTACCGGAAATGTATTTCGGCGCGTGTCCCTTAATTCAGACAGAGAGGAAATTCATGGTCAAAGTCAAGTGTATCGTTTCGGATATTTGCGAGGAAAACGGCTACGTCATCTGGAATGAAGGCGCAAGCGAATGCGTCATCGTGGATCCGGGATTTTCGGCAAAACGTTTTCTGGAGTTCATGAAAACGGAAAACCTGACGTCTGTCGCCGCGATCCTCTGCACGCACGGACACGCGGACCACATCGCAGGGATCGGACCGCTCCGTGAGGCTTTTCCAGAGGCGAAGATCGTGATCGGGAAGAAGGATGCCGTGAAGCTGACGGACTCCAAAAAGAACCTGGCACACCATTTCGGCGTTCATCTGATCCTTCCGCCCGCGGATGTGAAGCTGACGAAAGACGTGGAAAAAGTCACCTTTGCCGGACTGGATCTCACCGCGTACCAAACTCCCGGCCATGCGGCAGGGCACGTCATTTACGTGCTGACGGTCTCGGAAGATGAAAAACCGACGGCGTTCGTGGGAGATCTGATCTTCTACAGCGGAGTCGGACGCACAGATTTCCCGGACGGAAACTTCGCACAGCTTCAGGAAAGCATCCGAAATGTCGTCTATGCGCTGCCGAACGAAACGGTCCTTTACTCCGGCCACGGTCCCGCGACGACCGTTGGAGTGGAACGCTCGACGAATCCCTTTGTTCAGGGATAGACTGACTGACGGACTGACTGACTGACAGACTGA
>JAFQOH010000192.1:0-98201 GCA_017403345.1 Thermoguttaceae bacterium
AGACGAAGAAGAAGTCGTTGAAGACGAGGAAGAAGAAGTCGTTGAAGACGAAGAAGAAATCGTTGAAGACGAGGAAGAAGAAGTCGTTGAAGACGAGGAAGAAGAAGTAGTCGAAGACGAGGAAGAAGAAGTCGTTGAAGACGAAGAAGAAATCGTTGAAGACGAGGAAGAAGAAGTCGTTGAAGACGAAGAAGAAGTAGTCGAAGACGAAGAAGAAATCGTTGAAGACGAGGAAGAAGAAGTCGTTGAAGACGAAGAAGAGTAATTCGAAATTCACGTTTGCTTGAATAAAAAAACGCTGTCTTTTCGGGGACAGCGTTTTTTCTTTCTTGGAGGCGTCTATTTTTTGTAGAGGAAGCAGTCTTTGATCTCTACGATGATCGAATCCCCTTTCGTATTTGCTCCGAATGAAATGTCTCGGACTTTTTTCGGGTCAAAATCACCAGCAGGTTCACCGCCGGCTGCGGTACAGCGCGTCAGGTTTGAGAACGGTATCTGTACAGCGTGCCATTCGCCGTCTGTCGGAATGATGCTTTCCGAGGTGAAAAATGCGCCATTCGGCTGGTAAGCGAAGAATCGGACTTGCGTTTTTTGGTGGTGATCCCAGCATCTTGCCTTCACGATGACGCCGTCGAACTGCGAGAGGTCTACGTTTTCCGGCAGCGTGAAATGGGGATAGATCCAGTGGTCCCCTTCCGTAAAGTGCGCCATGAGCGTCCACGTATCGCCTGTCTGCGCGAATTTTCTTTTATCGCAGCACGGGGCAGAAGAGTGACGCCATCGTGAAAACTCGAGCAGCTCGAGTCTGCGAGTTTCCGCTGCGGTGGAGAGGAGCTGATCCAGCGTGACGGTCGTTCGGAGTTTCACGACGATCCGGTCTTCCGCCGTGACTTCGATTGGGCAGAATTCGAGCGTTTTCAGGTACTCGGTTCCGGGTATGACGCGGAGGTCGAACGAGGCGGTCCCGTTTGCCGGCACCGTGAGTTCCGCAGGGCCGCGGAGTGTCGTTCCTGCGCACAAAGCGCGGTAGGAAACGGGGACGGTCCGGGACGTTTCGGAGAGGTTGGAGACCGTGAATTTCAGCGTGACTTCTTCCTCGCAGTGCGTGGGGAAGAGGTAGCCGGCCGCGTTCCAGAGGATCTTTTCTTCGTCCAGTTCGTATCGGAGAACGAGGGGAGAAATGCCGGCTTTCATGTCGGTCTTGGCCTTGGGAGCCCCCAGTTTTTCTGCGCGGAGACGGTTCATGTTCGTCTGTGTGTTGAGGAACTTCCGGGCGTCCGTTTCTGCGATCCAGACGTAAACGAATCCGTCAGGCGATTCGAGCGAATTCGTTTGAGGATCAACGGGAAGCTGTTCTCCCGTGACGCGCTCGGCATGGAGGATCGGACAGGGAAGGGAGAGTTTTCGTGCTGTGGGCTCTGGAGCGTAAATGACTGCGGTGAGAGCCTTTTTCTTTGCGTCATCCAGTGAGGAGCTTTCGGAACGTGACGGCGAGAAAACGCGTGCGTGCGTCCAGCCTCCATTGGGGATCGGGAGATCTCCGAGGTATTCGCGGTGTGCCATGACGCGGACGAACTGCGCGTATGCCGCGATGGAACGCAGCGGCGTGTAGTCACGCGACATCATGCCGAAATTGTTTTCACGTTCTTCATAGTACGGAAACACGAACGGGAAGTAGCGCTGGATGCCGAAAGCTTTGGCTTCGACGCCTTTCATCACGATGTCGATCGCACTGGTGAGATCCTGCTCCTGCGGCGGCCGTCCGGGTCCAAGAGCCCAAGGTCTTCCGCATTCCGTGAGCCACATTGGTTTTTCAGGCTGACCGGAATCGCGCAGCCACGCTTGGAAATTGCTGTAGATCTTTTCGACTGCGGGTGCGCGTGCGTAAGTGTGGAAGCTGAAAACGTCGCAGAGACCGAGCATTCCGCATTCGTGCGCGGTATCGAGCCATTTTCTGTGGCAGGTCGCCATGACTCCTCCGACGAGCGGAGTCCGGAGTCCGGTTTCTTTGAGTTTCTGTTTCTCTGCGGGCGAATTCTGGTGCTGGTATGCGAGCGTTTTCAGGATCGCTGCGTACTGATCCGCCGGCAGTTCCCCGCCGAAAGAGATCTCCGGTTCATTCCAGACTTCCATGCCTCCCCAGGTCCGATTCCACGCCGGAGTGACGACATTCCAGAAATCGCGGGCAGCGTGAAGGTCTTTTGGGTATCTTGTGCCGGTTTTTTCCATCCATGATGGGGCGTCGTGGCAGAGTTCCAGCACGAGGACCCCGTGACGCATCGCCGTTTTTCGGCAGGAATCGTAGTGACGGGGCGTTTCGAGCTGAATGTTTTCCGTTCCGGGTTTCGTTTGGCATCCGTTCCAGCTCAGACGGTCCCGGATCATGCCGATGCCGCTTCGCCGTGCGATCTGCACCATTTCGTCTCTCTGGCGGTCGAGATCATTCTGACGCACCAGCCACGACATCGCGCCGTCAATGGCAAAAAACGGATCCGCGAGTTTCTGGAGATCCTGCGTCTCCGTTTCGCAGAAAGGCGGGAGAGAGACGATGCCGAAAGTTTGGCCGGTCGCAGCTGCGCGCAGTTCAAAGTACCCTTGCGGGAGCGTGAGATCCAGAACGAGGCGTTTTTTCCCGGAATTGGGAACGTTTTGCGTTTGCGCATTCAGACGCTGAAGTTCCTGTCCGTTGACACTGCAAAGGATGAACTCCGTTTCCGAGGCGTTCTCCTGCGCGTTTCCCGAGTCTGCTTCTACCGAGGAATCCGACTCAAACATGATGACGGAGGGTGTATCGGGCGGGATGAAAAACTGCGTGGAATTTACGGGGGTCAATGCCGTCGGCAGGAAAGCGAGCGATAGTAAAAGTGTGGTGAGGTTCATGATTCTCTCCGTAAATGGAAAAGGGGAGTAAAACGCCTCGTGAATGGCGGCAGGCAGGGGGGGGGAAGTCTTCTTCCGGCTCGGTTTCGGGAATGGTGTGCCGAACGGTGTGCCGAACGGTGTGCCGAACGGTTGGGAAATTCACGAGAGTTCAGTGATTTTGCGGGTAACGGTTCGGTGTGTCCCAGTCAGCGCTTCCGGTAGGAAATGCGTTGGGATCCGCGGCCGGTACGGTTTGCGTTTGCGGAATGGAAGACGGAACGGATGGATCGGATCCAGGAACCGCAGGCATCATGCCGCTGCCGTAATCCGGAAGCGGAACAGCGGACTGTGCTGGATACGGAGCTGCTGATGGAGCTGCAGATGGAGCTGCAGATGGAGCTGCAGATGGAGCAGCAGATGGAGCAGAATGGAAACCCGCGTCAGGATCACCTCCGACCCGCGGCTGAAAATTCTGTGACGTGATGGGCGTGCCGAGCGATCCGTCGGGATTGATGGAACGGCTTCCTTCGTAAGCGAAGTTTTGCGCACGGGCAAGGATCTGGTCGTCGTTGGCCTCTGTTTTTGGGTGAAGGTCGTAGGTGAAGATCTGAGAGTCCTTAATGTCAGCAGGCGTGCACGTTTCTGCAAAAAAATCGAACGGCGGGAACTGGTACCATGGCGGCGTGATCTTCTGTTTTACGGTGAGCGTCTGGTGATTGTCCAGTTCAAGCCGGATATTGCGTGTGCCATAGTAGGTAAAGTCGGTCGAGACCGGCGTTTTTCCGATCTGGTGTCCGTCGACGTAGACCATGGCTCCTTGGGGATTACTGTTGATGGTCAGTCTTCTGCGAACGCATCCGGTGACGTTTCCGAGAAACAGCGTGCAAAAAACCAGACAGACCGTCAGACGCAGAGCATCCGGGATCTGGAAGGCGTTGGGGAAAAAGTTTTTTTGTTGATCTTGCATAGCGTTCCTGCTGGTTTTCGGAAAATAAAATCGCTTTTATTTTAGTTTTTTCCGGGAAGAAAATCCAGAGCAATTTCGAACTTTTTGAAATTTTTTGGAGAAAAAGGGGAGAAATTTGATGATCTTGTCTAAAAAAAGGAGCAGACGGCCGGTCTGCTCCCTTGGTTTTCGATCAAGAGTTTAGAGGGAACGGACGAATTCGCAGAGGTCCTGGAGTTCCTGTTCCGTCAGTTTGTCCACTGCTCCTTTCTGGACGCCGTGCTGGCCATCCTTGAAGAGTTGGTAGAGAGTCGGGTAGCGTCCGTCGTGCAGATACGGAGCCGTACGCCAGACTTCGCACAGCGTCGGGCAGTCGAAGTCGCGGCGTCGGTCAAACGGGTTTTCCGTGTTGACGTCGTGCATCTGCATGTCGGTATAGTACCATTCCGGGTCATGGCACTGATGGCAGTTGACGCGGTAGAAGACGTCCTTTCCGCGTTTCGCTGCTTCCGAGAGTTCGCCATTGACCAGAGCCGGGCTGGGGAGCGGTTTCATGGTCTTGAGGTATTCGTCGATCGAGACCATGTCGGATTCCGGACGGACCGAGAAGAGGATGTGCTTGAAGCCCGAACGGACACAGTGTTCCGCGTCTGCGCGAATGCCGGAGATCATCGTCGGGGGCGTTTCGTGCGAGAGAAGCAGGGATTTCGCGTTCTTCGGATTGCCGAGGCCGTCGTTCATGAGGTCCCAGTTCAGACCGTCCATGCGCGTGTACGGATGGCACGAGGCGCAGGACTGCCACTGCTGGAAGCATGCTTCGCCGTCGTTGAAGGTCAGGATCCCTTTACGCGCCAAGCTCAGCTCGAAGTTCGGGTTGAGGACCATGTTCTGGACTTCTTTTTTGCTTTCGAGATCCACGACGCTGATCGTATCGCTGAAGTACATCGGGATGAAGGCTTTCCCGTTGGCCAGCGAGACCGTGCGCGGACCGTTTCCGGAGAGTTTCACGCGGGTGCGCAGACCGACGAGGAAGGCGAGGTCGTTCGGAACATCGGCACTGGAGGCGGAACTGTAGCCGTAGTTGCTTTTCTGGCCCTGAGCGTCGGTGGATTCTTCCGCTTCGGCGATCTTGGCCAGTTTGTCGAACATGGCGGCGGCATCGATGACGCTGATCTCATGGGTACCGGCATGGGAGACGATGAGCGTTTTGCCGTCGCTGGTGATGTCAACGCCCCACGGATTGGCGGCGCCGAGGTCAATGTCGTCGAGAAGCACGACGTTGATGAGTTTGCGAGCCTGCGCATCGATGATGGCGACGGCGTTCGTGTTCATCCAGCCGCGTTCCAGCTGCGTGGTCGGCATCTGGTAGCGGGCCAGGTTGTTCGTCACGAAAGCGTATTTTCCGTCGTCCGAAACTTTTACTTCATGGAGAGAAACGCAGCCGTTGAGCAGGCGGATCTGTCCGGTCTCGTAGGTTTCGGTGTCCATCCAGGTGACTTCTGCCGCGACGTCGTAACCATCGGAGGGATCGATCGGCAGGTAGTTCGCGGCGTAGAGCGTCTTGCCGTCCGGCGTGATGTCGACGGAGATCGGCTCATGGAGCGCCTTGACGCGCTTGAGCTCTTTTTTGGCTTCCAGATCGACGACCGAAATGTCCGTCGAGTAGCGGTTTGCCGTGTAGGCGAGCTTACCGTTCGGATGAACGACGATACTTTCCGGGCAGTAGCCGACGGCGATTTCCCAGTCAACGTTTCCGCTGGCGATGTCGATGCAGAGGACTTTTCCCTGCGGGGCGACAGTTACGAGGAGTTTCGTGTCGTTCTGCCAGAGGGCGGCGGCAGTCGGAGTTTCGGCGATCGCGAGTTCTTTCGTGACCTGATACGAAGCCGTATCGATCTGGGTGATCCGCGCTCCGTCGAACTCTACGACGTAAACGAATTTCTGATCCTGCGAGACGACGGAAGCGTGGGGGCCGCGGTAGGCTCCGTCTCGGGAATAGTCGGCGTTTTCAGCCAGGACGGCTGAACAGAAGGCGAGGCACGCCAACAAGGTGGAATAAAAAATGGCTTTCATGGAATTTTCCTTTCTTGACAAAAAAATCTCTACTTACTATCTTATTCTGAAATCGGATTTTTCGCAAGCCCCGGCACCGAATTTTTTCCAGTTTTCTCATGCTTTTTCCAAAATTTGTTGCCATTTTGTCCCTAAAAGACGCTCTTTGCCGGCCGGGAACTCGAAAAAGGAAATTCTACTCAAATGGTCGATTTCTGAAAATGCGGAGAAATTTGACGTGGGGATTCTTGAAATCTTTCATGATTTCGAGTATAATGCACAGGACCGGTGACGGAATTTTCGAGTTTTTTATTTTTTCAGGTTTAGATCTCATGGCTCGATTCCATTTTTCCGTTGGTCCGTTTGCGTATCGGATCGACTCCAAAATTCCCTGTGTCGTGCAGGCCGTAGAGAAAATGTACGCGGACTATCCGAAACTGTCGGAGGCGGATTGGACGGATTTTCATGTCCGCGTCGTCCCGGAGGGCGGGCTCCTTAAGCAGCTCGTGAAGCCGCAGGCGAGGCTTTTTTTGGATAATGCGGAGCCTTTTGGAGTTTTTCATCAGGCGCAGGCCGGCGCGATCCTGGAGTGGGGGATGAACTGGTGCCTGTGGCTGAATCTCTTTCACTGGATCGTCTTTCACGCGGCGATGCTGGAGAAAGACGGCCGCGGACTGATTTTGGCGGCCGATTCCGGAGACGGAAAGAGCACGCTGGCTGCTGCGCTGGCGTTTTCCGGATGGAGGCTGCTTTCGGATGAACTGACGCTCATCGACCCGGAAGATACGGTTTCCCTGCAGGACGGAGAGCCGCCGATCGCGCGGATGGTGCCGGTTCCGCGTCCGATCTGTCTGAAGAACGAGTCGATCGACGTCCTGAAGGCGTTTCGGCCCGATCTGACGTTTTCGCTGACGTATCCGGAGACGACGAAGGGGCGCATCACGCACATCAAGCCTCTGAAGAGTGCCGTTGACCGGATGCTGGAACGCCCTGCTCCGCGCTGGATCATCTTTCCGAAATACGTGCCGGGGAGCGAGCCGAAATGGACGCCGTGGGAGAAAGCCGAGGCGCTCATCAAGTTCGGAGGGCACGGCCGAGGCTACAGTATGCTGGGACAGAAGGGCTTCGAGACCGTCGCGAACATCATCCACCACTGCGATTGCTGGCGGTTTGAGTACAGTCGGCTTGAAGACGCGGTCGCCGAGTTCGCAAAACTGGAAGTTTGAGTTTTCTCTGTGCGGGTCCGGGAACTCGCGGAAGTGTGCCGATGTTTTTGATTTAACGAAACGAAAGACGATTTTTTATGTTGGCGAAACGAATCATTCCGTGTCTCGACGTCCATTGCGGGCGCGTGGTGAAAGGGACGAATTTTCTTGAGCTCCGCGATGCCGGAGACCCGGTGGAGACGGCGAAACGCTACGAACAGGAAGGAGCGGATGAGCTGGTCTTTCTCGACATTACCGCAAGTCATGAGGAGCGCGGGATCATGCTGGACGTCGTGCGCAGGACGGCAGAACAGTGCTTCATGCCCGTCACGGTCGGAGGAGGCATCCGGTCGATCGACGACATCCGCGCGCTGCTGAATTCCGGGAGCGACAAAGTCTCCATCAACTCGGCGGCCGTCCGTGATCCGGAACTCATCCGCGAGGCCGCACGCCGGTTCGGGAGTCAGTGCATCACCGTGAATATCGACCCCAAACGCGTCATGAAAGACGGACGCGAAGTCTGGGAAGTCTTCATCAGCGGGGGACGCATCCCGACGGGGCTACAGGCGGTCGAGTGGGCAAAGAGAGTCGAGGAACTCGGTGCGGGCGAGATCGTCCTGACGAGCATGGACGCTGACGGCACGAAAGACGGATACGATCTGGAGATCACGCGCGCGGTCGCCGATGCCGTTTCGATCCCCGTCGTCGCCAGCGGAGGGGCCGGAAATCTCACCCACCTGGTCGAGGCCGTCAAGATCGGACACGCCGACGCGGTCCTCGCCGCAAGCATCTTCCATTATGGAGAATTCACCATCCAGGACGCCAAGCGATTCATGGCCGACGCCGGGATCCCGATGCGTCTGGGACGGTGAACGGAAAAGAGATCCCTTCTTTCCGTGTTCGAGAAAACAGGAAAGAGGGGTGGTTTTTTAAAACATTTTGTTTCTTTATGAAAGACGTAAAAAGATAGGCTAAATTTCGTAAATATCCTATTGACTTTTCTTTTTCTTCTGATATGATGAAGTTCTTGCAGGAAAATCCTATGTAGGTTTTTTGATGTATCCTTAATGAATTTTCCTGGTATTTCGCCGGATAGAACTACATTTTCAAGGAGAATTTCATGAAATTGCGTTTTTTTAAGGTCATTGTGCCTGTATTTGCGCTTTTTGCGGTCCTGCTGATCTCGGCAGCGTCGGCACAGAACGTTTCCCGCCCGGACATCGTCGTTGCGGATTTCGAGACGGAAGCTCTTGACGGCTGGAAGGCGGAAGGGGAGGCGTTTCAGCTGCGTGAACCCGGCGCACAGTTTCGCTGCGGGATGGGGAGCGTTTTCGGATTCCACGGCAAAAATCTGATCAGCACTTACGCGGCTCCCGGCGCGGACCAGGCAGTCGGGACGCTGACGTCTCCGGAATTCAAGATCGAGCGCAAGTACATGACGTTCCTCATCGGCGGCGGAAATTTCCCTGGGAAAACGGGGATCGCGCTTTACGTTGACGGTCAGAAAGCCGCGGAGGAGACCGGGCTTTTCAATGTCTCGATGCAGGGACACGAGGGACTGGCGCTCAAATTCTGGGACGTCTCGGAGTTTCAGGGAAAGACGGCGAAGCTGGTCATTTTTGACACGCAGGCCGGCGGTGACTGGGGACACATCAAGGCGGACTACATTTGCCAGACGGACATTCTGCCGAAAAATACGGGAGAGATCCTTTTCCAGAACACGATCGCGTGTGCCGCGGACGCGAAGCCGGTCGAGTTTGACCGACTGATCTTCGGGCATTTCATCGAGCATTTCCATCGTCTTGTCTACGACGGCATTTACGAGCCGGGGTCTCCGCTTTCGGACGAAAACGGTTTCCGCAAGGACGTCATCGAGGCGGTCCGCGACTTGAGACCCTCCATCGTCCGCTGGCCGGGCGGGTGTTTCGCGTCTGCGTATCACTGGATGGACGGTGTCGGTCCGGAACGCAAGCTGGTCTTCGACAAAGTCTGGCGCTCGGAGGACCCGAACACTTTCGGCACGGCAGAATTCGTGAAATGGTGCCGTCTCATCGGTGCGGAACCGTACATTTGCGGAAATGCCGGGACCGGTACGATGGAAGAGATCAGCGACTGGGTCGAGTACTGCAATCTGAACATCGGACACTATGGCCGGATGCGTCAGGCGCACGGTTTCAAGGAGCCGTTTAACGTGAAGTATTGGAGCATCGGAAACGAAAACTGGGGCGCGCACGAACTCGGAGCGAAAACGCCGCAGGAATGGGGACCGTGGGTCCGCGAAGCCGCCAAACTGCTCTACACGACGGACCCGTCGGTCAAAGTCGCTGCTCCCGCCACGCCGAGCGAAACGTGGACCATTCCGCTTCTTCAGCAGGCCGGACGCTACATCGACTACATCGCGATCCACGGATACTATGATTTCCTGGCGCACCACAACAATACGGCTCCGTACATTGCGTGCATGATGAAGACGCAGCATCCGGAAAATCATATCGTCCGGACTATCGCCATGCTCGACAAAACGGGATTCCGCGGGAAAGTCCACATCGCTTTTGACGAATGGAATCTGCGCAGCTGGCATCATCCGGCGTTTGGTTTCTATCCGCGCATTCCCACCCCGGAAGAACACGCTGCCCGCGACAAAAACGACATCAACTCGGCCTACACGATGGCGGATGGTCTGTTTACGGCCTGTTTCCTGAATTCGTGCCTGCGTCACTGCGAAGACGTGAAAATGGCGTGCTTCTCTCCGACGGTCAACGGCCGCGGCGCGATCTTCACGCATCCGAAAGGGATCGTGAAGCGGACGACGTACCATGTGTACTGGATGTACGCCAATCTGCTTGAGAAGAACATTCTTCCGATCGATCTCCAGTCCGCGCCGCTGCTTTGGGAAAACAAATCCACGCCGATGATCGATGCGGTTTTGAGCGTCAACGATGAAGGTTCCCGTTACGTTTTGGCGGTCGTCAACAAAGACCCGGAAAAAGCAAGGCCGGTGACGCTGGAGCTCTCGAAACTTCCGAACGGCACGCCCGCGAAACTGGAAGCGACGGTCCTGAGCGGAAATTCTCCGGACGACTTCAACGACGTGGGAGCGGAAAACCGCGTCGTCCCGCAGAAGACGGTTTTTGAGGTCAAAGACGGTACCGTCACCCTTCCGCCGCACTCGCTGTCGTTCATCGAGATTCCGGTGAAATAGGGAAATAATGTATTTTAGGTGAAATGAAAGATTCCGGTCATCCGGCAGTTGCATGTATTTTGGGTGCATGATATGCCGGAGTACCGGAATTTTTTTGCTTTTCCCGCTTGACAGTTTGGCCTTCGTTCGGTAAAATGAGAGAATGGAGTTTTGGAAGTTTCGGACAAAAAGGAGAAATGAAAAGATGAGATCCTGGCGAAATGTGTTGGGGTGGACGGCAGGCGTTGCGGCGGGAACGGCCGCGGTCATGGCAAGTTGGGGGATCCAGGCGAATGAAATGAATGTCCCAAAACCAGGGTATGCCGTCATCGTGAGCGAGGCGGTCAGCGCGGATCCGGATTGGAACGCGGCAGCGGATGCGCTCGAAAAGCGTCACGGTGAGAATTTCGAGGTCCGGAAGTTCGTCTGGAAGGAAGATCCGGCGGAAGTGCGTGCGGCATTGAGCGAATTTCAGCCGCGGTACGCAGGTTTCGTCGCTCGGCCGGAAGAAGCGGGACGCGAATTCGTCGCCTCGGTCCATCGGCTGATGCGCCGTCTGGATGAGGACCCCTACACCGACGCGATCTGGGGGATCCTCACCGGGTTTGAAGCGTCAGATGCCGTCCGCATGACGCAGTGGAAACCGACGGTTATTTCCAAAGCCGCCGGCGGAACGTCCATCCCGCTGGAACTTTTCGACTCCGGCATCTGGTACGATGAAGGAAAGCAGAGCCATTACGTCGTGAAAGAGTCCGGCAAAGCTCCGGAAGACCGAACCGACGGACCCGCGGATTCCACTGCGAAGCTGGTCGAGGCTATCGACGGCACGCAGCTGATGGTTACGTCCGGGCACGCGACGGAAAAGGATTGGCAGCCGGGGTACTCGTACCGGAACGGATGCTTCCGCTCGAAAAACGGCGAGCTTTTCGGTGTGCCGCTCGAGGGGGAGCGCATCCCGGTGAAGTCGGAGAATTCCAAGATCTGGCTCGCGTCCGGAAACTGCCTCATCGGACACATTTCGGACCGGGACTGCATGGCGCTGGCGATGATCCACAGTGCGCACGTCGACATGATGGTCGGGTACACCGTGCCGACCTGGTTCGGA
The DNA here is from genome assembly GCA_017403345.1 of Thermoguttaceae bacterium. GTDB lineage: Bacteria > Planctomycetota > Planctomycetia > Pirellulales > Thermoguttaceae > RGIG3701. Next base: position 11,352 of record JAFQOH010000192.1, read on the forward strand.
TTCATGGGGTGGGGAATTCAGGACTACTATTTCGAGCAGGCCGGACGCTTTACGCTCGCGGAGGCGTTTTTCGCGAACAATCAGGCCCTCACGCATAAGCTGGACCAGCTGGTTCCCGGACTTCCCGCACTCATCAACAAAGCGGCGGACTATTCAGGAAAAATCGAACTGCCAGCCGAAATGCGGGAGGCATTCAAGACACAGATGAATGCGGGAATGACGCTGCGCGGTTTGATGTTCGACCGGGATGTCGTCGCGCTTTACGGCGACCCTGCGTGGGAAAATGCGCTTGCGGAACGTGAGTACGGCTGGACGCAGACGCTGGAGTCGAAAGCGGCGGAGAACGGAAAGACACTCTGGACATTCACCATCACGCCGAATGTCGATGCCTTTAAACTCACCAACGGGAACGGCTCCCAGCGCGGCGGAAGACCGATTTTCGTTTTCCTGCCGGAAAGAGTGAAGAACGTCGAGATGCTTCGCGGTGACGAATTGGCCCCAGTCATCGCGGACGATTTCATTCTCGTGCCGCAGTCCGAGGCTCTGAATGGGACAGAGAGCCGGGTGATCGAGTTTTTGGCTGATTGACGGCGCAAAAAGAAGGCGTTCTCGGTGAAAATTTTCCGATTTTTTGAATCAGTTCGGGATTTTTGTCCTGAATATGAGGAGAGAAAGGGAAAACCGGGGATTGACGGGATTTTATTTTGTGCTATACTTGAGATTTTGTGCGGCTGGAATCGTTCGCGGAAAATAAAATCGAACGCAGAATGCGTTTCCGGCCGATAAAATAATAGAAGAGGGACGTTTTTCAGTCTTTTTCGTCATCTTCCGGGCTTCGTGTGCCGGTTGGCGGTCTCTTTCGGCGTCATGCGGCAGAAAAGATGAGACTAAAGAGACGGAAAAACTGCATATATTTTGGAAGAGATCCATTCAACACATGGGGAACAGAGCATGTCTGAAGACGTGAAAAAGACAGCGGCGCAGATCGCTGCGGATGAATACAAACTGCGGCATAAGAAACGCGTGCACAAGATCGACAAATTCTTTACCGCGCTAGTGAAACTCAAGGGGAGCGACCTTCACCTGAAAGCGGACCGGCCGCCGTACATTCGCCAGGGCGGTGACCTGAAAGCGCTGAATCACCCGCCGATCCCGGATGAAGAGATGGTCGACATGCTGTTCGACATCATGGACGAACGCAACCGGCGCATCTTCAACGAAGAAGGCGGCGCGGACTTTGCGCACGTGGTGGAAGTGGACGGTATCGCGTGGCGTTTCCGTGTGAATATCCTTCAGCAGCTGGGACACATGGGGCTGGTGGCTCGCCGAGTGAACAATACGATCCCGGAATTTGAAAAACTTTTCCTTCCGCAGTCGCTTGAAAAACTGTGTCAGTACTCGCAGGGAATGATCCTTCTGGCGGGGATCACCGGTTCGGGAAAATCGACGACGATCGGTTCGATGCTGAACTGGATCAACGCGCGGTACAAGAAGCACATTCTGACGCTCGAAGACCCGATCGAATTCACGTTCACGGAAGACAAATGCCTGATCAACCAGCGCGAGATCGGTATGGACGTGAAGGACTTCATGATCGGTATGAAACACGCGGTGCGAGAAGACCCGGACATCATCCTCGTGGGTGAAATGCGAGACCAGGAGACGTTCGAGACGGCCATTCATGCGTCGGAGACCGGGCACTTGGTCTTCGGGACCATTCACGCTTCGACGGCTCCGACGACGATCAACCGAATCCTCGACCTTTTCCCGCAGGACATGCACAAGGCGCTGCGCAGCGCACTTGCGTTCAACCTGAAAGGTATCGTTGCGCAGAAACTGCTGAAATCGATCATGCCGGGCGTTTCGCGAGTTCCGACGTGCGAAGTGATGTTCTTCAATCCGACGATCCAGAAACTGATCCTTGAAGAACAAGACGAGAAACTTGCCGACGCGATCCGTATCGGCTACCAGGAAGGGATGCAGGACTTCACCCTTTCGCTGAAACAGCTCGTCGAGAAGAAGATGATCACGCGTGAAACTGCGTTTGAAGTGGCTCCGAACCTGGAAGCTCTGAAGATGGCGCTCAAGGGTATCGAGGTCAAGGAACCGGGTATTCTCTGATCCCGTTTCTGTTGTCTGATCCGCGTTTCGGGAAGTGCTTTTGTGCGCTTCCCGCAGAGTGTTCCTGAAGGTCAGAGTTCCTGAAGGTCTAGGGAATGCGGATCGGCGTTTTGTGTGTCCGTTTTAATTTTTTGTTTCATTCAGGAGTGCCGTGTCGGCAGAGAAAATGAGTGCATCCAGTTCTGAATCGTCTGCAGTTTCCGCTCCGGTCAAGCCGAATTTGAGCGAAAGTGTTTCTTCGGCTGAACCGAGTTCTGAAAATCAGGCTCAGGAGGAGAGTTTCGGCCGGATGGTGCGCGAGATCTTTGAATCGGTCGCCATTGCGTTTGTCGTAGCGTTTCTGTTTCGGACGTTTCTTGCGGAAATGTTCATCATTCCGACCGGTTCCATGGCACCGACGCTCATGGGGCAGCATAAGGACGTGACGTGTCCGCAGTGCAGCGCTCCGTATCAGGTCGGCGTCGTTCAGGGACAGAATGTGAATTACTCGATCTGTCCGAACTGCAATGCGGTCATGGATTACGCAAATGAAGCGAAGCACGGGAACGTGGCTCCGAACTATCCGGGTGACCGGATCTTGGTCGGGAAGTATCCGTACTATTTTTCTCGTCCGCAGCGGTGGGATGTGGCGGTCTTTCTTTTTCCCGGCGGCGGAAATACGAATTACATCAAACGGTGCGTCGGTCTTCCCGGTGAAACGATCCGCATTCAGGACGGCGATATTTACGTGAAGCCGTCGGAACCTCTTCGCACGTCAGATGGATCGGGGACTCTGGAGGGCCAGGAAGCTGCGGGATCTGCGATCAGTACAGGTTTTGCGCGGAAGGTGGAATCGCCGTTTCACATTGCCCGTAAACCGCCGGAAAAGATCCTTGCGACGATGATCCCGGTCTACCAGAACGATTACCAGAACACACTGCTGCGTCAGGTCCGGATGCCCTCCCGCTGGTATCAGCTTGAAATGGATCCGGCAGAAGGAACGCACATGGGTGTCCAGGCTCGATGGCAGGAAAGTGCGGATGGGCGGGAGTTTTACTTCCGGCAGACGGATCCGGATGAAATGACCGGCTGGCTGGCGTATCGGCATCTCGTTCCGCTGCAGCCGCACTGGCGTCAGGCCGCGATGGATCAGTGTCCGGATGTGCGTCCGCGTCTGATCACGGACATGACGGCGTACAACACGGGGATGAGCGGCTCGTACAGCAGCGATGACGGAACGGGGGTATTTTCCATTCCGATCCCGGATTCCTTCTATGGACGGCATTGGGTGAAGGATCTGGTCTTCGAGGCGACTATCGATGTGCGTTCTCTGAAAACGGGTTTTTTTCAGGTCGGACTTGCGCGCGGCCGGATGTTTTGGTGTAAGGTGGATCTGGAAACCGGAGAAGTAACGCTGGAGATCCCGGCGGTTCCGGATTTTGGCGAAGACGTGCAGCGGCAGAAAGAGTTCGCGGAGACCAACGCGAATCGTGAGACGGTCTACTTTGCCCGCGCAAAGTCAAACATGAACGGGACGGACATTTATCACTTCCGGTTCGCCAACGTGGATGATCAGCTGCATGTTTGGGTCGATGGAAAGGTTTTGGAATTTGACCAGCCGACGGCGTATATTGAATCGGAACGCATCCTTCCTTCGAAGGTCGACTTAGAGCATCCGGTTCAGGTCGGATGCCGGAACTGCGAGGTGAATCTATCGCATATTTCGCTGTATCGCGATATTTACTATGTGGCTCGTGAACGTGAGGATTCCGAACAGATGAGTGATTTTGTCGAGGACGGGCACTATGGAGTGCAAGTCTACACGCCGCCGCTCGAATTGGCTTCGGATCCCGCACTTTGGGAGGCGTTTCAGAAGATGCGCTTTGTGGAATTTCGTCTGGATACGGAGGGGGAACCGCAGTATTTCATGCTGGGAGACAACAGCACGAACAGCGCAGACAGCCGATGCTGGACGTACCCGAGTTACGATCCCCGAAGAAATCAGTACCTGAAGGAGTACTATGTGCCGGAATCGCTGCTGGTCGGTGAGGCTTACTATGTGTATTGGCCGCATTCCTGGAAACCATTTTGGCCGAACTGGAAGAAATTCCGGAAGATCAAGTAGCGGAGTGCCTGAGTGTGCCGCAGGGTGAGCGGAGCGGCGAGAGTCGTTTCAGTGGTCGAATCGGAGGTCGAATCGAAGGTCGAATCGGAGGTCGAATCGGAGGTCGAATCGGAGGTCGAATCGGAGGTCGAATCGGAGGAAAGATGGGGAGTCCGATCCTAAAAGTGAAGAATCTGGTGAAGCAGTTTTGCCGAATAACGGTATTCCCGCCGTCGTGCAGCCGAACGACGGTGATCAATGACCTCTCTTTTGAGGTCAACGAGGGGGAGATCGTGGCGCTGCTTGGCGGAAATGGTGCCGGAAAATCGACGACATTCGATATGCTTGCGGGACTTTCTTCTCCGACGGACGGCAAGATCGAGTTTCGCAAGTCTCCCAGTTTTCTGGATGCGGTCCTGTCTGCGGACGGGGAGGATCCGAAGGAGGCTGCGGAGCGTGATGGCGACGCCGATGAGACGCCGGGGGATGAGAAATGGATCCCTATCATGAAGATGCCTTTGTATCGGCGAGCACAGCATGGGATCATTTACCTTCCGCAGAAAAGCAGCGTCTTCAATGCCCTGACGGTCCGTCAGAATCTGATCGGCGTCATGGAAGTCATCGAGCCTAAAAATTTACGTTTGGGGATGAAGTTATTTGAGGTGGAGTCCGGGACGCACGAGGAATTCTGTGACCGGATGCTTCGGAAATTCAAATTGACCGAAGATACCAAGGAGGAGCCTGTATCGGATAAAAAAAAGCGGAAGCTGGAGGATACCAAAGCGGGAAGCATTTCCGGCGGCGAGCGTCGGAAACTGGAGATCGCGCGTTCGTTTATTCGCAATCCGCGGCTCATTTTGATGGATGAACCCTACGCGGCGCTGGATGAGCCGGCGATCGGGCTTTGCAATGATTTTTTTCAGGAAGTGAAAAAGGCGGGGGTCTCCATTCTGATCGTGGACCATCATCTTCAAGACGTGCTGCAGATCGCGGACTGGGTGATCTACCTGACGAAGGGACAGGAAGGGTGCATTCAGGGTCCTCCGTGGGCGATCGTGCGGCATCCGAAAGCGATGGCGGAGCTTTTCAGCAAGGACTTGAAGGACTTTCACGAAAAATTCCCGATCCCGGACGAGGTCCTGAACGGCAGCGGGTATGCCGTTTGCGAAGAAAATCGGGATTGGAGGGGCCTGTGGAACGAGATCCGTCAGAGGCCGCGAAAGACGGTCCAGAGTTTTGAGGCTTCCGTCTCGGAACTTAAGACGGGCGCTCAAAATCATGTTTCGGGAGTTCGTGAGCGAGTTCCCGGCATTCGGGGACGCGTTCCTGGCGGGCAGAAAGAGGTTCCTGGCGGGCAGAAAGAGGTTCCTGGCGGTCGGATCTCCGGCGATGTCCGTTTTGAAGAGTGAGTTTTTTTAATTTGGAGCCGTTTGTGGATCCCGGCTCCGTTTCGAAGGTCCTAGAGTTTTCTTTACGGCACGAGTCGTGAAGGGTGGTGTGTTTCAGGAGAGTAAGTAAAAAAATGATTTCATCTTATCCCGTTTTTGTGATCCGTATCGGTTCCGGATACGCGACGATGGCGACTCCGGACAGTCCGGAAGAGAATCCCGAATTTGCAATTCTCGTCTTTACGGCGGAAGCTCTTGCGGACGCGTTCATCGAGGCGGTCGGGATCCAGGAGGCGGATGTGCGTTTTTTGCGTAACGAGCGTGAACTTGGGCGTGTGCTTGCCGTTCAGCCTGCGGAGGTGACGCACATTGCGATCGATTCCGTGCTTGAGGATGGGCATTTGCAGACGAATTGCCTCACGCTGTACGAGATGGTGAAGGAGCACATGCCGCTGGCGCGTTCTCCGTGGGACTATCCGGTCTTTCTTCTGCGTCAGTCGGATGGACAGTTCGCGGCGATCGCGACGGAAAAGTCTCTCGTTCTTGCGCTGTTCACGAGCAATCAGAAAGCAAAAGAGTACCGAGCTCGGCTCGAGCGTCCCTCGCAGTACGAGCTGACGCGGGTGGAAACGCCGAGTCAGCTTCATGATTTCCTGAAAAGCCTGCCGGAAGAGACGTCTGCGGTCGCATTTAATCCTACGATCGACGACGGATCCCGTCACTCGGCCGTTCAGTGTATGGAAGTCGCCAAACTGATCGAAAAATTCCTCGCATAATGTAGAAAAGTTCGATCCGTTTTGGCAAAACGCAGTTTTTTTTGAATTTTAGATCCTTTTTGCGAGCCGCGCATGAGAGAAGTTTTTGTTGTGCTGCCGTCCCAGGGAATGGAATCCCTTTCCCTGACACTTTCTTCGGAGGAATGCCATGAGATCCTCACGGCATGGACCTGCGTTTACCATCCGGAGGTCCTTCGGCTGACGCGTAAGACCGCCAGTCCAATGTATGGTCTGTACATTTATGATGAACCGGAAAACGCGATCCTGATCACGCCGTCTCCCACGCTCGACGTTCTGGACCACTACTGGATGGAGCGTGCCGAGGAACGGAACTGCATTTTTTTGAAAGACTGTTCCAGTTTGGAAAAACTGACGGCGCAGCTGCTTCAGATCCTGCGCGAGGAGGCGGAAAAGGACGCTGAAAAAGATGCTGCGGAAAAGGCTGCGGCTGAAAAAACCGAAGGAATGGTACCGCTGGAATCCTTTGGGGAGGCTGGACCGGAGAGTTCGGCAGAAGAGGAAGCTCTGGAGAGTTCGGCAGAAGAGGAAGCTCTGGAGAGTTCGGAAAACGCAGAACGTGCCGGAACTGATGCCGGAACTGATGCCGGAACAGATGCCGGAACGGATGCCGGAACGGATGCCGGAACGGATGCCGGAACGGATGCCGGAACGGATGCCGGAACGGATGCCGGAACGGATGCCGGAACGGATGCCGGAACGGATGCCGCAGAGGTCTGCGAGTCAGGAAATTTGGAAGCGGAAGCGGCGGAAACTGAGGAAGTTCTGGAAGAAAAGCCTCTTCCGGAACTTGGGGATCTTTTCGCGGCAGACGACCGTGTCACGGATCCGGAAATGCCGCAGACGTGCGATTTCATGGCACTTGGGATGATGCACCTGCTTTCGGAGATCATGTCGCACAAGCTCCAGTTCATGAGCTATCTGGAACCGTTTTCGTTTGCGTCGAGCGTTCTGGAAGTTTTGACGGCGTGCGATGAAGGGGACGCTCCCAAAGCGAAGCGGGAAATGCAGAACGTGTGGGACCAGCTCGTTCAGTCTCGTCAGTACTATGCGCCGCAGGATGGCTACCTTTTCGATCTGACGCTTCTGGATCGGTCGTATCTTCCGGAGACGTTTCTTGAGGAGCTGAAAAAAGCATCCGCGATGAACCTGCACGCGGATGGGACCGTGATCAAAAAGATGGCGGCGGAGTTCCCGGAAATGTTTGAGGAGCTGAAGAAGAAACTGGCGTCCGGAGACGTCTGTCTGGTCGGCGGCGAGGAAACGGAGACGGAATTTCCGCTTCTGACGCAGGAAGGGATCCTTCGCCGTCTTCAGCACGGTCTGGAGGTCTACCAGAAGCATCTTGGGCGAACTCCGGAGATCTACGCGCGCCGCCGATTTGGTCTAACGCCGTTACTTCCGGGTATTTTGAAGCGTCTTGGTTTTGGAGGAGCGCTGCATTTTACGCTGGATGACGGGAAATTCCCGGTCTCGGAGCAGTCCCGGATCGCGTGGAAGGGGATGGATGCGCAGGTCACGGAAGCCTTTTCGAAGATCCCGCTGGACGCACGCAGCGCGGATCCTGTTGCCGGGCTTCCGGAAACGCTGGCGTCGTCCGTCAACGTCGATAATGCGTTCGGTGCGATCTTTACGCACTGGGCCGGTGAGGGGATGACGTCCTGCTGGTACGAGCTTCTGAAACGGTCCTGCCGCTGGATCCCGCTGTTCGGCGACCTGACGACGTTCGGTACGTGCCTGGAAGCGACGCGGTATTCCAGTGCGGATGAGCGGTTCAGTGCGGAACGCTACGTTTCGCCGTATCTCCAGCAGATGGTCTCCAAGAAAGAGGCGGATCCGATCTCCCGCTGGGCGCGGTATCATCAGCTTCGTGTGCGTCTGGAGGCGCTTTGCAGTCTGGAAAGTCTCGCGGTCTGGCTCGGTGCCGTGAAAAAGAAAAATGGTCCGGATGCCGCAGCTTCCGTCGGAGAAACGCTTTTGGATCAGCTGGAAATGCTGGAAGATCCTGCTGCGGAAGGAAAGTCGTTCTTCACGACGGCGCGGCAGGAAATGCTGCGGGCAGAACGAAAAACGGCAGAGCAGATCGCGGAAGTCCTTTCGGACGGAACTCGCAAAAATACGCTGATCCTGCTGAATCCGTCCAGTTTCCCGGTCTCTAAGGTGACGGATCTTTCCGAAGCGGAAAAGGTGCTTTCCGTACCGCGTCTCATTCCGGAAGAAAGCGAGTGCGTGAAACGCCATTTCTGGGAAAAAGATCCCACAGAAGAGCGCGGACCGGTCCATGCGGTGCGAACGGAGGTGCCGGCACATGGTTTCGCCATCCTGTGCGATTCTCCGAAACTTCCCGGTACTCCGAAAGAAGAGAAAACTGCGAAACGCTGGTTCTTCGGCAGAAAACGCAAACAGGAGCAGCTGCCTCCGCCCGTTTACCAGGATCGCGAGTCCGGAATGTGGCTGATGGCGAATGAGCATCTGACGCTTCGGTTCGATCCCTACACCGGGCATTTGCGTTCCGTTTTCGACAATGTGCACCGCGGAAACCGTTTTTCGCAGCTTCTGGCGATGCGTTTGAGATCTGCGCCGCTGGATTCCCTTGCAGGCGACGCGCCGGAAGAGTATTCGATCATGGCGGCGGACTCCTTCAAACCCGCGATATTCGCAGACCGATGCGAGCTGGAAGTCTCCGGACGTCTGATGAGCCGTGAAGGAGAGATCCTGGCCCGGTTTACGCAGACGACGCTTCTTCGGCGGGGAAGTTCGGTCGTGGAATTTGATGTTTATCTTGAGCCGCTTCGTGAACTTGGCCGGAATCCCTGGCAGTCGTACATTGCGAGCCGGCTGGCGTGGGGCGACGGCGTGGTGGATCTTTTCCGAAACGTCGGTTTTCAGTCTAGCCGTACGACGGCGTTTCGGATCGAGTCGCCGTATTTTGTGGACATTCGCCCGATCCAGTACACCGCAGCGTCGCGGATCATGTCTTCGGTGACGCAGGAACTTGCGCAGCGTGTCCGCGGCCAAGAACTTCGGCGCGAGAATTTCCTTCCGGAACGCGGTGCGGATACGGAGTACTCGGATTCCCGGCTTACACTGCTTGCGAATGGGCATCCGTGGCACCGGAATTGTGCGCATCGGCGTCTGGATACGCTTTTGATGGTCCACGGAGAGACGAGCCGGCGTTTCCGTTTCGGCATTGCAGTAAATGTGCCCTACCCGATGCGGACGGCTCACGAATTCATGAGTCCGGCAGTGCAGGTCCCCGGCGCATTCCGCGAAGTGGAAGATCGCGCACTTTCGGGCTGGTTTGGGCACGTTTCTCACCGAAATGTCATGATCTCGCACTGGGAAGCCGATGAAAAAGGTGCGCGTCTGCGTTTCGTGGAGACGGAAGGCCGAAATGTCCGTGTGACGTATCGTGCGATGCGTCCCCAGTGTCGGCTGAGCAGGTCGACTTCCGCGGCGAGCGGATCAATACGTATGCGATCGACGGAGATCGGGTCTCCTTCGATATTTTTGCGAACGAATTTCGCGAGATCCGGATCGCATTTTCATGAGCGTGAGGAGGATAAGGAAAAGTTTTCCGCCCCTCCTTGCAAAAAAATTTAAATCGTGTATAATGTAGACCTACTTTTTTACTTTAGTGTACATAAGGAGCTAAAAAATGTCGAAACCCCAGCACATTGTCAAAAAATCGAATCACGGCAAGCGTCCCGCTTCTTCCCAGGCCCGTAAGGCGAAGCGCCACATGGTGAAGACCTGATCATGAAGGTTTGCTCGTGAAGGCTTGATGGTGAAGACCAGAACCGCGATTTCGCGCGAGTAAAGATCCATACATGCGACACCATGAATTCCTTTTGAGTTTGTGGTGTGTGTATTATTTTAAAAGGAGGATGTGGTGGCCAAGAAACCCGTGCTATTTGATGTCTCTACGCTGGATCATAGTCAGGTCCTTGCAGATCAGGCGGCGATCCGGAAAGAAAACCGGCATCGTTTTGAGATGGAGATGCTGACCGGGATCCTTCATGAAGACTTTGAAAACATGGTCTGTGTTGGCTATCAGGATGTTTCGCCGGATGCATTTTGGGTGCGCGGGCATATGCCGGGCTATCCGATCATGCCGGGAGTGCTGATTTGTGAGAGTGCCGCACAGCTTGCGAGTTACTATGCGAAGAAGCTGAATTATCTTGACCGCGGGATCATGGGATTCGGCGGGCTGGATAATGTGAGGTTTCGCGGTCAGGTGCGTCCTGGAGACCGATTGGTGCTGATCGTTAAGCTGCTTCGCGGCAAGCCGAACATGATGATGATCCTGCAGTTTGAAGCGGTCGTGAATGGGGAAGTCGTAGCGGATGGAGAGATCCGCGGCGTCGCCATTCGTGACGTTGAGTTTGATGCCCCGGAAGAAAAATGACCGGTACGCCTTTCGAACGGGATCATTGGATGCAGATTTGGATGGAAAAGAGGATGGCTTTTTCGGCCAGCCTTGAGAAAAAGGAAAAGGAAGATCATGCCGCGCCGTGCATTGCGACGAATCGACGAAACGCTTGACTATTCCCGCCATTTATACATGGTGAAGGAACAGTTGGAGAAACCGTGGGATGTCTCGAGGTATTTTGAGGATCCGTCGGCTCCGCTTGAGGTGGAGATCGGAAGCGGGAAAGGACAGTTCATCCATGATGCTGCCTTGGCGGATCCGGGCCATAATTTCATCGGGACGGAGATCGCGCACAAGTATGCGGCATACTGTGCAGCACGTCTGATCGGGGCGGGCATTTCGAATGCGTGCATGTTTTCGGGAGACGGGCTTGCGCTTTTCCGCGAATATCTTCCGGAAAACTCTCTCGCGGCCGTGCATGTTTACTTTCCGGATCCGTGGTGGAAGAAACGTCATCGCAAACGCCGCGTGATGCAGATGGAGTTGGTCCGTGCCTGTGAAAAGTGTCTGGTTCCCGGCGGGAAACTGCACTTTTGGACGGATGTGGAAGAGTATTTCACGACGGCCATGGAAATGATGGCGGCCGAGTCGGTGCTGGAAGGGCCTTTTGAACCTTCGGTAGATGAGACCGTTTGGCGAACGCATTTTGAGAAACGCACGGTCGTAGAAGGCCGACCGGTTTTTCGCTCCTACTTTGTGAAGAAGTGAAATTTGAGTCCATTTTCCTAAGGAAGGACTTCCCATGAAACCGACAGTGAATCCGTGGAAAAAATGCCTGGAGTTCGTTGCCTTGAGCGACATTGGGCTTCGCCGTTCCAATAATCAGGACTCGCACGATGAAGTGCCTGCACGGAACCAGACTATCTGGAATTCGCGCGGGCACGTTTTTTGCGTGGCGGACGGAATGGGGGCGCACGCGGCTGGTGAACTTGCGAGCAAGCTGGCGACAGACACGATACCGATGGTCTATCTGAAGCAGACGCAGCTCCCGCCGGCGGAGGCTTTGACGATGGCGATCCAGGAAGCGAATCAGGTCATCCACAAGAAAGGGAATTCCGATCCGGAACTGCGCGGGATGGGGACGACGAACGACACGCTGGTCATTTTACCGGAAGGGGCGATGATCGGGCACGTCGGTGACAGTCGTGTCTATCGTCTGCGCGGGAGAAAATGGGAGCAGCTCACGCGCGATCACAGTATCGTTTGGGACATGGAGGCGGCGGGGAAACCGATCGATGGATCGGTGCAGAAAAACGTCATCACGCGGTGCCTTGGTGTCTCGCCGGATGTGCGCGTGGACATCGAGGGGCCGATGCCGATCCAGCAGGGAGACATTTTTCTTCTGTGCAGCGACGGTCTGTGCGGGCAATTTGAGGGAAAAGAGGCGGATATGGGACGCATTTTGTCCATACTGCCGCTTCCGGAAGCGACGCAGGGGCTCATCGATCTGGCGAATCTCTACGGCGGCCCGGACAACATTACTGTCACGACTGTGAAGTATCTTGGCACGCAGCAGGCGGTGATGAAGAATGGAGGACCGGAGGCTGTTCCTGCTGCCGCGCAGACGCAGATGCCTCTTCCGCCGGTCCCGGCATGGTGCTGGAATCTTCTGGCAGGTTCGGGGTTTCTGTTTTTCCTAGGGCTGATCCTTGCGGCTTTTTGGCTGATACCGGGATCGGTCTTGGCGGTGCTGGGGGCTGTAGGGGCGGGGTTCGCCGCGTTTCGGATCTTGGGCCGCAAACCGCTGAAACCATTTACCCGAAGAAGCGGAAAGGGACCGTATCGGTCGTACAGTGCCGAGTGTGATGAGGAGTTCTGCCGAAGTTTGCGCAAGACTTTTTTGGAATTGCGGTCTGGTGCGCTGGATCAGGGAGTTTCGGAGCTGAAGGAGGCCGAGGAGCTGGCGCGTACGGCAGAACGTGCGCTGAAGGAGAAAAAGTTCGACGGATCCGCGAAGCATTTTGTCCTTGCGATCTCCTCTGTTTGGCGGATACTTGCCGGATAGTGTGTTTTTCGCGGACGATCGGGCGATTGGCGAAATTTGTGTGAAATAAAGGGCGAAAGTTCCCGGTTGGTGTGCGTTTCCGCCTGCCGATGGGACTGGGACGCCGGGTGTTTTTTTAATTCGTTTTAATTGGGAAGATCATGCATTCTGAATACGATATCATCGTCATTGGTTCGGGACTTGGGGGAATGACTGCTGCGAATATTTTGGCTCGTGCGGGGCATCGGGTCCTGCTTTGCGAGCATCATTTTCAGCTGGGAGGGCTGGCGACCTGGTTCCGAAGGAAAGACGGGATCATTTTCGACATTTCGCTTCATGGTTTCCCCGTCGGCATGATCAAGAGCTGCAGAAGATACTGGAATCGTGAGATCGCGGATTCGATCGTCCAGCTTCCTTCCATTCGTTTCGACAATCCGATGTTTTCGCTTGAAACGACGTTCAATCGTGAGGATTTCACCCGGCTTCTGATCGAGAAATTCGGCGTGGAAGCGGAAACGGTGAACGCGTTTTTCGACAAAGCGCGCAGTATGACGTTCGTCGATGACCAGCAGATGACGACGCGTGAGCTGTTCGAGGAATTTTTCCCAGGCCGCGATGATGTCGTGCGGCTTTTGATGGAGCCGATCACGTATGCGAACGGTTCGACGCTGGATGAGCCGGCGATCACGTACGGCATCGTGTTCTCGAACTTTATGTCGAAGGGCGTCTTTACCTTCACCGGAGGCACGGATAAACTCGTTGCGATGATGAAGGAAGAGATGGAGAAAAACGGCGTCGAGATCGCGATGCGGACGAAAGTGGAGAAGATACTCGTGGAAGACGGAAAGATCTGCGGGATCGAGATCGGCGGAAAGACCGTGAGGGCAAAGGCCGTCGTCTCCAACTCGAATTTGAAGAGTACGATCTTCAACATGACGGGCCGTGAGCATTTCCAGCCGGAATTCATCGAAAAGGCGGAAAAGGTGCGCCTCAACAATTCCAGCTGCCAGGTCTACATGTCGCTCAAGCCGGGTGAAACGGTGGACGAGAGCGTCTGCGGTGACCTGCTCTTTACGTCAGTCGCGCCGAAATTCGACACGAAAATGCTTCTCAGCCGTGATATTACGAGCCGAACCTACTCTTTCTACTATCCGAAAACGCGCCCGGGCGTCAGTGACCGATACGCGATCGTCGCCAGCACGAACGCGAATTACGATGACTGGGCGAGCCTTTCCGAGGAAGAATACGAAACGGCGAAAAACGAGCTGATCGAAGACACGCTCAACGCGGTCGAGAAGTACGTGCCGGGGATCCGAGAAAAGATCGACTGGGTCGAGGCCGCCACGCCGAAGACGTTTGAACGCTACACGCTCCACCAGATGGGAGCGAGTTTCGGAACGAAGTTCGAGGGATTGGAGATCTCGCGCGGACTTCCGGAGCAGATACCGGGGCTCTACCACACGGGAAGCGTCGGGATCATCATGTCCGGATGGCTCGGTGCCGTGAATTACGGTGTCATCGTCGCGAATGAAGTGGACGCTTTCGTCCGGAGCACGGCAGAGTAATGCGGCTTTTGTACTTGAAAAAAGAAATTTGAAAAAAGAAAACACGGAAGGGAATGAGGCTCTTTCGTGTTTCCTTTCTGGCGGGTTTGAAGACGGCGCACTGTCTCCCCCCTTGAATCTTTTTGAAAATCGGATAAAATGAACAATGATTTATCTTAAATTTCCTATTGAGTGAGGTTTTTTCATGGCAGATACGATTTTATCTTCGGATCCAGGAAATCCCAACCCAGATCCCAACAATACTCCGAATCGATCGAAGCTAAATCCTGGAGATGTTATTGGGGGCTGCCGTCTTGTCGAGGAACTCGGGGCGGGCGGGTACGGCGTCACGTGGAAAGCGGTGATTTCTTCCGCTGGTGTGGAACAGACTGTGGTCTGCAAGCTGCTTAAGGAAAATTTGCGCAACGATACAGACGCGACCGAAGAAGTTCGGCGTGTTTTCGAACTGACACAGAGGTTAAATCACACGTACATCTGCCCGATCAAGGCGATCGGTGAGGATCCGGTTCACGGTATTTTTCTCGTCATGGCGTATGCCGGCGGTGAAACGCTCCGCAAGTGGTTTAGCCGTCAGCCGGGATACGAAAACGGACTCTCGATGGATATGGTCAAGCCTATTCTTGAGAAGATCGCTGATGCGCTGGACACGATCCACCGCAATGAGGTCCTTCATCGGGACGTGAAGCCGGAAAATATCATTTTCAGCGATTCGGGCAAGAATGCCGTGCCGTGGCTCATCGATTTCGGCATCGCGGCGAAGATCCACACGGAAGAGTCGAACATGACGACCGGACGCAGTCGGGCGAATTCAGGAACCGCCCCCTACATGGCTCCTGAACAGCATCTGTCCCGCCAGCAGGATGCGCGCACGGACCAGTACGCGCTCGCAGTGATGGCTTACGAATTCCTCACCGGCCAGGTGCCGTTTCCGGGGAATCGGGATGAAGCTCTTGCTCTGAAAATGCTGGCGCTTCCGGAACACGATCGGCTTTCAGCGCGTATGTACGCGGTCCTCTCAAAAGCATTGAATAGAGAAATGGACCAGCGTTTCGTAACGTGCACGGAGTTCGTCAACGCATTGTCGGCCGCGTCGGAACTTGCACCTGCGGCTAAAGATGAACTGCCGGATGTGGACGCGATGGCGGAAAAGATCTACCAGGAAGAGAAAAAACGCCAAGACGAAAAAATCGCTCAGCTTGCGAAAGAGAAAGCGAAACGTGAGGCAGAACGTCTTCTTGCCCGTCAGCAGAAGGAACGGGATCGCGAAGAAAAACGGCGTCAGAAAGCAGCCTTGAAAGACCAGAAAAAGGCAGAACGCCTTGCCCATGCGCGCCTGCGAAAAGAACAGAACGGCGGCCGTCCGCCCCTTTTCAATCGGCGTAATTTTCTTCTCGGCGGTCTCGGCACAGCTGCTGCGCTTGGGGTGTGGCGGATGACGCAATATGAAGAGGAAGCGTTTCCTGGGCTAGAATCACCGTTGCCTGCGCCAGAATCACCGTTGAATAACTATTCACCAGCACCTTTGGATCCATCGGAGAACGGCATTTTAGGAAGATTTCCATTTGGAACTGCGGCCGGCGAGCGTAAGGTATGGCAGGTCGACGGTATTTATTACGCCTTCCGCTGGTGTCCTGCGGGCACGTTCACGATGGGGAGTCCATCCAGCGAATCTGGCCGATATGGTGACGAAGGACCCCAGCACAGCGTGACGCTTACGCGCGGTTTCTGGATGCTTGAGACAGAAGTGACGGAGGAAATGTGGCATCATGTGATGAGTGCGAGGGTCGCAACACAGGCCGCGAAGGAGATCGGACCTGTTGCTGCACCATCGTGGAAGAAAGGCCCCGATCATCCAAAGGTCGAGGTGCACTGGATGGAATGTGATGAATTTTGCCGTAAACTTTCGAGTCAACTTGGGCAGACGGTCAGTCTTCCAACGGAGGCGCAGTGGGAGTATGCGTGTCGTGCAGGTACGACGGGCGCGTATGCTGGGGATCTTGGTGAGATGGGCTGGTACGATCGCAAAGGCGGACGTGGAACTCATCCAGTAGGCCAAAAGAAGCCGAATGCGTGGGGTCTTTACGACATGCACGGTAATGTGGATGAGTGGTGCCAGGACTGGTATGATGAAGATTACTACACCGAGTCGCCAACGAGCGACCCGTGCAACGAGGACAGCGGCTCGAGCCGAGTCTACCGCGGGGGCAGCTGGGGCGACGACGCCCAGTACTGTCGCTCCGCGTACCGGGACTGGGTTACGCCGGACGATGTGTTCATCATCGTTGGCTTCCGCCCAGTTTTGGCCAGTCCAGTCTCGGAGGAATAGAGCGGAGCGCGGTAGGCGTCAGCTGCGCGGAGCGCCCCCTAACCTCCCTTTGAAAGGGAGGGGGACCGGCGTAGGCGGTGGAATGTTTTCGTGCCTTTTTTTACGGACGTTACGTTTACTTCTGCATCGGTACGAGCCAGCCGGTCCAGCCGTCAGGGGTGCGTGAGGTCTTTCCGAGCCAGATCTCGTTTTTCCAGAGCGTCACACCGACGTCGCTGTGGATGCGCGTTCTCTCGAAACTGTCGAGCGTCGGCGGAACGAGCATCGTGCCGGAGGGATTGCCCTGTTCTCCGTAGAAGCCGAGCCAGAATTTTCCCTGCGTGAAAGAGGCGGTCTGGAAGCCGAGGTGAGTGTATCCGGTCTTCAGTACGTGCCGTTTTACGAATTTGAAATCCGGCGTGTACTGGTAGACGTAGTTTTCTTCGTATCCGCGCGGCAGGCCTCCGACGACGTAGAAGAAACCTTCCGAGAACGTGATGCCTCCTGCGCCGTGGACGACTTCCGGAACGTCGTATTTTGCGATGAATGAAAGGTCGTCGGTCCGGAAAGTCCAGATCTCGCTTACGGCTTTTCCTGGCTCTTTGTTGAATTGTCCGCGATTGACTGCGACGTAAACGACTCCGTCATGGCAGCAGAGGTCTCCGTGGTGATTGGGGACGTCGATTTTTTTGAGGAGTTTTCCGTTTCCGTCCGTTTTTGCCAGCTCGGTCGTGAAGGCCCAGAAAATATTTTCGCCGTCATTGTCGAGTCCCTGGAGATGTCCGCCGTAGGTACCTTCGCACATGATCTTCGGCGTATCGTCAGCCATTGCGTTTCCTGCAAAACAGGCTGCCGCTGCGGACATGCAGAGCGAGAGGACAAAATTTCTTCTTTTCATTTTTTTCTCCTTGGATCTTCAGAATATTTGGAAAGTTTTTGGAAAGTTTTTGGAAAGGCGGGGTAAAAATCCTTCCAAAGTTCATTTTATCATATTTTGGGAGGAGCGTAAATGGTTTCCGGGAGAATATTTCGCAAAAAAGCGGAAAAAATCTCCCGGTCTAGGTTTGATCATGAGAAATTGAGGATGGAACGAAAGGTTAAATTTGTCCGGAGACTTTTCGACCATCGACCAGTTCGTATGCGAGCGCTTCCATTTCGGCCCGGACGCCTGCGAGGGTCTGTTCACGCTTCATGAGGATCTCCTGTTTTTCTTTCAGTTCCCGCGCGAGCTGTTCGAGTTGGCGTTCGCGTTCTGAGAGACTTGCGTTTTGGCTGCTTGGAGCGGAATTTCCGCGGAGGGCATCTTCACGCATCTTCTGGAGTTCCAGAGCAGTCTGACGCCGCATTTTTTCGCATTCGAGGCGCGTTTCTTCTTCGAGCTGGCGAGCTCTTTCCTGGGATTGCGAGAGGACATCCATGGACTGGTTTCCCCATGGCGGCGCGGAATTTCCGGGCTGCTGTTTTGCCGTCAGGATGATCGATTCGGAGTGCGTCTGCGCATTCTGAATGATTTTTTCAGCCTGTTCGCGCGCGATCTTGAGTATTTCCGCGGCCTGCATTTTTGCGTTTTTGACTTCCTGCTGGATCAGCATGGCCTCACGCTGTTTCCACTGGGAATCCATGGATTTGTATTTTTCCTCGAAGGAAGCGAGCAATTCCTGCTCGATACTTGCGCGCCGGAGTTCCATTTCGTACTGGAAATCGTTTCGCTCGCGTTCGAGTTTTTTCTGTTCCATGACGAGCTGGGACATTTGGAGCGAGGCTTGCGCCTTTGCATCCTCGACGATCGTTTCTGCGCGCTTCTGGACGTCCGCAAGCAGGGAGGCGGCGTGTTCGTTCGCTTCCGAGACGATCCCTTTTGCTTCCTGGAGTGCATGGAGCTGTGATTCGCGGACTTCGCTTTTTTCCTGTTCGAGCTTGGCTTGAGCTTCCGCGAGTTCCTTTTCCCGTTCTTCCAGATCATTCAGTTTTTCTTGGATCGCGGTTTCCGCTTCCTGGCGGATCTTATCGATCTCGAACTGTGCCTGATCGAACTTGTGCGCAATCTCCGTTTCGGCATCCTGGAGCATCTGGGTACACTGTTCCTGCGTTTCACCGAGTTGTTTCTGTGAGACGGTTTCGGCGTCCTGGATCATGTCGGCGCAGCGTTTGCGCGCGTCTTCGACCTGCGATCGCGCTTCGTTTTCCGCATTCTCGATCATGCTGTCGCAGATCACGCGAGTTTCATCCAGCTGTTTCTGGGCATTATTTTCCGCATTTTGGAGGATCTGCACGCCTTCGGTCTGCGCGTTGAATCGAGCTTTTCGGGCTTCTTCCTTCAGGTTATCGAGCTCTTTTCGGGCATCCTGCGCTTCGACCTGCCACTGGGATTCGAGTTCCTCCACTTTCTGCTGGACTTTTTCCTGGAATCGGTCGTTCAGTTCCTTGCGCGTCTCGGCGAGCTCCTGCATCATCGCCTGCCGTTCCTCTTCGAGCTCTTCTTCTTTTTGGATCAGACGAGCTTCCGCGGTCTCCAGATCCTTTTCCCGTGCGCTGACCTGCTCCATTCGGCTCTGTATTTGCGCACTTGCGTCCGTGATGAGCTGCCGGGCCACTTCCCTCTGTTTTTTGAGGTACTCTTTCATCTCGTCAAACTGTTCACGGGAATCCTGCTCGAATTTTTCCTGTTCGGCAGTCAGCCGGGCGCGAATGTTCTCGACTTCACGGATCTTGCTCTGAATATTTCTCCGGTTTTCTTCCTGCGCATCCTGGAGACTTTTTTCTTTCTCTGAAAGCGCAGCGGCACGTTCCTCCAGATGCTGCTGGATCGTTTCCAGTTCACGGCAGCGCGTCTCGTAGTTCTTTTCAGCCGTCAGAAGCGAAAGGATCCGCTGCTCCAGCTCATCCGTTTCGGTCTTGACTCTCTGCGCTCTCTGCTCAAGCTCTTCTTCACGTGTCTGGAATTCCTGCCGGCGGCGGAGCTCTTCAGACTCCTGATCCATGATGCGTTTTTTCAACTCTGACTCTCTGGCCGCAACGTCATCTTCACGTGCACGAAGCTGCGCGACTATCTGAGTCGTCTGGTGCTGCAGTTCCTCGCTGATGCGGATGGTCGGATCATTGGTATTCGGCATAATGAAAGCCCTTTGGAAATTTGGGAAATATTTGAGCTGTCTTTGTCCCGGAGGACAGGAGATCGCAAAAACAAAAAAAGTCTCCATCTTTTTAATCGGCAAAATCATTAAACTTTCTTTAATTGGAAGTGTGAAGCGTGGAAAATATTTCCAATTTTGGAAGATGGGTATTCTGTGGAGGGGTGGAAAAGTCTTTCAGAAAGACGAAAATTTCAGATCAGGCAGGTGCAAAAGAAAAAATATTTGAAAATATCTTGAGAAAAAAGTGTGTTTTTCGGCGGGAAAGTAGGGAGCGCTCTTGCCAATGTGCGGGAATCTGCTATAATAGAAGTGCGTGTTGCTGCAAAAGTGAGACGCGGAAAAACGGACCGTTGGCCGTGAAGAGAGAATTTCGGGGAGAAAAAAATGGCGAATCGGATTTTGATCGCAGACGACAATCAGACGAATGTGGAATTGCTGGAAACGTTCCTTCTGGAGCTTGACTGTGAGATCGAGATGGCGTATGACGGCGCAGAAACGCTTGAGAAGGTGCAGTCTTTTCATCCGGATCTGATCCTTCTGGACATCATGATGCCGAAACTCAATGGTTTTGAGGTCTGTAAGACGCTGAAATCGGATCCGGAGACCTCGCAGACGATGATCCTGATGGTGACTGCGCTGAATGAGCTTGGAGATATCGAGCGTGCAGTGGAAGCAGGGTGCGACGATTTTCTGAGCAAACCGGTCAATCGAGTGGAACTTCTCAAGCGGGTCCAGAATATGCTTCGGCTCCATTCGGTGACGGATGAGCTGGAGCGTCTTCGGACGTACATCGACAGCATGGAATCGCAGCAGGGGCCGAATCGCGGGTAACTGGCGGGTAACTGGCGGGTACTGGCGGTCTGAAATTTGAGGCCGATCGGGCGCTTGAGGAACATTTATGGAGAATCCGTTCATCAATTTTTTAATTGTGGCGATCACCCTGCTTGTCGGTTTGCTGACCTTTCGGAAAACGCACCGGGACTGGCGCAAAAGGACGGAAGAATGGCAGGAGAAACTTCGTGCGGAATGTGGGTCGGATCCTATTCGTGAACCGGACTGGCTGAGCACCGAGAAACGGTTTTATCGGAGGCAGTACAGGATCCGGATGCAGATCGGAGTTTGCTTTCTGCTGCTTGCGGTACTGATCGCGGGTCTCTGGTACTGTCTGGCCAACCGCCTTGCAGAGAAGGGGGTGTATTGCGTCATTGCCAGCTTGCTTCTGATTTTCTGGCAGAGTTTTTTGGCTGTGATGGACGGTATTCGGTCATACGTATATCTTTCGCGTGAGGATGCAAATGAGGTCATTGCGGAAGAAAAAGAGTTTCTGCGTAATGAATACCGGAAACGGCACATGAAAAAAAAGTAATGTTTTCGTTGGGAAAAAAGAGACGGAAGCATTTGGACATAAATTTTTATAAAAAAGATCGAGGATCGTGAGACATGATCGATATTTACTCTTTGTGCCCGGGCGGAACGGGCAAAAAAATCAAATTTTGCTGTCCTAATCGGGTCGAGGAATTTCGTAAGATATACAAATTGCTCGATGCCAATCAAAATACTGCGTGCCTGAATTTTATCGACGGACTTTTGAAAACGGATCCGTCATGCGCGTGTATGCTGGCGATCCGGTGCGTCATTTTGAAGTCGCTTCCGAATCGAGAGCAGGACCTGATCAAAACGGCGTACCAGTTTTATGAAAATCATCCGGAGAATCCCATTGCGATCGCGGAATCCGCGCAGGCTATTTATCTGGAGGGGATCCAGACGGTCACGAAAAAGTACGAGGCGCTCCCGCCGCAGCAGCGTGTGGATCTGGCATTGACGGAGCGTGAGGAAATGCGCGACGTCATTCGCCGCACGATCCTGCGGTACGAAAAAGCCTTCTCGGTCCCGCAGCCGTTCCAGTACGAACAGGTCGTTTTGAAGCTGGAAATGTTCGTGAAGATGCTGATCAAGGTCGGATTTTACGAATCGGCGAATGCCTGGATGGGGCTGGTGCTGGACGTTTCATCCAATCCGGCGCTCCAGGACATGTTCATGAACAGTCTGCGTCAGCTGAAAACGAGCAAGGCGATCCAGCACTGTTTCCGTATCGGGCTTCGGGTGCGGAACGCGGCGAAGGAATGCGCGTGGAAAGCGGAATTTGACCAGATCGTGGATGCGCAGATACGCAAACTGCACTGGAGTCGGGCGATCGAGGAACTTAAGGCGCTTGCTCTGCGTCATGAGGATGTGCGGACGGCGCCGGAGTACTGGTTTGACTTGGCTCTGCTTCATGAGTGGCTCTGCGACCTGGAAACGGCAGAGAAGTGCTGGAAGGAATATTTGAAGTGCGACGGCGTTTCGTTCTACGATGCGCTTGAAAAACGGATCCGCCTGAGTTTCTTCCATGAATGTCCGCTCGAAGATGCGATGAATATCTGCACGCTGGATTTCCCGCTGAACGGAGCGGATGAAGTCCTTGAGAAGTTGACCGCGGATCCGGTGTATCGTCAGGTCCCGGAACTTCAGATGCAGAGTCTCAATGGCGAAACGCTTTTGGCGGCGTTTGACATTTTGGACTCTCCGGTGCCTGCGTCGCTGGAAGAGCTGGATCTGAGATCGATCCCGGTCGTGGTCGGCAACGCGATCCTCTGGAAGCATAAAGAGACCGGAGCGGTACGGCTCGAGGTCATCAACGTGCTGCAGGGCGGTGCGGATTTCGTTCGCGGAGAGGTGCAGGAAGTGCTTGCTCCCTGGATCTCCGGCAAGGTCCAGCAGAAGGTGACGCGGAGCATCTCCGTGACGCTGGATTCCCTTTTGCGCAAGATCGCGCTTCCTGCCAGTCTGACGGATCAGCAGGTACGGAACCTGAAAAATCAGCATTGCCGTTCCATTCTCCTGGAGCGCTGGATCGATTTTCCGCTTGGGATCCTGAAGCATCAGTCCATGCGTTCTGCTGCCGCGAAACCGCAGATGCGGCCTCTGGTCGAGACGGTGATCTACGCGCTGCGGTATTTGCTGGAACGTGAAAAACTGGATATTTCGCTCTTGGACGAATTGCGCGCGGAGCTGCATCTTGATCCTCTGCCGCAAATTCCCGCGGAGCAGGTCGAAACGCTTTCTCCCCTCTTTTTCGACCAGCTGAAACTGGAAGACCTGACGCCTGCGCTTCTGGAGCGGGTCTTTTACGTCTCGCGCATGTTCAACGAGGACAATCTGCCGATGGAGATCCTTGCGTCGATCTCGAAAGACACGCAATATGCGCCGGCGTTTCGCATTGAGGTACTGAAAGCGATGTGGAGCCGGGATCCGCACGGAGAGGATTTCCAGGACATCGTGACTCGCGGTCGGCAGCTTTGCGTCGAAAATCGGCTTTCGGACGTCTTTTTCGACATCATGGAAGTGGCGTATGCGATGAACGAGCATCGGCTCCAGACCGTCTTTGAAAAACTGAAGCACATTCGGGAAGCGCATTCGGATGATCCGGAGGCGATGCAGAATGCGGCACAGCTGAGCAAGTACATGTACGGGATCGTGCAGAGTATGGATCCGGCAGAATTGGTCGCGCTTCAGCAGCAGACCTCTTTTGTGATCCCGGATGGTGCGGGCCTGCGGAACATGCAGGGAAACCGGCCGCTTTTCGGGGAACCCGGTAAGTATTTTTGAACGCTGAAGCGGCTGGACCAGGAGGTCGAAAATGTTCATTGCGCTGGAAGGCGGTGACGGCGTTGGAAAGAGTACGCAGATCGCTCTGCTTCGGGAGTGGCTCGAGGCGAAGGGAGAGCGTGTGACGTTTTTCCGGGAGCCGGGAAGTACTGCGCTGGGTGAGAAAGTGCGGGAACTGCTTCTTTTTCATCGCGAGATCGGTATTTGCCGAATGAGTGAACTGCTTTTGTTCATGACGGCGCGGGCGCAGGTCGTGAGTGAGGTCATTCGTCCTGCACTGGAACGCGGTGAGGTCGTGCTCGCAGACCGGTTTTTGCTCTCGAGTATCGTTTATCAGGGGTACGGCGGGGAGCTGGATGTGGAAGAGATCCGCCGTCTTGGACGGATCGCGGCGGGGGGGATCCTGCCGGATCGAAATCTCATTCTGGATCTTCCGCTCGAGGCTGCGAAGACGAGAAGAAAAGGGGTGCCGGACCGGATCGAATCGGAAGCGGATGCGTTTCATGAACGCGTGCGTAATGGTTTTTTGAAGGAGGCGGAACTCTTTCCGGAGCAGAACGTCCTCATTTCCGCTGACCAGCCGATCGAAGCCGTTCAGACGGAGATCCGTGAGGCGGTGAAGTCCCTTTGGGGATGAACGCTCTGGAATGAATGCGGTTCCGTCAATGGTCTGTCCTGTATTTTGAGGATGCTGGGCAGTCTGTGCGTTTTTTTTATTTTTTGTCATCGGTTCTGTTTTGCAGGACCCATTGGAGAATTTTTTCATGTCCGTTTCCGTTCCATTTCTCGACCTTTCGCGTCATGTTTCCGTCCTGAAAGATCCCATTAAGGAGAAACTTTCTTCCGTCGTGGATTCGGGGATCTTCGTTCTTGGTCCGGAGATCGATCAGCTTGAGAAACGTCTTGCGGAATACTGCGGGACAGCGCATGCGGTCGCGTGTTCGTCGGGAAGTGAAGCGCTTCTGATGGCGCTCATGGCGCTTGACCTTCAGCCGGGGGATGAGGTCATCGTGCCGTCGTTTACGTTTTTTGCGACGGCCAGTGCGGTCGCTCGGCTTGGCGGGACGCCGGTCTTTGCGGACATTTGTCCGGACACGCTGAACATGGATCCGGACGACGCTGCGCGAAAAGTGACTTCCCGTACCCGTGCGATCCTTCCTGTGCATTTGTTTGGACGTTCTGCGGAAATGGAGCGTTTGGAGGAGGTCGCGAACGCGCATGGGCTTGCGTTGGTCGAGGATGCAGCACAGGCGATCGGCGCGGAGGCGGCGTGGCATGGTGAGATGAAGCGCGTCGGTTCCATGGGAGAGATCGGATGCTTTAGTTTCTATCCGACGAAGAATCTGGGAACGATGGGAGACGGCGGCGCGCTGACGACGAACGACCCGGATATCGCGAAGAAGCTGGAATTGATCCGCGGTCACGGCATGGCGCCGCGTTATTTCCATAAAATTTTGGGGATCAATGGCCGGCTGGATGCGTTTCAGGGGGTCGTGCTGAACGAGAAATTTCCGCATTTGGATACGTGGACGCATGACCGGCAGGAGATCGCGAAACGCTACTTTGAGCTTTTTGCCGGCCGCAGTGAGCTGGAGGGGCGCCTGCAGCTGCCGATGCCGGAGGGTGAGGAGCGGTGTGTTTGGAACCAGTTCTGCGTCTGTGTTTCCGACACGGAAGACGGGCATTTGCGAGACCGGCTCATGGCGTTTCTGGCGGAGAGGAAGATCGGGACGATGATCTACTACCCGTTTGGTCTGCATGAGCAGGAGTGCTTCGGGTATTTGGGGTATGCGCCGAAAGATCTGCCGGTAACGTACCGTGTTTCGCGGTCTATTCTTGCTCTGCCGATCTTTCCGGGGCTGACTTTGCCGGAGCAGGAAAGTGTCGTCGAAGGGGTCTGCGAGTTCTTTAAGGAAAATTGAGGTTTGAGATCCCTGGAAAAGGAAAAGCGGGGGAGCTGCGGTCGAAAGATCAATGGGCTGAAACGGAGAGTGCAGAATAAGTCGGGAGATCCATCATGAAACGGACTTTTTTGGATTGGGAAAAACCGTGTATTCCGACGCTGGCGGAGTATTTGCTGGACCAGTGCCGTTTGGGGGACTCTGGATTTTTTGACCTTTCCGGGTACGTTTTGGTTTTTCCGAACCGCGCGGCCAGCAAACGATTTTTAGCGGTCCTTGCGGATCATGCGTGGAAGAATCAATGGACCATCGAACCGCCGCGTGTGAAGCACATGGGCGATTTCCCGGAGCTTCTTTACGAGCAGAAAATGCCGTTTGCGTCGTCGCTGACGCAGCAGGTGGTCTGGATGCTGGCGCTTCGTGAAACTGCGGAAAACGAGCCGGAGATCTTTGCCGCGATGTATCCGGAGCTGGATGAAAATGATCTGGGAGCGTGGCTTCAGCTTGGACTGGAGGTGACGGAGATCTTTCAGGAGCTGGCGCGGGAATGTCTGGATTTTGGCGCGGTCTGGGAAACGTGCTGTTCGCTGACGGGGGAAGACGGGAATGACGCTGCGGGGAGTGATGCCGCCGAAAATGCGCGTCTTGGACGGAAGACTGGCGGGCAGACCGAAGAGCATTGGAACGGTTTTTTGAGCCGTTTGCCGAATGGCGGGACGGGAAGTTCGGGAGCTGAGTCTGAGATGACGTTTCTTCCGTCGAGTGAACTTCGGCGCTGGAAGTTTTTCGCGCAGGCGGAGAAGGTCTACTTTCGCCGTTTGACGGCACTTGGTTTCTGGGATCGGCAGGCTGCCCGGCTGTTTGCGCTTCGTCATGCAGCGGAACGCAATGCGGGGGGGATCCCTTCGAAAGATTTCCAGATCTCTTTTCGTCTTGGAGTCGTAGGATGTGTGGACCTGAACCGGATCCAGAGGGATTTTTTGGCGCAGGTCTCTCCCAGCGTGGAGGTCTTCGTTTTTGCACCGGGATCCATGGCAGACCGATTTGAGGAGGACGGCTGTCTGAAACCGGGAATGTGGCGCGAATTGGATCCGGAGCTGAATCAGAAGCTCTTCAGCGTGCTGCATCAGGTGACGAAACCGGAGGATCAGGTCCAGTGTGTGGTGGAATGGCTGCGGAAGATCGCGCCGCGGACGCACATTGAGGACGTGACGCTCGGTTTGGCGGACGAATCGCTCGAGCCGCTGCTTCTTCAGGCTCTTTCGCTCGCGCAGGTGCCGAACACGCGTTCCGGGAAGAAACTCCTTTCTTCGCTTCAGCCTTGGAAAATGCTGCATCGGATGAGTGGGTACTTTCAGAGTCTTGCGTCATTCATGCCGGGGCGTCCGATTTCGGAAGTGATGGAGACTGCGGGGCCGGAATACGAAACGCTCGCGCTTTTTTTGCGTCAGGAAGATGTGGGGAACTACCTGCGGTCGCTTCAGGATGAGGCTGGGGAGCCGCTCATTTCCGGGGATTGGATCGCGGAGCTGGATCAGTTTTTCAATCGATCCTACCCTGCCCGGATGCCGCATCCGGCGGAAATGGAAAAGTATCGGGAGACGTTCCCTGCGCTGTGTTCGGCATACGGTATCTGCCATCAGATGCTGACGGAGCTTAGCCGGGAGTACATCAACTTTCATTCGCTGCTGACCATCGTGACGCAGTTCCTGAAGCGCATTTACTGCTGGCGGAGCGTTTACGATTCGGAGAATGAATCGGATTACCAGATCATTCGCGGCTGTATGGAGCTGAATCATGTTTTTGCGGAGAAGCTGCATCTTCCGCAGGCTCTGCTGGCAGAAATACCGCTGACGCTGCTGGAGGCTCTGGAGCTGCTCTTGGACCAGACGAAAATGAAGCAGACGGTCTCCGCGAGTCTTCCGGGCACGATCTCCATTCAGAGGTGGCTTGATCTGCCGCTGGACGACGCTGGAGCGATGGCGCTTGTGGGGATGAATGATAATTTCGTGCCGGAATCTGTCACCGAGCATATTTTCCTGCCGAATCAGCTGCGGAAGAAACTCGAGCTCAAGACGAACGACAATCGGCTGGAGCGTGACATTTACAATCTATCGGCGATCTTGGCCTCGAGGAAGGACGTTTGCATCACATTGGGGCGCGTTGCCTCGGATGGGAGAACGGCACTGTTTCCGAGCCGTCTGCTTTTGACGGAGAGATCGGAACGGCTGATCGACCAGGTCGTCGAGTTTTTCTCGGAACCGGTCGAGGAAAAGTCTGCGTCGGGGGCAGCGTCTGCGTCGGGGGCAGCGTCTGCGTCGGGTGCAGCGTCTGCGTCGGGTGCAGCGTCTGCGTCGGGTGCAGCGTCTGCGTCGGGTACACTGTTTGAGGCGCCGCAGATCCCGGAAACATTTCCGCCCATCCGTGAGATGAACGTGACGGATTTTGCAGCTTTCATCACGAATCCGTACCTTTTCTATCTTCAGTGCGTTTTGCGTTTGGAACAGGTGGACGACTCCGCGCGTGAATTGAATGCGGCAGGGTTGGGGACGTTGTGTCATGAGATCCTGGAGACGTTCGGCAAAGAAGAGATCGCGGCGCGTTTGGAGTCGGGGATGACGCTTGAAGAGACGTCTCGGGAGATGCAGAGACGGTTTCAGGATCCTCAGGTTTTGGAAAAGGAAGCGGCACGGATCCGTGAGCGTTTTAGTTCGCTTTTGGATCGGTATTTCTTCGGCATGTATGGGCTGCATGTCATGCCGGTGGTGAATATTCAGCACGAGCAGCTGCGGGAACGGCTTGCAGTGCTCGCAGAACGGCAGGCGGAACGGTATCGCGATGGGTGGGTCATTTTTGATGTGGAGCGTCCGGTCAGTACGTTCCTGCGGTCTGACGGCGGCCGGGGTGAGGTCCTGATGTTCGGAACGGAGGATCCTTCCCCGATGCGGGTCAGCGGCAAACTGGACCGGCTGGATTTCCGCGCGGCGCCTGACGGTCATGGCGAATGGAGGATCTGGGACTACAAAACTTCCGATAAAATGCCCAATAAGAAACACTTCCAGCGTGACAATGTACCGGAGCCGATAGAGCCGGAGTGCTGGCATGATCTTCAGCTGCCGCTTTACGGACACCTGATCCGTGCGTCGATACGCAGCAGTGAAAAGCGTTTCGCGGATCTGGCGTGCGTCGATACTTCCAGAATGAAGGCCGGGTACATTCTGATCCCTAAAAAAGCGGCGGATACCAAATTCGCGGAAGCGGAATGGAGTGCGGAGGTCCTGAGAACTGCGGATGTGCGGGTCTGTGAGATCGCAGCGCTCGTGCATGACAAAAAGCTGGAAAACAATGGTGAAGTGACGTTGTGGGACCGCAACACGCTGAAGGAGTGGATCTTGGCGCAAAACTGATGCCGTTTTGCCGAAAATAGCTGTTTTTTGCCGGAAATGCAGAAGAAATGCAGAGGAAAATGCGGAAAATGGGCCGGTAAAGTTTGCGCAACCGGAGCGTCTGGTAATTTGGCGGAAATGTGAATGGGAGGGGTGACGGGAGCCGATAGTCTGAAATACGTAATAGTATGGAGTTGCTCAGGAAACTGACATTCAATCATCCCTTGAGGCCAAAATGATGCTTTCACCCATAAAATGTTTTAAAAAGACCGGTTTTTTCCTTTTCCTTGCAGTGTTGACTGCGGGGCTGCTCGGTGCGTCGGCGGTTTCCGCGCAGGGCGTGTGGAAGGGACACATCATTCCCCAGGATGTGGCGAACAGCCGCGGTCTGGAACGGCAGTGGATCGCGCATACGGAATTCAATCCGTACAATAACGTCGCGGAAAAAGTCTCCGGAATGGTTTTTGACCGGGATGCGGTCTTCACGGTGACGGAACAGGGAACTGTGCAGGCGTTTGAGGCGGAGACCGGCAAGACGAAATGGGTGACCTGCACGAAGACGAAAGGCAAGATCGTTCAGGGACTGGCGGTGAGCCGATTCTACTTGGCGTTTACGGCCGGCTCCACGCTTTATGTGCTGAATCGCGAGAACGGCAGGATCCTTCTGGATGCCGACGTCCCGGCGATCCCGACGAATGATCTGGCTCTTGGGGAGTTTCGTGCGTATGTGCCGGCGATCAACGGTCTGATATACATTTTTAATCTTCAGCCGATGGAAGATCCTTTCCAGGAATTTGGCGTTTCGGACAGCATGATGTCGGAAAAGGAACGCCAGGAACGGAAGGCGGAGTTCATCAATTCTCTGCGTTTGGTCAAGTCGCTCAAGGAGCCGATGAGCATCCGTTCTATTGGCGACTTGAAGGTGACGCCTGTTACCCTGCGCTGCAATGATGCATACGAATTTGTCGCTTGGCCGACGGGGAGCGAACTGGTGACGCTCTGCGAGGTGGATGTGCGTGAGGAATTGGCGGACGAGCGATACAATATACCGACGATGGGAGAGGTCGTCAGTTCGCTTTCTTACAAGCCCTACGATCCCGAAAAGCCGAATACGACCGGGATCCTGTATGCCGCGACGACCGAAGGTTTTGTGTATGCTTTCCGGGAAGCCTCGGGAGAAGTTCTTTGGCGTTTCCCCACCGGCGAATACATTGGCGAAACGCCGATCTACGCGGACGGAGAGCTGTTCATTACGACGGCGCTGACGGGGATGTACTGCATCGACGCTCTGGTCGGAGGGGACGGCAAAACGGCAGAAGCGAAATGGTGGTCGCCGAACATCAAGAAATTCGTGGCCTGCACCAAACACCGTGTTTATGTGCTGGACGATACGCGGGCGCTCGTTGCGCTGGACAGAGTCTCTGGGCAGCGGATCAACTCTCTGCCGATGGTGGATTACAAATTCATCGTGACCAACACGCAGAATGACCGGATCTACTTTGCGACGGAAGACGGTACGATCCAGTGTCTGCGTGAAATGGCGCTGGGAACGCCGCTGGATTATTCCGCGGAGTGGATCGCCGCGCGTGAAAGTTCTGTGCAGGAAATGCGTCGTGCGCATCGAACGGACGTTCCGGCGAAACCGAAGAAGAACGCGGACCGAATGGGCGACGATGAAGACGGCGGCTGGGGAGAGGACGAGGATGATCCGGAAGACTCCGGCGATGATGACGGCGGATTCAGTTTCGGTGATGACGATGAAGAGTCGGAAGATGAAGAAGACTTCGGCGATGAAGAGTCGGAAGATGAAGAAGATTTCGGCGATGAAGAGTCGGAAGACGAAGAAGATTTTGGTGATGATGAGTCGGAAGACGAAGAAGACTTTGGTGATGATGACGACGATTTCGGCGATGAAATGTAGTTGACGTTTGGGCATCAAGAAAGCCTCCCTTAAAACGGGGAGGCTTTTTTTGTGGTTTTTCCGGCAAGCGCGTGCCGGTCTAAAGTGCGTCTTATGCGTTCTTGCGGAACCACTCGATCAGAGCGTTCGTGGAACTGTCGTGTTTGAGTTCCGGAGCATCTGCTTCCAGTTCGCCGAGGATCTTTTTGGCGAGGACTTTTCCGAGTTCCACGCCCCACTGGTCGTAACTGTTGATGTTCCAGATGATCCCCTGCACGAAGATCTTGTGCTCGTACATGGCGATGAGCGAACCGAGGACCGCCGGCGTGAGCTGTTCGGCCAGGATCGTGTTGGTCGGGCGGTTTCCTTCAAAGATTTTGTGGGGCACGAGTTCCTCGGCGACTCCCTCCGCACGGACTTCCGCTTCCGTCTTTCCGAATGCGAGCGCTTCGGTCTGTGCGAAGACGTTTGCCATGAGCTTGAAATGGTGTTCTTTCGGCGTTAGACCGATCGGATTGTGCGATCTCGCAAACGCGATGAAGTCTGCCGGGACGAGTTTCGTTCCCTGATGGAGAAGCTGGTAGAAGGCGTGCTGGCCGTTGGTTCCGGGTTCGCCCCAGATGATCGGACCGGTCTGCCACTGGACTTTTTCACCGTCGAGGGTGACGGATTTTCCGTTGGACTCCATGTCTCCCTGCTGGAAGTATGCGGCAAATCGGGAAAGGTACTGATCGTACGGCAGGATCGCGTGAGAGGCGGCTCCGAAGAAATTGTTGTACCAGACGCCCAGCAGAGCGAGGATGACCGGGATGTTTTTCTCGAACGGAGCCGTGCGGAAATGCTGATCCATGGCATGGTAACCGTCGAGCATCGCAAAGAAATTTTCCGGTCCGATCGCGGTCATGAGAGCGAGTCCGATGGCGCTGGGCATGCTGTATCGTCCGCCGACCCAGTTCCAGAACTCGAACATGTTGTTCGTGTCGATGCCAAATTCTGCGACTTTTTCCGCGTTTGTGGAGAGCGCAACGAAATGACGCGCCACGATTTCCGAATCCGCAGCGTCAGGTTTGAGGACTTTCAGAGCGTCGAGGACCCATTTTCGCGCGGTCATGGCGTTGGTCATGGTCTCAAGCGTGGTGAAGGTCTTGCTTGCGATGATGAAGAGCGTTTCTTCTGCATTGAGATCCCGGGTCGCCTCAGCCAAGTGAGTGCCGTCGATGTTGGAAACGAAACGGACGGTCAGATCGCGTTTCGTGTAGGGCTTGAGAGCCTCATACGCCATGACAGGTCCGAGGTCGGAGCCGCCAATGCCGATATTCACGATGTTTTTGATCGTCTTTCCAGTTGCGCCTTTCCAGGCTCCGGAACGGATCTCGTTGGCGAAGTCTGCCATTTTCGCCAGCACGCGGTTGACGTCCTCCATGACATTTTTGCCGTCAACGCAGATCGGCGTGTTGGAGCGGTTGCGCAGCGCAACGTGAAGCACAGCACGGCCTTCCGTGATGTTGATCTTCTCTCCGGTGAACATTTTTTCGATGGCGGCAGGCACGCCGGCTTCACGCGCAAGGGTGAAGAGTGCCGTCATGACGGCGTCGCTGACGCGGTTTTTGGAGTAATCGAGATGGATCCCGCAGGCGTCAAGTGTCATTTTGGCGGCGCGGTCTGCATCCTGACCGAAAAGGTCGCGAAGAGACACATTCTGGAAGTCATTGGCGAACTGCTGAAGTTCCTTCCATACGGAAAGATCGATCGGGTTAGTCATAAGAAACTCTCTTTTTTCTAAAGGATACGGATTTTCTAAAGGACACGGAAATACACAACTCCGGATCGGATTGCTTTTATTTTCTACATTTTAGAAAAAATTTCAAGGGGTGCGGGTGAAAAAAAAGCGGAATCCATGGAATTCTTCAATGAAAAAATGTTTTGAGGACGGAAAGAAACGGCGTGAACGGGTACGGTTTGAGGTGTGGTTTTGCGTGTTGTCCTGTAAGGCTGGAGAGACTCGGATATTTTGTCCGATATAGAGAGAGCGGCGTTGGACTTCAAGGAATTTTTCATTCCTTTTGCAGCGAGAGAACCAAAGGGGTTTTTCTTACGTAAAAGTAGTGGATTTTGCAAAAGAAAGAGAAATAAAAACATTTGTCCGTTTGCTGTAAATATTGATAGAAACGTCATTTAGCGCAATTTTTATTGTCGGAAGACGGATTTTTTTCATAATTTTGGCCGTTTTGTCTCTTTTATGGGGTAAGGGGGCCTTGCAATATTTCGATATTTGGAGTATAACATTCAATGTGGCTAACTTCCCATGCTCCGGCAAAGATAAACCTGTATTTTGAGGTTTTGCGCCGTTTGTCAAGCGGTTACCATGAGATTTGTTCGCTGGCAGTTCCGGTCAGCATTTACGATACGGTATCCGTGCGCCGGTCAGATCGTCTGACGCTGAAAGTCGTGATCCCTTCCGAGGAGAAATATCAGCAGCTTTTTAGGGGGGTGACGATCCCGGAAGACGGATCGAATCTTGTGATCCGTGCCGCACGTCTGCTTCAGGAGAAGGCTGAAGCGCGTGCTGGAGAACAGAGCCGGCATTTTTTGCTGGAGGAAGGAATTGCGCAGGAACAGCCGCGACCGCAGGCCGGCGGGTCAGTGCTCGGCGGGTCAGTGCTTGGCGGATCGCAGCTCGGCGGGGAACGAGCGCGGTTTTACGGAGCGGATATAATTTTGGAGAAACGTATTCCGGCCCAGGCGGGTCTTGGAGGCGGCTCCAGTGACGCGGCATTGGTGCTGCTCCTGCTGAACGAATTATGGGACGTCCGTTTGACTCGGGAAGAGTTAGCGGAAATCGGGGCCGAACTTGGCAGTGACGTGCCTCTCTTTCTTTCGGGTTTTCCGGTCATTTGCCGGGGACGCGGAGAACAGTTGGAGGCGGTTGCCGGCGGTGAAGGTTTTCCGCCGCTGTCGCTGGTCGTAGTGAAGCCGCCAGTCGGTTGTTCGACTCCGGCGGTTTATCGGCAGTGTGTTCCCAATGCAGCTGCGGATGAGCAGATATTGAGGCAGATGATCTTAGACTGGAGAGCCGGACGGATCCGGGAAATGACTTCCGGTCTGGTGAATCGTCTGCTGGAGCCGGCGTGTCAGGTGTCGCCGGAGGTCGGCAATGTGCTTGAGATGTTTCGGTCAATTCCGGATCCCTGTCTTGGGGTTTCCATGACCGGGAGCGGTTCGGCGTGTTTCGGCATTTGCAGAGATCGTATTCATGCTGCAGAGGCGGCGAAGTTTTTGGAAAAACATCAATTTGGGACTGTGTTTACAGCGGAGACGCATTTGTCGCTGCTGGTGAGCTGTGTTGGTTCACGTCCTGAATTTTGAATAAAGGAGGAGATCCCCGTGAAAATCACAGAAGTTCGCATCAAGCTGATGGATGAGCCAGGGGAACGGCTCAAGGCTTTCTGCTCGATCACATTTGATGATTGTTTTGTCATTCGTGACTTGAAGATCATTGACGGGACGAGCGGTTTTTTTGTTGCGATGCCTAGCCGAAAATTGACTTCGCATTGCTTTGTCTGTCACTACAAGAATCCTATTCGGGCTTCCTACTGTAACCAGTGCGGCGCCAAATTGCCGATGCAGATGCCCACGAGAGATGAGGACGGCCGGGCGAAGCTCTATGCCGACATAGCGCATCCGATCAACTCTGCGGCGCGGGAAATGATCCAGCGGGAAGTGATCGCTGCTTATGAAGAGGAAAAAGTGCGTGCGCAGGCTCCGGGGTATGTTTCTCGGTATGATGAATACGACATGGATTTCGACGATGAGCCGATGAACGATTCGATGATGTCTCCGATGGGGAGAATGGGCGGTATGAATCCGATGGACCGCATGTCTGGGATGGACAGAATGGGCGGGATGGACCGCATGTCTGCCATGGAGAGAATGGATAGAATGTCTGGGATGGACAGAATGGGCGGGATGGGCCGCATGTCTGCCATGGAGAGAATGGACCGCATGTCTGGGATGGACAGAATGGGCGGGATGGGGCGCATGTCTGCCATGGAGAGAATGGACAGAATGGCCGGAATCGACCGCATGGCCGCCATGGATCGGATGGCTGGAATGGACCGCATGAATTGTATGGGCGGAATGGGCGGAATGGATCGCATGTCCGGAATGGGTGAAATGGATCGCATGTCCGGAATGGGTGAAATGGATCGCATGATGTCTTCGGTACCGTCTCAGGCTTCCGTACCGCCTGCGGAGCTGCAGGATGAATTGGAAGAGCCGGAAGAGTTGGTGCAGCCGGAGCAGAATGAGGCGCCGCGCGAGACAGATGATTTTGGCGCCGGGATCTTTGACGAGAACTGATTTTTTGAATTCGGTCTGGTCCGTGTCTTAAAATGGGCATTTTGGGATAAGATTAAAGGGGAGCAGAAACTTTAGAAAGAAAGTTTTGCTCCTTTTTTTGTTTTTTTTTGGACTTTTTGAGAGGGGAACACTGGATTTTATTGAGGAATCGTAGTACAATAGGAGATATTTCGTAGGATTGGGAGTTTTAACGAAAAGGGATCCAAACGTGAAAAGATTAAAAGTTCAGGCGATTTGCTTTTCTTTGATTTTTGGGACGCTGTTCCTTGCTGCGAGTTTTTCCACGGCAGCCGACTGGCCATGCTGGCGCGGAGCGAATCGGAACGGACTTTCTTCGGAGACGGGGCTTCTGCGTGAGTGGACGGAAGAGGTCCAGCCGACTCTGGTTTGGAAAAATACCTCGCTGGGACAGACGATGAACGGCGTGGCCGTGATGGGCAATCTTGTCTACACGATCGGGACGAAAGGGGGCGCGGAGTGCGTTTTCTGCATCGACAATCAGAGCGGCAAAACGCTTTGGACCCGTCCGATCGGGAAAAATGTCGGCGGGAAAGGAAAATTTCCCGTTCAGCGCTCTACTCCGACGCTGTACAAGGACTTCCTTTACGCCTTGAGTTCCAGCGGGAATCTCGTCTGCATGCAGGCAGGAAACGGTCTGGTCCTCTGGAATATGAACCTGATCACGAACCTTGGCGGGATCATGCCTCCTGGCGGATACTGCGAGTCGCCGTACGTGGACGGTAAATGGGTCATCGTGACTCCCGGCGGTCCGAATGCGACGATGGCGGCAGTGGAACGGTACGGTATCCGCATCATTTGGGCTGCGCGCGCCGGGATGCCCGCCGGATTTTCATCGATCGTGAAGGCTTCCTTCGGCCGAGAGCATCAGTATGTGAATTTCACGGCGGAAGGACTCGTCGGCGTGAAGGTCAAAGGCGGCGATGTGCGGTGGCGGTATGAAGCTCCGGCTCACGAAAGCGGCTACAATGCCTGCCCGCCGATCTGGTTTGGACAGACGATGCTGGCCTCCAGTGCGGCCGGGACCGGCTGTGTGTGGATCCAGAAAGACGGGACTGCCTACAAAACGTCGGAGGTTTGGTTCAATGAGGATCTGAAGATCCCGACGGGAGATATGATCAAGGTCAATGACTGCGTTTTTGCGTGCAATGATACGGACGGTCTGATCTGCTTCGATTACAAAACGGGAGAAAAGATCTGGTCCGACAAGACACTGTTTGCCGAGGCGTTCGAGGAAGAGATCGATGATACGAAATCGAAGTCCCGTAAAAAGCGCAAGACGGCCATGAATGAACTTCTGCCGGTCTCCGCGTCGGTCGTTAGCCCGATCCTGGCGCAGACGGAAGCGTCTGGGGACGGTGAAAAAGGACGAACGATCGAGATCGCTCCGGCTCCGAAGAGCAAAAAGAAGGCGAAAAAAGCCCTTCCGCCCGAAGTTCCGGCCTGCATGGGGACGATGGCCTATGCGGAAGGTCTGCTCTATCTGCGGACTTCCATGGGTGAGCTGGTCCTTCTGGATGCTTCGCCGGATGGTCTGAAGCTCCGCGGCCGGATCCGTATCCCGCAGATGAAAAAAGGTCTGGCCGTCACGCCGGTCATTGCGAATGGGTACCTTTACCTGCGGGAAGGTGCGACGCTGTTCTGCTTCGATCTTCGGGATCAGTCGCGTCGATCCGGAACGAGCGACGGCGGCGCGGAAGGCGAAAGTGGAAGTTCCGGCGGGAAAGCGCTTCCTGGAATGCCTGGAAAAGAAGG
This sequence comes from Thermoguttaceae bacterium, assembly GCA_017403345.1. Classification (GTDB taxonomy): domain Bacteria; phylum Planctomycetota; class Planctomycetia; order Pirellulales; family Thermoguttaceae; genus RGIG3701. The sequence continues at coordinate 48,125 of JAFQOH010000192.1, forward strand.
TGTGAAACGCCGAACGGCTCCGGGACTTGGGTGATTTTTTAGCATGTTCGATTTTTAAATCAAGATAGAGTTTCAAAAGATGAACGCTGCCGTACGGATAAAATTCCCCGGCGGCAGCATATTCTTTTCACATTTTCAACAGTATATCTGCAGCTGAAGTGGAGGATAAAATGCAGCGATCTGCTTTTTTACTGGTTTTTGTCATGTTTGGCACAGTTTTGACGACGATTTTTTGTTTGGATCTTCTGAATCGCCATGATCCGTTTTTTTCGGAGTCGCTTGCGCAGTCTGCCGTGACGGATGAAGCGTATATCGCGGGGTTGAGCGAGGAAGAAAAAACAAACATTCGACTCTATGAGAATGCGAGCAAAAGTGTCGTCAATATCGATACGCGCAGCCGTGAACATAATCTGTTCATGCAGGAGATGATCTCTGCCGGTCAGGGAAGCGGTTCCGTCATCGATAAAAATGGGCATATTCTGACGAACTGTCACGTCATCGCCAACGCGATCCAGGTCCAAGTCACGCTTTTTAACGGAAATTCTTACGAAGCGGAGGTCATTGGCGTGGATCCGACGAACGATACCGCCGTCCTTAAGATCAACGCGCCGGAGGAGGAACTTTTCCCCGTGACGTTTGGGGATTCTTCCCGTCTGAAGGTCGGACAGAAAGTGTACGCGATCGGGAATCCATTCGGTTTGGAACTGACGCTCACGACGGGAGTCATCTCCAGTCTGAATCGTTCTCTGGACAGTCAGCTGGTCGAGAATCGGACGATCCGGCAGGTGATCCAGATCGACGCGGCGATCAATCCCGGAAACTCCGGCGGTCCGCTGCTGGATTCGTATGGTGAGCTGATCGGGATGAATACTGCGATCGCGTCGCGTTCGGGAGACAGCGCGGGAGTGGGGTTTGCCGTTCCGGTGAATACGATTGCGCGCATCGTTCCGCAGCTGATCCAGAAAGGCGAGGTGAGTCGGCCGAATCTTGGTATCGAGCAGGTGATGCCGACGGAAGAAGGTCTGCTCATTACGCGTGTCCAGCCCGGCGGTCCTGCGGAAAGAGCGGGGCTGAACAGTCCGCGAGTGATCACGAAACAGCGCCGCCAGGGAGCGTATATTTATAAATATCGGACGCTTGACCGAGCGACGGCGCAGATCATCGTGGGGATCAATGATACGGAGGTGATGACTCCGGACGACCTTTTGTCGGTGGTGGAATCTTTTATGCCGGGAGATACCGTGACACTTCAGATCCTTCAGGATGGCGAGACGTATCGAGTTCCGATCACGCTTGGCGAGGAGTGATTTTTTATGCGGAAAGGGGACGCGCGGCGGAAAATTTTTTGAAAAAATTCAAAACTAGGCCCCCTCCCCCTTTTCAAAAATAGAAAATCTGGTAAAATGTGAATCTCTTTTTGTGTTGGAGCGTTCCTTTTGTTGCGCGCCGACAGAAGAGAGTCTTTTCCGAGATATGATCGGAAATCAGTGCGGCAGAGCCGATCGCGCCGAAAAACCTTTCGGAAACGGAGGGAGACAAAATCCCAATGGGGAAGCGTTCGTGTCTCTGAAACCAGAAGTAGAAATTCAGATTTAGTGAGTGGTTCATTATGAAAACGTTCATGGCGAAACCGGCAGATGTGAAACAGGAGTGGATCTTGGTCGACGCGACGGATAAAGTCGTTGGTCGTCTTGCTGTCGATATTGCAATGGCTCTGATGGGCAAAGACCGCCCGAATTACACCCCGAACGTCTGCACCGGCCGTTTTGTTGTCGTGATCAACGCTGATAAAGTGAAGTTCACCGGCAAAAAATGGGAGCAGAAGCGTTACACCTGGACGACTGGTTATACCCGTCTGCGCAGCGAGAATGCCGCGACCCGCATGGAAAAGAATCCGACCGCGATCCTTTCCGAAGCTGTTCGCCGCATGCTTCCGAAAAACAAACTTGCGACCAAAATGCTGTCCCAGCTGAAGGTTTACGCAGGCAGTGAGCATCCCCATCAGGCCCAGGCTCCTGTGGCTGTTGAAATGGGTAACTAATCGTTTTTTGTGGATTCAAGCTTAAACAGATAAAATATCAGGGGTGTAAACCATGGCAGATAAAGTCATCATCGAAGGAAAAGGTACTAACGATTCGCTCGGAACCGGTCGCCGCAAGACCGCCATCGCCCGCGTTCGTATTCGTCCCGGCAAGGGCCTCATCGCGATCAACGGCCGCAGCCTGGAAAATTACTTCTGCAACGTTCAGCAGCGCAATGCGGTCCTCGCTCCGCTGGTCGAAACGGGCAAAAAAGAAGAAGTTGACGTCATCATCCGCGTCAACGGCGGCGGTATCACTGGTCAGTCTGGTGCCTGCAAACTTGGTATTGCCCGTGCGCTTCGCATGTACGATGCCGGTCTGTACGAAGTCCTGAAAGACGCCAACCTTCTTACCCGTGACAGCCGTATGGTCGAACGTAAGAAGCCGGGTCTCCGCAAAGCTCGTCGTGCGACGCAGTTCTCCAAGCGTTAATTACGTTTTGGCGGTGTAATATCCGGACGCCCTGATATTCAGGGCGTTTTTTTTGGGGTCGGGCGCTTTTTCGCTTGGAAGGGGGCCGATTTCAAATTTGGTTTTGCGGTGTATAATTGAAGCGGAAAAGGTATTGGTTTTAGATTTGGAGAAATGCCCATGTTTCAAGTCTTCATGCATTATGAAGTCAATCCGACGACGTGGTTTTACCTCTCGTTATTGATGGTCACCGGCATTTTCTTCAAATTCCGCCGCATTTGGAGCGTCCGGAATCTGGATCTTTTACTGGTATTGAGTTTAGGGCCGGGATTACTGCTTGCGGCTCATGGTTTTCATGCCGGATATGTGATCCTTTTGACGTTCCTGATCTTGCTTTTGATCCGGATGCTCTGCGATCCGATGATGAACCGCAGGCCGCTTTTAGAGGTAAATCTTTCCAAGAGCGGGCTTATTTTCTGCTGTGCGGCTCTGATGGTCTTTCAGCTTGCGGCTCTTGTTTTGACGCAGACGCGTGAGGGCGGGCCGCAGAATGTGAATGCATCGTTGGAACAGCTGCTGATGTTTCACTTGAACGAGAGGCTCCTGAAGGAAGAGGCGGACGGCAGTACGGTGTCTGAGGAGACGCTTGGTTTCGTCGGGGAACTGGATCCGCAGGATCAGAAGGATAGACCAGATCGGCAGGATCGGTCAGATCGGCAGAAAACTGCGAAAACTGTATTGCGTCACGGTCCAGGCATGCCGTTTTTCACACAGCTGGCGGATTGTCCGAGGCAGTGGCGTTTTAAGCACATGAAGGAACGGGAGTTACAAAACGGTGCTGCCCGAGCGGAGGAAGCGGAACAAGATCTGCTTCTTGTCCAGAATCCGCTTTTGACGGATCCGTCTGGAGTTCCGGCGGAATTGGTGAGGGAGGAGTGGTTGCAGATCCGATGGACGATTTTTCTTGCGGCACTGGCTCAGATCGCGATCGTGACGGGGATCGTTCTGACGGGCTGGGCGCATTTTGAAAATTTTAACACTGGGATCGCAGCGGCGACGCTCTATCTTCTCCTTCCGTATGTTGCGCAGATGCCGTCACGCATCGATCATTTGGTGCCGGCTGCGCTGATCGTGTGGGCGATTTTTTCATGGAGGCTTCCGTCTCTTGCAGGAGTGCTGCTTGGAACGGCTGCGGCACTTTCCTACTACCCGATCTTCCTGTTGCCGCTTTGGTGCAGTTTCTACTGGTCTCGGGGACTTTACCGCTTTTTGTGTACGAGCCTGGGCGTTTTTCTGCTTTTCATCGTGATCGCGATCCCGCTCTGCGGCGGTCTGGGGGCGTTCCTTGCGCAGTCTGGAGATATTTTTGGCTGTGTCGGACTTTTTTCCCGAAATGCAGCCGGCTTTTGGGACATTCCGGGAGATAGTATTTACTACTATCGTATTCCGGTGATCGTGATGTACCTGGCACTTGTTTTTTTCCTGATGTTCTGGCCTGCCCAGAAGAATTTTGGAACGCTGATGAGCAGTTCTGCCGTGCTGATGATCGGTGCGCAGTTTTGCCATCCGTTTCAGGGAGGGACGTACATGGCGTGGTTTTTACCGCTCGTGATCCTTGTGATCCTGCGTCCGAATTTGGAAGACAGGACGGCCGTTCGGGCTGTCGAACGTCATCGGAGGCATGCGAACACCTCGGGAAAAAATGCTTGAGTCGGTCAACAGAGAGGTCTGTTTACGGTGAGCGGATCAAATTATCAGCTGCTTGATTTCGGAAAGGGACGGAAACTGGAACGGTTTGGCGACGTGGTCCTGGATCGGCCATCGCCGCCGGCAGAACCGTTTTCCGTACAGCGTCCTGCTGCATTTTGGAGTCAGGCGCACGGTACTTTTCGGAGATCGTCCGGTCTGAAAGGGAGCTGGAAATGGCGCCTTTCCCCTGCTCCGCAGTGCTGGACGCTTGAGACGGGGCATTTTTCTCTGCTTCTGAAACCGACGGAGGTTGGGCATTTAGGAGTCTTCCCCGAGCAGTACGCCAATTGGGATTGGATCCACGCGCAGACTGCGGCTTTTTTGCAGAAACGCCCGGCTTTTCGTGTGTTGAATCTTTTCGCGTACACTGGCGGGAGTACGCTGGCGGCAGCTTCTGCTCTTTTTGAGGCTGGAAAACGTGCGGAAGATGCGGACCAGTTTTTCGTTGCGCATGTTGATTCTGCGAAGAACATCGTCCAGTGGGGGCGTGGAAATGCCGAGATCTCCGGACTTCAGAAGGCTCCGATCCGCTGGATCGCCGAAGATGCACTGAAATTCGTGGAACGGGAACTGAAACGGGGAAGAAAATACGATGCCGTGATCCTAGATCCGCCAAGTTACGGCCACGGGACTCGCGGTGAGGTCTGGAAGCTGGAGCAGCATTTACCGATACTTTTGAAAGCCTGTGCTGCCCTGATTGCCGATTCTCCCGCTTTTGTGCTCCTGACGGCACATTCGCCCGGGCTGGATGCTCGCGGACTGGGAAGAATGCTGCGGGAGTATTTTCCGGGAAACTTCCGCAGTGAGGGCGGTGCGATGTCGCTGCGTTCGGAAACTGGGAGGATTTTACCCAGTGGGGAAACTGCGCGGATCGTGTGGGAGAATTAATTCCGGTTTTTTTAAAACTTCCTGAAAATTTTCCTGTAAGTGGGCTTGCAAAATACTGAAAAAGTTTTATACTCAGATTGTGAAGAGGTCCTACTCTGTTTTCCGATGCCATGGGATCGGAAATTGAATCAAAGAACGAAATGCTTTTTTGAAAAAATATGAAAAGGAGAAATTGACCATGCCTTTGTTCGAGATCGAAACCAGAGCGCATATCGTGATCGCCAATGCGGCAGATGAAGCGGAAGCTCGTGCTGTCTTGGCGGAATACTATCCGACGGAAGATGCGATCCGTATTTCTAAGCGTCCGCGAAATTTGTGGGTCATTTCCAAAGCGGCTCTGGGGATCACGCCGGAAGGGATCGATCCGTGCAATATCGCGCGTGATTGCCTGGCGAAAGCCTCTGGAGATAAAGTGCACGCGATCCGCCTCTACATGCAGGAGACCGGCACGGATCTGGAACGTGCGAAGAAGATTATCGAATCCAACATGATGATCGGCTGGTGAGCCGTCCGGAAAAGAAACGAAAAGAAACGAAAAGAAACGTCTGACGAAATTTTTCATCAGACGTTTTTTTGGGGGGGGATCGTCCGGAAAGGGGGCGTATTACTTGATGAAATTGGGAGACGGTAATTTAAAAATACTGCCCGCACTCCGAATACGCCGCCGCAGAGATGGCTGACCGCATCAGCTCATCGAGACGTTTAAGGTCCGTGACTTTCTGGAGACGTTCACGTTCTGATTCGGTGAATTCTGTCGGAAACTTCGATTCAAGAAGCATCGCGACAGCCCCTACTTTCGCATTCCGTTCGCCTTTTTCCATACCGATCCGTTCGCCTTTTTCCATACCGATCCGTTCGCCTTTTTCCATACCGATCCGTTCACCTTCGTACAGTGCGTATTCAAGATGAGCGGCTTCGTCGCGGATGGCTTTTTCGCGGGCAATGGCGAGTTCACGGCGGCGTTCGTCGCGAGTGAAGCGCGAGTAGATCTGGTGCGTCTGTTTCAACCCCGGCGTGCGGGTCAGCAATTTGTCCATTTCTGCCTCCGTTTTTTGATTTGCGTTAAGTAAATAATCGATCCAGTTCCGGAGCGGCTCATCCTTCTCCGGGAGCTCTTTTAGACCGGAAAATACGGATCCCAGCTTACTGTCTTCGAGCTCCAGCGTATGAATTACGGCATGATCCGTGAACTGGACAGACGGGTCGGATTCCGCACGCAATGTGAACACATTGTGCACTTGCGGGAGCTGCGGAAACAGTACGAATCGCGTCAATATTATCGACACGACAGGCCGAAGTTCTGTATATCGCTCACTTTCATTGATCTGCGATGAATAAATCTGGCTCCAATAGTACAAAATTCTGTTCTCAAAACACTGTCCAGGGACGAGCTGCATCTCAATGTCGTAAAACGAACCGTTTTCGTCGCAGACTTTCACATCGACGACCGTTTTCTTATCGCCGTAAAAGTCTGCGAGATTGAACGGATTTTTGATCGACGCCTCTGTGATCAGGGGTCGGCCGGCACTCAGATTCACTGCATTGATGAATCCGATCAGCCCTTCTTCTGCGCCCTGCGACGAAAATAGATACTGAAACACGACATCCGACGTCGGCGGAAGCTCAAAAATCGGTTTTTTCGCCGTCTTTCTCGTCATCTTTCTCGCCGTTTTTTTCACAGTCTTTTTCACCGCCTTTTCTACCGCCTTTTCTACCGCCTTTGTTCTGACTTTTTTTCGCGGTTTTGGATCCATACGCATCCTCCTCCGATTTTATTATAGCGCGATCCTTTGAAAAGTCAAGCGTGTGGACGAATTTTCTTGAAAAAAGGGACAGCAGCATCCGGCAGCGAAATGCCGATGGGACTGAAAAACGCTGGAAATGGGAGCGGTTTTATTTTGCGAGGTCGAAAGGATTCGTGGGGGCCGGTTTGACGGGCGGTTCCGGAGTTGGGGCAGTTTGGGGTGCCGCATCGGGAGCCGTCTTCTGGAATGGACCTTTCGGAAGGTTTTCGAGTCGGTATTTCAGGCTTTGGAATGATTTGTCGCGGATCAGTTCCGGTTCCAGTTTCAGACCCTTCTGGAAGTGCTCTTCTGCTTTTTCGAACTGCCTCAGATTCAGAAACGCCCAACATCGGAAGTTTTCCAGGTAGGGATCTCCTCCGACGCGTTCATCGATCCGATCCACACATTCCAGCGCCTGCTGAAATTCACGGTGATTGAAAAAGTAATCAAGGGACAGAAAGTCGATCCAGCTCTCTTTCAGGTACTTTTCGCGCAGTTCCGCAATTGCGAAAGCGTAGATATTGGGGTCTGAGTGTGCCTGTGCGGCTTTCAGATACCAGAATTGGAACGTTTTTTGATCCTGCAGTTCTATTGGCAGGCGTGAAAAGAGGTAGAGTGCGGTCTCTGCGTTTTTTTCTTCGACTGCTTTGGAAAATTCTTGGATCAGGAGCTGATTTTCTTTGAAAAGGAGCAAGATCCGCTGCGACATCATCATGCCGTAATCGTCTTTTCCGTCGACGTAAAGGTCTGGTACGAGCGTGCGCCGGAGCGTTTCTGAAAAAGTCTCGTCGAAATGGTAGAGATAGAATTCATGGATCTGGATGAGACGTTCTCCCTGCCGTTGGAGGTATAGATCGTGGTAATCCAGCCCGCCCTGCGTATCGACGAGACGGAAGGTCGCCGCGACGGTCTGCTCGTCGATCCTGCGAACACGGAGAAAGCGGTACGTTCCGCCCTCTTTGACTTTTTCGGCGACGCTTTGGGCTATCCCTCCTTTTTCGGAAAAAAGATGGATGAGGTAACGCCGGTCAAATCGGTTTCCCTGCATTTCATCCGGGATCCCCGCCAATACGCGGTCCGTGAGTGAACTCCAGTCGATCGCGCGGATAAAAAAGGCGGAATTTCCGTTTTGGAGATTTTCTTCCAGTGTTTTGGCAAACCGGGCGGCTTCTTCTTCGGAGATCTTCCGGGCGGCTGCAGACGTACTTTCCCTAGGAGTGCCCGATTCCTGCTTTTCTCGGCAGAAGCAGAGAAAAGTAAGGAAAAGCGTGCACCCTAAAAAAAAGGACACGATGAAGAAGGTTTTTCTTTTCATCGTGTCATTATATGGAAAGTACGCGGAAATGTCAAGAGCTTTTTCCGTTTTTTCGAGGATCAGCGGCCAAACATTTGGGTAAAGTAGCCGCCGATGCGTCCGACGCCGACGCGGGAGAATCCGCCGAGCATATTGGCGCGGTGTCCGCTGCTGTTTACCCAGGCATTATTGGCGGCTTTTCCGCTGGAGGAACCCATGTAGATATTCTCTGCACTGGCACTGGCTCCAAGCTGACGCGCACGCTGTGTAAAGGATCCTTTTCCGCTGACGGGGGAATTATGCGAGAAGAAGCCGAAACGGTACATATCGGAACTGTGTCCTCGGGAAACCAGCACAAGAAGGAGGTCGATCACGCAGGGACGCAGGCCGCTGCGCATCCGGAAACGGTTCAGTTCATCGACGGCACGGTATTCTTCTGGATCGATCGCTGGTGCGAGTTCCTGATTGACTGCAAGAACTTCGTTCGATTTCAGATGCGGCGCCGGGATCGGAATGTCACGCACGAGCTGCCCGATCTCCGAGCGGCTTTTTTCATTGTGGACCGCCTCGGCGATCTGGACCAGTGAATTCGCGACTTCCGGACGGACATCCGGATATTTTTCCGTGATCCTTCCCGAATAATCGGGCTGGTGATCTTGCAGGACGGCCTGCATGACGGTACGTTCTTTGGCTGGAAGGACCGTCACCAGATCCGAGAAATCCAGACCAAGAAATTCATATTCGGAAAATGTGTGCAGAACGATCGGAGTATGGTGCACTGGGAGCTTGGGCTGAGGGGCCGGTTTCTCGGAAGATCCTGAAAGCGTCTGCCCTGCATCCGGAATGACCGGCTTAGCTGTTGTATGTTGTTTCGCCCCAGCTTGCGCTTTTGTTGATTTTGTGGTATAATTAGGCTGAAAGAGACGGCGGAAAGGGCCGGCCTCGGTAGTTGTTGTATAGGCTGCTGCCTGCATGGCGAGCGCCGCAAATATAAAAATTCGTATGGAAATGCCAGTTCGGGTCAACATACAAAAATCCTTTCCGTGCTTAGTGGGCTGATCCCACGGGCCAAACTTAAAATAAAATATAAATAAAAATCTCACTTGGATCCCATGCTCCTCATGGAACCGCGTTGAGAATTGGTCCGCAATATGTGATCGATAGGCAAGGTGATCTGGTTGGTGAAGGTTTAACCTTCACCTAGTTGGTAGTGATTATACAGGAAATTCGCACGAATTTAAAGAGGGGGGGGCCTGATTTTTTCGGAAATTTTTGGAATTTTTTAAATTTTTATTAAAGTTGTTGTTGGAATTGTGCAAATTGTATGGAAAATAATGTGTTGAACATCGTACTTTTTCAGCCGGAGATCCCGCATAATACCGGAGCTGTCGGCAGAACGTGTGTGGGGCTGGGGGCCAAGCTCTGGCTCGTCCGTCCCATGGGATTCCAGATCACGGACAGGAATCTGAAACGCGCCGGTCTTGATTACTGGCAGTTCCTGGATTGGGAGATCGTAGAGAACTGGGAGGCGCTGCGGGAGAAACTGCCGCAGTGGGATCGGTATTTCTATTTTACTAAGAAAGCGAAACACTCGTATCTTGACGTGACGTTTCAGGCTGGCGACGTGCTCGTTTACGGAAGCGAGACGCAGGGATTTCCGGAGTTCTTCCATGAAGAGTATGCGGAACAGTGCCTCAGGATCCCCATTCGGCCAAAGATCCGGAGTTTGAATCTTTCGGTAAGTGTGGGGGTCAGCGCCTTTGAGGCGATGCGGCAGATCGGGCATTCGGAAGATATGCAGTAGGAGGTGAAAGATGGAAAAACTGAAGATCGCGTGGATCGGTACCGGGATCATGGGGCGTGCTATGTGCGGAAGGCTGATCGAGGCTGGATATTCCTGCACGGTCTACAATCGGACCCGGGAAAAGGCGATACCGCTGCTGGAGGCGGGCGCGCAGTGGGCGGAGACCCCTGCGGATGCTGCGAAAAATGCGGACGCCGTCTTCACGATCGTCGGATTTCCCGCGGATGTGGAGTCCGTCATTCTCGATCCGGAAACGGGCGTGCTGGCGGGATGGGAGACGGAGAAAAACGGGAAAACAGACGGGAAAAGGAAGATCGTCGCCGACATGACCACGAGCCGTCCCTCTTTGGCCGTCAAGATCGCGCAGGAGGCGGAAAAACGCGGTGTCTGGGCACTGGATGCTCCGGTCTCCGGAGGGGATATTGGCGCGAAAAACGGGACACTTTCCATCATGGCGGGCGGATGCCGGGAGGCGTTTGATGCGCTGGAGCCGATCTGGAAGATCCTCGGGACGAACGTGAGATTTCAGGGGACTGCGGGAATGGGGCAGCACACGAAAATGGTGAATCAGATCCTCATCGCGGGAAACATGCTTGGGGTCTGCGAGGCGCTGCGGTATGCGAAGTCCGTCGGTCTCGATCCTGCCGCGGTTCTCGAGTCGGTCTCTACCGGGGCGGCGGGAAGCTGGTCGCTGGCGAATCTGGCTCCGCGGATCCTTCGGGACGATCTTGCGCCGGGGTTCAAGATCACGCATTTTGTGAAGGATCTGCGCATCGCGCTGGATGAAGCTCGTGCTGTCGGTCTGGAACTTCCGGGGGTCACGCTTGCCGAGCGGCTGTACGCGGAGCTGATGGACGCGGGATTGGCGGATGCTGGGACCCAAGCGCTCGTGAAGTGGCCGGCCTGCCAATGAGAGGCCCGGCTGCATTTTGCCGCGGAACACAAGGAAGAAACGCAGGATCTCATGGAACGGGCGAGATCCTGCTCTGACACGAATTTCACGGAAAACACGAAAAGACACGAAAGATTTAAAATATTTTTGATCGCCTTTTGGTGAATTTCGCGTTGAAAAACTCCTTTTATGTTTTTCTGCGGCCGTCCGATCTACTTTTTCAGCTCTTCGAGACACTCTATTGCCGCTTCGATGAAACGCTCGCCGGTCCCTTCGACGTAGAGGACGTTGATCGTCTCGTAGCTTCCCTCTTTGAAGGCTTTGCGCGTCGGAATGTATTTCGCGTTTTGCTGGGAGAGCTCGATGATGATCGTGTTTTTGAACGGCGAGCGGCGTTTGAGATCCTGTCCCAGTTCGACGAAGATCTCGCCCGGAAGCAGTACGATGGCGGTGTCGTCACTCAGACGGATCGCGCCGACTTCCGCTTTGTGTTCGACCGGGAGGGTGGAGAGGTTGACGATCTTGCCGATCTCGACCCGTTCCAGGAACGAGTAGCCGGAGTTCGGTTCCATGACGACGCTGCGCAGTTCACGTGCGCGTGCGATCTGCTCTTCGGTGAATTCCTGGCGTTTGACCGTCAGGGTACGCATCGCGGAATCGAGAGACGGGACCAGTTCTGCCATTTCTCCGCTCTCATAGAGTGCCGCGAGACGTTTTCCGAGTTCCGTTCCGATCTCCGGAGCACGGCGTCGGTGGCGGTTCGTGACGTCTACGTGATTGATGTCGCCGCAGGTCCCCGTTCCAAAACCAGAGATGAAGTCCGCGCCGAATCTTTCACGCAGAACGGTCTGAATGTAGAACGGGTAGTCCGCGCTGAATTTCGTGCCGCCGGTCGTGTCGAGATGGAGCGCAAAATTGGAGAGGGACGCGAACGGCTTCTTTTCCGCGTCACGGAACAAAATTCCGTAAAAATCGGGATCGATCGGGCCAGCGGGACGGATGATGTTCGGATTCAGAACGCCGGGATTGAATCGGACCTGATCGGAATCTTTCATGAAGTAGCGCCGGTTGAAGGAAAGATCCGTGACGGACGTTTTGCCGATGGAGAGCGACGCGGGCCGGAGATCTTTCATCGATTCGAGGATCGCCTTTTCGGTCTGTTCGACCCAGAACGCTTTGTAGTTGAACGTTTCATGGTCGTTTCTCGCGGCGGCGGCCAGATTTTCTTCCGGAGTGATCTTCCGATCGTACTTCATCCAGACGGGGCCGGTGTGCGTGTGCGTTCCAACGAGGAAGACCGCGTCGCCGGAGAGACCGGTCTTTTCCTGGATCCGGCGTTTCACTTCGGCCGTGACGTCATCGTAAACGTAAATGGAATCGCTGATGGCCAGGACGCACATTTCGTCACCCTGTTTGAAGCAGAACGCGCGGAGCATGAGCGGATCCAGCACGCCGTCGGAAAGCCGTTTGCTGTAGTATCCGGCCATGGGGTAACTCAATGGCGGCGTGATCTCCGTTACACCGATACCGATCTCCAGCGGAGCCGTAACTGGCGCAGGAGTTTTCTCGGCATCCTGCGCGAAAACGGCGGAAGCTGAAAAAACGGCGGAAGCTGAAAAAACGGCGAGTGCGGGCAAAAGCATTGACAAAATGGCGAAAAACTTGGATCTCATGGGCAGGGTCCTTTCTGGAATGGCGGGTGAAATGGTGGGAAACGCGGAAAAACGCGGAAAAACGCGGAAAAACGCGGAAAAACGCGGAAAAACGCGGAAAAACGCGGAGCGGGTACGGCACCTGCTCTGCGTTTTCCAACGGTTAGGGAAATTCTACTTTTTGAGTTCTTCGAGACACTCCATCGCGGCCTCTACGAGACGTTCGCCGGTTCCTTCAGGGAAAAGAACGTTGATCGTTTCGTAGCTGCCTTCCTGGAATGCTTTGCGTGTTGGAATGTAGCGCGCGTCCTGCTGGGAGAGTTCCAGTACGAGCGTGTTTTTGAACGGCGAACGGCGTTTGATGTCCAGCCCAAGTTCGACGAAGATCTCGCCCGGAAGGATGACGATGGCGGTATCGTCGCTCAAACGGATCGCGCCGACTTCCGCTTTATGTTCGATCGGCCAGCTGGCGAGGCTGACGATGTTTCCGAGCCGGACACGTTCTAGGAACGGGATTTCGGACTTCGGATTCAGGATCTCCTTGCGGAGTTCCCGTGCTCTGGCGGTCTCTTCCTCGGAAAACTGGAGACGTTCCAGCGTCAGGGAGCGGAATGCGTGGGCAAGCGACGGCTTTGCTTCCTGGAGACCGCTTTCGTAAAGTGCGGCAAGGGCCATTCCAAGTGCTGTGCCGATTTCCGGCGCACGCTGTCTTGGAGCAGAGGCATTGACGTTAATGTGATTGATGTCGCCGCAGGTTCCGATGCCGAATGCGGAAATGAAATCAGAACCAAATTTTTCGCGGAGGATCTTATGGAGGTAACTGGGGTAGTCCGCACTGAATTGCACACCGCCGGTCGTGTCGAGATGCAGCGCAAAACTGGAAAGCGACGCGAACGGCTTCTTTTCGGCATCGCGGAACAGGATCCCATGGAGATCCGGATCGATCGGACCGGCCGGGCGGATGATGTTCGGATTGCCGACGCCGGGATTGCACCGGACCACATCAGAGTTTTTCATGAAGTAGCGGCGATTGAAAGAGAGGTCCGTCACGCTGGTCTTTCCAACGGAAAAGGAGACCGGTCGGACCTTCTGGATCGCTTCGAGGATGGTCTTTTCAGCCAGTTCGACCCAGTACGCTTTGTAGTTGAACGCGCGGTAGTCGTTCTTTTCGGCCGCCGCCATGTTCTGTTCCATCGTGACGGTCCGATCGTAATGCCGCCAGCTCGGACCGGTGTGCGTGTGCGTTCCGAGGATGAAGACGGAATCGCCGGAAAGACCGGTTTTTTCCTGAATTCGGCGTTTCACTTCGGCGGTGGTGTCCGCGTAGACGTAGAGGGAATCGCTGATGGCCAGGACGCACATTTCGTCCCCCTGTTTGAAGCAGAACGCACGGAGCATCAGCGGATCCAGCGTCCCTTCCGAGAGACGGATACTATAGTACCCGGCCATGGGGTAACTCAGCGGCGGCGTGATGTCCGTCACTGCCAGTCCAAGCTGAAACGGTTCTGTCTTTGACGCTGCGTCCTGTGCGAACAGGGCCGAAACGCTGAGCAGAAGTGTCGACAAAATTGAGAAGATCTTCAATTTCATGGGGTAGGATTCCTTTCTGGGAAGGCGGGAAGGTAAAAAACAGATGAATTTTAACTTCAATTATAGACGAAACGTTCCGGTCTGTCAATAGTTCCGGAAATTTTTCTCAAAAAAGGGGATTCCAAACAGGGAATGCGTGAAAAATACGAAAATTTGTGATTTTTGAGAATTTCATGTCTGGGATCTTGCACTTTTTGTCTCTTTTGGTCTACTTCTGTGAATTCTGCGGCAGAATCGTCAGGTATGTGCCGGACGGTTCCGAAAACGGAGGCCCCACTTGACTTTTGGAGGGATTTCTGGTATAAAAGAAGGCGGGATTTGGAGTTTTTTCGTTCCTCTGTTTTCGCAGGTGAGTTCATGAAAAAAAGCGTGTTTTGTCTTCTTTTATTTTGTGTGTTCGTTTTGTTTGCATCGGCTGAAATGGTTTCGGCTGCGGAAATGGTCTCGGCTGCGGAAATGGTTTCGGCTGCGGAAATGGTCTCGAATGCCGCCCCAAAAACGTCTTCGTTCGAGGAGCTCGTCGCGGAGTTTCAGGAGAACGGGATGCCGGAGGAGATCCTTTTCGTGACTAGGAAACCGAGTGCCGACGTGCACTGGTACGCGAACATCGGCTACTATGCGGATAATTCGTGCCGGGTGCCGTTTCCGAGGAATTCCGGCGGCGCGATCTGGATCTTCAACGTGAAGACGAAAGCGTGCCGAAAGATCTTTGAGGATCTGGAAGGGAACGTGCGCGACCCGCAGATCCACTACGATGGAAAGAAATTCATCTTTTCGTATCTGCCGAAGGGGAAAAAACACTACAGTCTGTTTGAGATGAATTTGGACGGGACGGGCCTGCGCCAGATCACGGGAATCGGTGAGGATGCGGAATTTCCGATCCCGCCGGGAGTCAAACCGCTGGAAACGACCGAGATACGCCGCAGTTCGAAGAATCTCGACGGCGTTCAGGACTACTCGCCGGCCGGCTGGGACGACTACGAACCGACGTACACGCCGGACGATAAGATCATCTTCTGTTCGACCCGTGCGAACCGGTACGTTCAGTGCTACTATACGCAGGTCGGGACGCTCCACAAATGCGAGCTGGACGGCTCGAATATTCAGTGCATCTCGTCCAATGTGGAGCAGGACAACACGCCGTGGTTTCTCAATGACGGGCGCGTCGCGCACATGCGGTGGGAGTACGTGGACCGGCACTGGGGGACGTACCATTCTCTTTGGACGGTGAATCCGGACGGAACGAAACAGATGGTCCTTTACGGGAATTTCGCGACGTGGGACTGTATGCTGGCTCCGAAACCGGTCCCGGGACGCAATGACCGGATCGTCTGTACGTTCTCGCCGGGGCATGGTCGGAAAGAGCATCAGGGAAACATCGTGCTTCTCGACACGACGCTGGGGCCGGATGACCCGAAAGCAGTCCAGTACATTACGAAAGGCGGGATCTATTCCGATCCGTGGGCGTTCAGCGTGGATCATTTTCTTGCGGCGGCCCGCGAAAAGATCGTTCTCGTGACGGCGGACGGACGCAGCGGAACGCTCTTTACGCTCCCTGCGGAACTTCGAAAAGCGGGTTTCTGGATCGGGGAAGCGCGTCCGGTGATGCCGCGTCAGCGGGAAGTCGTGATTCCTGACCAGACGGATCCGTCGAAAGCTCACGGAACGCTGGCACTCGTGAATATCTACCACGGGCGCAAGATGAAGGACGTGAAGCCCGGGACGATCAAAGCGATCAAGATCTACGAAGTGCTGCCGAAACCGGTCAATTTCTCCGGCGGGATGGACATGATCTCCAACGAAGGGACCTTCTCCGTCACGCGGCTTTTGGGGACGGTGCCGGTCTCGGAAGACGGGAGCGCGTACTTTGAACTTCCGGCGAAACGGAGCGTTCTGTTCTGTGCCATGGACGAAAATGACCACTGTGTGAAGCGGATGCACTCCTTCACGTCCGTCATGCCGGGTGAGGTGACTGCGTGCATCGGGTGCCATGAGGAACGGACGGAGACGCCCAGTGCCGAGGAACGCGACCGGCTGAATCGTCTTCTGCGTACGGTCCCGGTCAAGCCGGAAAAAATCGCGGGGGTCCCGGAAATCTTCGTTTTCCCGCGCGATATTCAGCCGATCCTGGATCGACATTGCCTCAAGTGCCATCATCATGACCGGGAAGAGGGAGGATTCAACATTTCGGGCGACTGGAATCCGCTCTACACTTTCGGCTACATGCAGATGTCGTGGCGGAAACTCTTCGGCGATAATCGAAACCGCTCGATGGGGAATTTCGCGCCGTACGAGATCGGGACCGGTTCCAGCCGGCTGCTGAAGCTCATCGAGGAAGGGCACGAAGGCGTCAAAATGCCGGAAGAGGAACAGAAGATCATCCGTAACTGGCTCGATGCCGGCGCAAACTATTCCGGAGTCTATGCGGCAAGCGGATGCGGCGGTCTGGGATACTATATCGCGCACAAAAATATCCAAAACGACGCAGACTGGCCCGAAACGGAACCGTCCCGTGACGCGATCCGCCGCCGATGCGATCCGTGCCATTGTCCGACGGAAGCGGAAAAGAAGATCGGAAACTATTCGCTGGTCACGGAATACAAAACGGTCTACTGGCCGCCGCAGAAAAACAGGTACGTCGTTCACGATATGTGCGAGGAATCCGGACGGTATAATCGGCACGAGATCTGGAATCTCTCCTACCCGGAAAAATCAAAAGTCCTTCGCGCTCCGCTCTCGAAAGAGTTCGGCGGGCTTGGAAAATGCGAGGCGGCTTCCGGTCAGAAAGTCTTCGCGGACACGAACGACCCGGACTACCAGCTGATTTTGAAGTACATTCAGCGCGGCAGACGATACATTCTGGAGGAAGACAATCGGTTCTCGATGCTCCACCCCAGCCCAAACAATGGCCCGGACTGTCCACAGAAATTCACTCCGCGATGGGGCTACCTGCGCGAGATGATCCGCTACGGCATCCTCTCCCCCGACACGACGCCGAAAACCGCCATTGATCCGTACGACGTGGAGGAACGCTACTGGCGCTCGTTCTGGTACGTGCCGGAAACGGAGACCGAAAAACGGTAGAAAAGCAGAAGAAGCGCAAAAGAGGAAGCGCAAAAGAGGAAGCGCAAAAGAGGAAGCGCAAAAGAGGAAAAGGAACGGCGTCCCTAAAGAACGCAGTTCCTTTTTTCTTGAGAGTTTCGGCCGGCTGGACGGGAAACTATTTCTCAAACTCCACGCGGTAGACTTTCGCGTCTTCCACCTTCACGCGGAATGCCGCACTTGCGCCGTTCTGCTGGAAAGGCACGCTTTCACCGTCGAAGAGGATGCGTTTTACTTTGCCTTTGACCGTTACGTCAAATTCAGGAAGTGACGGCAGCGGAAGGATCTCCAGCCCATCGCTCATTGGCTTCACGTAGAGCGCGCCGAGCGTCGAGACGCCCCGATATTCCGCCGGTGTCCGATTGCCGAGCAGACGGCTGAAATCGTCCACGCTCTCCGAAATGGCGACCGGACGGATCTCACCGACGATACGGCCTTCCCGGATCTCGAATTCCGCGACGGAGTACCGATTGTCCTGCGCGAACTCACCCATGAGCGCGGCACGGTGTCCATTTCCGCGGTGATCGTAGAGTCCTACCATCACGTGGTATTTGCCGTTTCGCGTCCCTTCCGGAATGCGGAAAACGTGCCCTGCTCCGGTCTCGATGTTTCGCGTTTCCTCACTCGTACCCCATTGGCTGGTCGGAATGCTGCATGAGTATCCGTCGTACCAGCCGGTCGGCGTGAATCCGTAGCCTCGGCGCGGTTCAAAGACGTGGGCGAAAATGGCGAGGTCCTTGGGAGCGGGAGCGTCGCACTTCCAGTTCGTCACGACTTCAAATGCGCGTCCTTCTTCCAAG
Source organism: Thermoguttaceae bacterium (assembly GCA_017403345.1). Lineage (GTDB taxonomy): Bacteria > Planctomycetota > Planctomycetia > Pirellulales > Thermoguttaceae > RGIG3701. The sequence goes on from JAFQOH010000192.1 coordinate 66,172, forward strand.
ACTTTTGCGCTCTTCATCGTGGGCTGGATCGGCAGAAGGTCCACGAGCGCCTTCCCGCGGCCGTTCAGGTAGAATGTGCCGTCCGGACGCTGCGAGAATTCCGCGACTTCTTTCCTGTTTGCAGGATTCCGCACGATGCCGGAGACGAAATTCCCATTTGCGTCGAAGATGACGAAACCGTACTTGGGGAGCGTGTGTCCCTGGACGCTCCAGTTTCCTTCACCGCGGTTCACGTAGACGGTCATGCCGTTTGTCCACGTGACGCGCTGGCGGCGGAGACCGTCAAGGAATTCCACGTTTTCGATCTCCTGATCGGCGATCGAGCGGACGAAATGCTGCGCGAGATAGTGTTTCCGCACGCTTCCGGAGAAAATGGTCCCAAGGTCCACCATGAGGTCCAGTCCGCCGAGGATCTCCGCCGAAATGTAGTCGTCGCTCATGATCCCGTGCAGATGCGGATCTCTCAGCGCACGGTACCGGTCTGCGTAGCCTGCGCCGTGGCGTGAGTAGTTCGTGTGGTTCACTGCGGCGAACCACGGAGTGCGCGACCAGTTTTCGCACGGGACGTACCGACGCCACGCGCCTCCTTTTTCCGGATCGATGAGCATCCACTGGCAGTCCGCGCCGGAAATGGAACCGAGCAGACCGTCGGACCCCGCTTCACTGACGGTGATCGCCGGCTCTTTTTTGCCGTTGACTTCATGAGAAAGCCCTTCCGCGATGGTCTCGAAGCAGTCTTTCCAGCAGGCCGCCGTCTGCGTGCGGGGATGGAAATTTCCGTCGCGGTCCCAGTAATCGTAGACGTTCGCTGAGGTGAAGACGTCCACGAAGTAGGCGTCCATCGTCGGGAGGTACTTGCGGTCCAGCGCGAGATTCCGGAGCAGGAACGGCTTGAAGAGGTCCGGGCGCCACTGGTAGCTCTGAACTCCTGCACCGTGATTGATCCACGCTTTGCGCGGTGTGCCGTTTGCGTGAAAGTCGATCCGGTCGTAGGTGAATCCTTCCGCATCGGGATAGAAATCGATGTAGTTGTCGTGGATGCCGAACGGAACTCCGGCTTTCGCGCACGTTTTCGCGAGTTCCTGCAGTTCCTCGCAGGTCCCCAAGCTGGAGAGTACGAGATTCCGGGGATCGTCCGGATTGGTGTTCCAGATATCCGGCAGCCGCACATCATAGCCCCAGCACTGCCAGACGTGCTTGATGAAGAGAGAATCCGTCACGCCGTACTGGAACGCTTTTTGAAGCTCCTGCGTATTGTGCGCGTATTTTCCGCCCCAGACGTCGAACGTCAAACGTCCGCGCTTGCGTTCCACGCCCGGTCCGGTCTTGGGGAGCCACGTGTTCTGTTTTCGGTACTTGAAGGCCGCACGGAAGGCGTTTTGGCGATCCGGGACGAGTGCGAGTTTGAACCAGCTGCTCATTTCCAGCGTACAGAGATCCTTTTCACCGTCGCAGACCATCGCGGCCGGAGCGTTCGAGGCGCCCATTACGAGCGACGTTCCATTTGCGTAATCGATCCCGATGTGACTCGCCGCCAGATCGTGACCGCCCATGCCGATGCGGAAATTTTTGGGAGCTTCCGCGACGAATCCGTGCCCCCAGTAGACGCGGGAGATCTTCTGATCTGCGGGGTGGAACGAAAAATTCGCCAGCTCAGCCGGATTTTCTTTCGGAACGTCAAAGACGAGCATTCCGTTTTCGGCGGAAATGTTGATCTGGATCGGAAGTTCCTCGTCGTTGGAGAGCAGCGTTGCGGTGAAGCGGAGTTTTCCATCCGCGGTTTTTTCCAGTTTCGGAAGTTTGGTGTAGACCGCGCCGGCCGAGTTGAGCGGCTGTGCGCCGACGGCGAGCGAGATGCCGCGGAATGTCACGAAAGACTCCGGTTTTTTCGGATCTCCGAGCGCGATCTGTGCGTCCAGAAGGCCATTCGGACCGGGGGTGATCCAGGCGGTGAATTCTTCATCAAGAGGCAGGGTGAACGTTTCCTGCGGGACGGCGTTTTCCTGCGAAACGAGATTTTTTCCGCGGGCAGTGTTGATCACCAGACCGCTCAGGTAGCATCCGTCGCACGTCGTGTTGTTTTTCGGACCGGGATGGATCTCGACCGTTAATTTCATCTTTTGACCCGCAAATTTCTCGAGCGAAAACGTTCTGTCGACCCATTCGGTACTTGCGGTGTGGAATTCTTCCAGAAGGATCTGTTTCGTTTCGTCTTCTCCGGCATTTCGTCCCCAGAAACGGAACGTCACGCCGTCGGTCGGCGGTTCCGGAGGCAGGACGACCCGCACACACGCGCCGTAGCTCATCGAAAGGCCCGGCTCATTCGGGAGCTGGACGTCATATTCTGCAAAGAAACCGCCGCCATACGGACGGTACGGCGGATGCGCATTTCGGCAGGTCCGGCTGACGCCGCCGGCAGTGTAGGCCGCGAGATGGTAATTCGCGCTGGATCCCGGATCTCGGCCGTCAAAATTCGGCAGGCCGATCATCTTGCCGTCCAGGGAACGAAAGGCGCGGAACGGTTTGTCCAGAAGTGAAACGCCGCCGATCTTCACGACTGTTTCGGATCCCTGCTTCTGGATCTGCGGAACGTTCGTCTCGATCACGCGGACCGCATGCACGAGAGTCTCCCGCTCGCCGTTCGGGAAGGTGCATTTGACGTGCAGCGGATAGTGTGCCGAGTAGGTGCCAGGAAGCGCCTTAAACGTGAATTCCGTCTCGACGCTGCCGCCTGCGGGGAGCTCGATCCTGCGCGTCACTGTTTGCTGGACGTTTCCATTTTCGTCCGTTGGCATGATGGTGTCGATGGAAGTGAAGGTCAGTACTGCAGAAAGTGCTTTTTCCGACGTGCTCGAAACTGTGACCGGGAGCGTCTGGACGGTTTCCAGTTCCGAAACGACGTCCATTTTACCCAGTTTGACCGTCACGGGACCGACCGTTTGCGTGTGGACCGTGAATTGGAGCGGTTCGTAGGCTTCCTCTTCTGCCGCGGCCGGAACCGGAAAAATTGCGTTGAGTGTCAGGACTCCTGAAAGGGAAAGGAAGCAGACACCGGCGGAGATCGCGGATCTCCAGAATGAAAATCTTTGTTTCATGTGCGTTCTTTCTTTAAAATGAAGGATGGAATGGAAGGTGAAATGGGGCTTGGATCGGAAAATTTCAGGATCGGAAAATTTTATGGTAGGAGGCGCAGTTCCGCCCACATGATGTCTCCAGCGTGCGGTGCGATCTTGAGCAAATTGACTCCGGACCGCAGACTCTCCGGCGGGAATTCGGCCTCATATCCGCCCGTCGCCCCGCCTGCCAGACTCTCCAGATTGGTAAAAGGAGCGAGCCGCTGCGCTTTGTGTCCATTGAGCTGAAGGTCCAGCGGCGCATTGGAAACATTCGGGATCCCCTGAACGCCTAGGATGACCAAAACGCGCGGTTTCGGCTCGGTACTGGAGTCGGTACGGTGGTGTGCTTCCGGATTCGGGAGTTTTCCGGAATGAAAGACCAATTCTGCGCCGTCTTTCATGGATTTTGGAAGCTGCGCTCCGTTCGAGACTCCGAAAGGAACGGTATCGTGGAACGTGAGCGGGAAACGGCGTACGGAACGTGCGATTTTTTCCGAGCCGACGCCTTCTTCGAGGAGTTCGCGGTAATTTTCCAAAGAAACGGAGCGGGTCTGCGAGTCCATCCAGTTGAAAAGGTAGACATTCTCCGCACCGCGTGCCCGATGCGCATCCGCGAAACCATAAAGTGAGGCCAAGTCGCACGGAATGGCGTTGGAGCTGGGGTAGGGCCGAATGTTGAATTCCAGCCCCGGAGCAAGTGCGGTGTCTGCGCCGGCTTTTGCGAGTTTTTCTTTCCAGAGCTCTACCGGAATGTCGAAATCGCTCGTCGTCCAGAACGGGCACGGGACCAGAAGATCGACCAGTCCCTCTTTTGCCCACGTGACGGCATCCATACCAAGCTCCAGAGCTGCGTCCGGAACGGCCGGAACCCGCGCTGCCAGAAAGATCCGGTGCCCGCGTTTGGTTTCCCAAGAGTCGGCAAGACGGCGTACTTCGCGCATGAATTGGGTGAGGATCTCCGCTTCCTCGCGTTCTTTTCCGGGCGTCAGATGGTAGCTGAAACGCATCCAGTCAAGTTCCAGACCGTCGAAATCGTACCGTTCGAAAAGTTCACGGATGAATGCCATCGTGAATTCCCGGACTTCCGGATGCCGAAAATTCAGCGCCCAGCGTTTCCAGTCGCCGGTGAAATTTTCCGGGATCCTCCGAAATTCCGGATGCGTCCGCCAAAATTCCGAGTGCATGAAATTCTTTTCTTCATTCACGCTGTGAATGTCGTTCATGCGGGTCGAGATCCATGGCGAGATCCCTTTTTCACGTGCCCGGGCGATCCAGACCGCGTAGGGATCCAGACCTTTTTCGTGAAGGATCCGCGCATTTTGCGGCCATTGATGCTTTGGCTCCTCTCCGTCGACCGGGTCCCAGATCGCTTCACGTGTCCGCGAACGGAAATTCGCGCGCATCGCATTCGGACAGAGAAAAAGGTGCGTCACTTTCGTGCCGGCGTACTGGTCGATGAATTCATGCAGACCCTCCAGCGTCATCTTTTCCGGAGGACGCGTCCCAAAAAAGTGACTGTTGTCCTCGTTGATGATGAACATTTCGTGCAGCAGCTCCGTTTCGTTTCCGATAGCTCCTGCCGAAAAAATCATGCTTCCAAGAAAAATCAAGAAAAAAAGAAACGGTGTGCTTTTCATGCAGAGCTCCTTTCTGGCGGGGAAATGTGGAACGTTGGCGGGGAAATGTGGAACGTTGGCGGGGAAATGTGGAACGTTGGCGGGGAAATGTAGGAGGGATCTGAAAGAGACGGCACTCTCTTTTATGTCTTACGCAGGAAAACGGACGTCTTTCCAGAGAAAAGGACCCCGCACGAAAAGAGCAGGGTCCAGAAATGTCAAACTTTTAGGCTGACTGTAAACGTTACTCGTTCACCGCAGCTTTCAGAGCTTCCGCTTTGTCCGTTTTTTCCCACGGGAAACCGTCACGGCCAAAGTGACCGCCGGCGGCCGTCGCGCGGTAGATCGGCTGACGCAGATCTAAGCATTCGATGATCCCTTTCGGCGTCATCGGGAAGACCTTGCGGATCGCTTCTTCGATCTTGCACGAGCAGACCTTTTCGCTGCCGTACGTGTTCACGTAAACGCTCACCGGTTCCGCGACGCCGATCGCATACGCGAGCTGAACTTCGCAGTCGTCCGCCAGACCAGCAGCCACGACGTTCTTCGCAATGTAGCGAGCCATGTACGCGGCAGAACGGTCCACTTTCGTCGGGTCTTTTCCAGAGAACGCACCGCCGCCGTGGGAAGCCCAGCCGCCGTAGGTGTCGACGATGATCTTACGGCCCGTCAGACCGCAGTCGCCGTGAGGACCTCCGACGACGAAGTTGCCCGTCGGGTTGATGTGGAACTGAATGTCCCCTTTGTTCAGCTCGGCCGGAATGCACGGAAGGATGACGTTCGGAATGATCCAGTCCGCGATCTCTTTCTGACTGACGCAGGCGCAGTGCTGGGTGGAAACGACGACCGTCGTGACTTTCACCGGGGTCATGCGGTCCACATATTCGACCGTGACCTGACTCTTGGAGTCGGGAAGAAGCCAATCCACTTCGCCCTTCTGACGCGCTTCGGTCAGACGGTTCATGATGCGGTGCGAAAGTGCGATCGGAAGCGGCATCAGTTCCGGCGTCTGTTTGCACGCGTAACCAAACATCAGACCCTGGTCGCCCGCACCGTCACGGTCAACGCCCATCGCAATGTCCGGACTCTGTGTGTCAAGACGGACCTGAACTTCGCAGGTGTCGCCGCTGAAACCAATATCGTTGCTCGTGTACCCGACTTCGTTGATGACTTTACGGGCAACGGCTTCGTAATCGACTTTCGCGCTGGTCGTGATCTCGCCGGCGATGACACAAAGGTCGGTCGTCACGAGCGTTTCACACGCAACTCGGCTGGTCGGATCCTGGGCGTAAATAGCATCCAGAATTCCGTCGGAAATATTGTCGGCCAGTTTGTCCGGGTGGCCCATGCTCACGGCTTCACTTGTGAAGAGAAAACTTTTCTGCGACACGTTGGTCTCCTTTGAATGTTGAGGAAATACTCTGCTTCTCCCTCCACGAAAAGCCCTCGGAAAATGTTTGCCGATCCGCATTAAAAATGGAAGGAAAATGCGAAATTTTGAGTGGTTTGAAATTTGCCGAAGCGAATGAAACGACACTGAGATCGTATAGTACGATACACTTCGGATGGATACTGCCATTATACCAGATTTGAATGATTTATTCAACCCCTGAAATCCTCTGAATGCGAAATTTTTTCAGTTTTCAGTGAATTTTTATGCCGCTATGTCTGGAAAAGAGGCTCTTCAAAAATTTTTTAAAATAAAAGGGCCAGCCGGGAACTGCGTACCCGCAGGTTTACTGCGGAAGACACAGAAAGCCCTGGAAAGGAAACTCGAAAAACTCGAAAAACTCGAAAAAATGCGAAATTCACCAAAAGACTAAAAAATATTGGGTTCATCCGAGAAATGCGTACCCGTTTTACCACTGAAGACACTGAAAATGCACAGAGAAACACGGATCTTAATGCAAAAAGGAGTGAAAACCGATCGCGCGAACATTTTTTAATTTTAAAAATTTCTTTCGCGTTTTTTGGTATTTTCCGTGAAATTCGTGGCAGAGCACATTTCCTGCCTTTTTCCTCTTTCTTTTCAGTGCTCTCAATGGTGAGTTCGGAACCTGGATCGGTACGCACTTTCCGGAAGAGGCATAAAAAAAGGACCCCGAAATCGCTCTCGGAGTCCTGGATCTCGCAATTCAAAACGCTGATCACCACGCGAAGTGGGCGAACGCTTTGTTGGCTTCGGCCATGCGGTGGACGTCTTCACGCTTTTTGTAAGCAACGCCTTCCTTGTTGTAGGCAGCGACCAGTTCGTCGGCCAGTTTCTTCGCGATGGGCTGACCCTTCTTGCTGCGGACAGCATTCAGGACCCAGCGGATCGCCAGAGACTGCTGACGAACGCGGTTGACCTGCATCGGGACCTGGTAAGACGAACCGCCAACGCGCTTGGAGCGAACTTCGATGGTCGGCTTGATGTTTTCGATGGCCTGAGTGAAGACCTCGATGCCCGGTTTGTCCGTGACCTTCTTTTCGATCTCGGCCAGAGCATTGTAGAAAACTTCCTGTGCAATGCTTTTTTTGCCATCGAACATCAGGCAGTTGATGAATTTGCTGGCGAGCAGAGAACCGTAAACCGGATCACCAACGAGCTGCTTGCGACTTGCAGTAATACGACCCATTTTATCCTCTTTTTGACGTAAAAATGTTTTTCTGAATCACCTCGGGAATCAACCCCGACCGGTTCGCGGAGAGGTGAAGTATGCGGTCCACACTCTCCGCAGGCTGCATCCTGAATTCTGACTCATACCGACGACCGCTTCCATCTGTTCACAGAGCATGCGGGAAACCCAATGTTCCGCCGCGCAAAGGCTCAGTTACTCACAGCCGTCCCCTTTCATGAAGACAGGATGAACGCTGAAATTTTAGCGTTTTTTCGCAGCGGGCTGATTTTTCTTCGCACCGTAACGACTGCGGGCCTGTTTACGGTTTTTCACACCCTGAGCGTCGAGCGTACCGCGGATGACCTGGTAACGAACGCCCGGAAGGTCGCGAATACGGCCGCCGCGCACGAGGACGATGTTGTGTTCCTGAAGGTTGTGGCCTTCGCCCGGAATGTAGACCGTGACTTCTTTGCCGTTCGAAAGACGAACACGCGTGATCTTACGAAGAGCGGAGTTCGGCTTTTTCGGCGTCATGGTACGGACCTGAAGGCAAACGCCGCGCTTCTGCGGGTTCTTTTCGAGAACCGGGCTTTTGCTGAATTTGCGCGGCATGACGCGGTTCTTGCGAACCAATTGATTGATTGTCGGCATACGAATGTTCCTAACAAAACTATGAAGTAAACGAAGTGCACAAGCACTCCAGACAAATAATCATGTTATAATAAAGACTGCATTATACCAAAATTCAGAAAAAGTTCAAGTACCCGGAAGCAGAAAATGGAAAGGTTTTCAGGAAATTTTGAAAGAAATTTGCTGACTATATTCTAAGAGAGTCGTGATCTTGAAGAAGGTGAACGCGAAAGACGGGAAATTTGAGTGCTGTTTGGTTCTCTGGGAAACTTCAGGGATGGCAAGAAATGAGAAAAGCCGAAGATCGGCTTTTCTTGAATCAAACTTCTGGAATCCCCGCGTGGGGACCCCAGAGGATTTTCATTCAAAACTTAGCAAGCGGGTTCGCAAGCCGGGGCTTCGCAAGCCGGAGCGCAGCAAGCCGGTTTGCAGAAACGGATCTTCTTCAGGCAATCGAATTTGATTTTCGGAAGGCAGATCTTGATGCATTTCGGAGCGCAAGCCGGTTCGCAGGCCGGAGCAGCTTCTTCGCAAGCCGGGGCAGCTTCTTCGCAAGCCGGAGCTTCGCAAGCCGGTTTGCAGGCGAATTTTTTGCAGCAGAAGAATTTCTTCAGGTTGATCTTCTTCAGGCAGCATTTCGGGGCGCAAACGGCGTCGCAAGCCGGTTCACAAGCCGGAGCAGCTTCTTCGCAGGCCGGGGCTTCGCAAGCCGGGGCGCAGCAAGCCGGTTTCAGGCATTTGAAGCTGAATTTTTTGCAGGTGAACAGACGGCATTTTTTGGGAGCGCAAGCCGGTTCGCAGGCCGGTTCGCAAGCCGGAGCAGCTTCTTCGCAAGCCGGAGCTTCGCAAGCCGGTTTGCAGGCGAATTTTTTGCAGCAGAAGAATTTCTTCAGGTTGATCTTCTTCAGGCAGCATTTCGGAGCGCAGGTGGCGTCGCAAGCAGCTTCGCAAGCCGGAGCAGCTTCTTCGCAGGCCGGGGCTTCACAAGCCGGGGCGCAAGCCGGAGCGCAAATGCGGTTGAACAGACCAGCGTTAGCAGCGGAAACACTGGCGAACAGGACGGCGCAAGCCATCAGGGAAACGATACGTTTCATAAAAATATCCTCCGTTTAAACTTTGAGATACCATTGTGTCCGTTTGGACTAAAAATGATGGTCTATACCACAAAACCATCTTTTTATGCAAATTGAAAGCTGAATTTGCGATCCAAGGTGTCGGATCATTCTGCTTACATTTCACTTCCCTTTATTTTGCCTAAAAATTTAATTTTGTCAATCCTCTCCTATAGGATTTTCTTGACTATTTTGAAAATTTTTGGCAAATTTTCCAAAATTTTTGCTTTTTGGAAGGGGATTTTCACAAAATCTTGACTAGATCGTGTGATTTTGCCGGGTTCGGCAGACTGCTTAACTTATCGGAAACAGTCCCGAGGAACTTTAGCTCAAATCTTTAATTTCTCTGAGCCCTTTCATGTTCCTCATTTTCTATACCTTTACTATATCACATAATCCGAAAACTTGCAACTGTCATTTGAGGCTTTTTTTTGAAATTTACGAAAAATCCCCTGAAAAAGTGCGGGTCGTGCGGGTTTTAGTGATTTTGTGCAGGTCTTTCCTTCTCTAATTGACAGGTTTTCGCTGTTTTTGCCAATTTTCTGGATCGGAACGATCCGTTGCTGAAGAGGAATTTCTTCTGTTTTTTCCTGATACTTCGTTGACAGCATTCCAAAAATAGGGTATATTTCAAATATATCTCCCATTTTCATTTACTGGCAGTAAGGTTCAGGAAATGAAGTGTGGTCACGAACGGAATTTACGAAATCGGGAGAAACTGTCAATGAGCTCTGCCATAACAATTCGCAAATTTTATTTGTATGTCTTCGTGATAGTGAGCGGACTCCTTATCAACGCGATATTCCACAAATCGGTTTTCCAAAATAAGATGTTGGAAAAATCCCAATGTAGACTTAAAATCGAAACAGGCGCTACAGCCCCTACTACCCCTACCTTACAAACGGGTCAAGGATGGAGCGTCAGCAAAATTTCGCCCTCTTTTGGTGAAGATGGGAGAGATGTGGAAAATGTAACTCCGAATTTTTCTTCTTCAGGAGATCCCTCGACGGCAGTGTCTGCAAATATGCCGCGATTTCAGGTGAGCCGATCTTCTGAACTTTCGACAGACTTTTCGAAAAATTTTTCACAGGAATCGTTTCAATCCGAAAAAGACTCAAAGTTGAACGCTGATCTTTCTTATCCTTCGTCTTCTGTTCAGCAGCAGGAGGAAAAAAAGGTTTCCGCCATTTCTTTGGCGGAAACTTCGCCGCAAGGGGCGGCATTGCGTCCTCGGAGCCCGGATTTTATTCGCAGGGCGCTGAATTCACGTCTGAGATCCTCTGGTCCGGAGCTTGAGACGGAGTCGGCGGCACATCAGGAAGTTTTGGCAGACGGAGAGGCGGTCGTTTCCTCGAATATTTCGGAAGTTTCATCTGCTGCGGAGGAGACGGCTCGTGATGCCGCGGGTGGTACCGTTTCGGCGAGTACGGCATCTGGGAGTGCGGAGGGGATGGAGCAGAGCCGGAAAGAGGGAGCTGAACTTTCTTCGGATCCGCCGGAAACGCAGCCGCTCCGGAGAGTGGATCTTGATTTTGGATCGCTTTCTCCCATCGCGGAGATCCAGTGGACGCAGCGCAGGGAGGATCCGGCGGTTTTGGCGTCTCAGGTTTCCAGGGAGGAGTTTCGGGATTTTCCGCCGGTAGAAGAAGTCGAAGAAGCTGTAGAGGCGGATAAAATGGGGAAAACAGAAGAGATCGATGGAACGGTTTTGGAGAGTGGGCTTCTCTCGGAGGCAGAACTTTGGCTTCCTGTCGTTGGGGAACCGGATATCGTGGAGCCGGCTGGATATTTTGGGATTTCGAAGCCGGTCGAGCTGCCGGAGAGCGGGAATTCGGACATTGAAGAGGAACGGCGGGAAGCGTTTCGGGATTTTCCGCCGGTTCTTGAATGACTGGGTTTTCCGGTGGGGGTGAAAATAGAAAAGAAGGCCATTCCGGCGAGTGTGTACCTGCTCAAACCGGAGCGGCCTTAATTAATGGTCAGGATCCATGAGGAACTGAAACGTTTCTGAAACGTACTTTTAGGGGGGGGAGAAACAGCTTGCCGTCAGAAACAGCTTGCCGTCAGAAACAGCTTGCCGTCATGGGTTCTGCTTTTTCTTTTGGGCTGTTGGTGAGGAATACGGTCTCGATCTTAGGAGCGATGTGCGGTTCCATCATCATGAGGACATCATCTTCCGGCTGGATGACCGTTCCGCCGCGCGGGAGTATGAAGAGGCCGTCTCTTCGGATGAGGTAAACGAGTACGGTTTCCGGCAGGTCGAGATCCTTGATCGCCTGTCCGGCAGCGGGGGAATCTTCCGTAATGTAAAACTCATAGACGCGGCTCGCGGAGAGTCCGGTCTCCTCGAATTCCAGCGGTGCGCGGGATCTTGTGCGCGCAGCTTCGTCGAGTTTCAGCCATTGGGCGAGCTTCATGAGGGATCTGCTCTGGATGAGTACGGAGCCTATGACGACGAAAAAGACGAGGTTGAAGATCTCGACGGCGTTTGCGAAGAGTTCCGGATCTTTGTGGAAATTCAGGCATGGGAAGATCGCGAGCACGATCGGCGCGGCGCCTCGGATCCCTCCCCAGGAAATGAGGAGTTTTTCGCGGAAATTGAAGGAACTTCCGATCAGCGAGATGAAAACGCTCGCCGGGCGTGCGGCGAACATGAGGAAGACGGCGATGCCGGCGCCGCAGAGCGCGATACCGGGAAGCTGGCTCGGCGTGACGAGCAGTCCCAGCGAAAGGAAGAGAGAGACCTGCATCAGCCACGCGATCCCGTCGTGAAAGCGTCCGAGACCGTGTTTGAAGAGGAATCGGGAATTTCCCATCGTCAGTCCGCAGACATAGACGGCCATGAATCCGTTTCCGGCAAGAAGTTCACTGGTACCGTAGGCGAGACAGACCGTTGCGATCCCGATAACGTAGTAGAGACCGTCGTAATCGAGTTTTGCGTGGTTCATCAGGCGCGCGACATACCGTCCGACGAGGAAACCGATGAGCGTACCGACGCCGATACGCAGCGGCATGAGGTAAAAGATGGAAAAGACGGATGCCGTTGGATCCAGGATCAGGTCGATCATGAAGAGGGTCAGGAACGTCGCCATGGGGTCGTTGCTTCCGGATTCGTATTCCAGGATGGGGCGGAGATCGCCTTTTAGCGAGGAACTTTGCGAGCGGAAGAGCGCGAAGACGGCGGCTGCGTCTGTCGAGGAGATGACGGCTCCCAGAAGGATGCCGAATTTCCAATCCCAGCCGAGAAGCCACGTCGCAAAAAGGCCGGTGAGGATCGCGGTCAGAAGGACGCCGAAGGTGCTGAGGATCGTTCCGGGAAGGAGGACTTTACGGACGGAACTCCACGAGGTATCGTATCCGCCGGAGAACAGGATGAAAATGAGACCGAGCGTACCGATCTTGACGGCGTTATCGTAGTCGTCGAAACGGATCTTGCCGAGGCCTTCACTTCCGGCGAGCATTCCGAGGAATAAGATCATCAAAAGCGTGGGGATCTTGATCCACGAAGAGATCTTGCTTGCGAAGATCCCTAGAAAAAGCAGCAGTGCGACGACCGCGTACTGAAACGGAAGTGAGGTGGCTGCTAGATCGAGCATGGGTATGATTCCTGAAAATGAAATTTTAGGTTTTTCGGAGGATTTAAGGACGGTCTCGGCGAGACGTTCAAATTTCTGGCGTTTCACCGAAGAGGTGGAGGAGTTTTTCGGAAAATTCACGCAGTGCGCAGGCGCGGTGACTGATGCACGCTTTGATCTCTGGGGAAAGTTCACCGAAGGTTTTGTGGTACTCCACGATCTCGAAGAGCGGATCGTATCCAAAACCGTTGGTCCCGCAGCGTTCGGTACGGATCCTGCCGTAGCAGTAATTTTCCGCTTCCGCGCGGATATTGCCGTCTGGATCGCTCAGCGCGATGTGGCAAACGTAGCGTGCGCCGCGTTTTTCTTCCGGAATGCCGTCAAGTTCCTGAAGGAGGCGGTCATTGTTTTTCTCATCATCGTGTTCTTCTCCTGCGAATCGGGCGGAAAAGACACCAGGACGTCCGTCGAGGGCTTCGACTTCCAGACCGCTGTCTTCGCCGATGACCCACATTTTGAGCACTTTTGCCTGTTCCGCGGCTTTCAGATGCGCATTTTCCGTGAACGTCATGCCGGTCTCATCCACTTCGATCGCTTCGGGATACTCGGAAAGATCGCGGATCTCGAAACCGAGCGGAGCCAGAAGGGCGATAAGTTCCCCCTTTTTCTTTTTATTGCGGCTTCCAAGCACCAGCGGCGGATAGTTGGGATTCCGGGGATAGTCAGACGAAACGGATGCAGGTTCCTGCGCCATGATGAACTCCTTGGGGCGTACTGCCCAATAATAGGAAAACGGAAAAGAATACGACCTTCTATTTTCTCAAAATTTTAAAAAAATGGAAGGGGTGGGAGGGGATTTTTTCTGCAAATCTTTCCGATTTTTCTTATTTTCCTATGGAATAAAATACGATTTTGGATATAATGAAGGAAAAATGGGAGCCTGTGGGACCGCGCGGTCCGGAAACGGCATGGATCGCGGTTTCAGGAAGGTCTCCGATCGGGAAAAAAGAGACTCTCGCCGTTTCTTCCCATTCCCTCCCATCCCATTCCATCCCATCCCATTCCATTCCTTAAAATTTTTCTTTTCCCATGATTTTACGGGATCTTCCGAGAAAGGAGAGGAAGAAAAATGAAATACGTGATGATTTTACCGGACGGCTGCGCAGACGAACCGATCCAGAAGCTGGGCGGCAAAACGATCTTGGAGGCTGCGAGGATCCCGAACATGACGCAGATCGCGCGTCAGGGGATCGTCGGCTGGTCGAACAATACGCCGAAAGCGCTTGCGGCAGGGTCCGATGTCGCGACGATGTCTCTGCTCGGATATGATCCTCTGAAATACTATACGGGCCGCGCTCCGCTCGAGGCTGCCGCGATGGGGATCGAGATGGGGCCTGAAGACTGGGCGGTCCGGTGCAATCTCGTCACGATAGAGAACGGGAAAATGGTGAGTTTCAACGCGCAGCAGATCACCTCCGAAGAAGGCGCGGAACTCATCGCTGCTGTGCAGGAACGGCTTGGAAACGAGATCGTGACTTTCTTTTCCGGAGTCAGTTACCGAAACATCGTTCTCTGGCGAGGTCTGCCGGAGTCCCCTGCTCCGTTCGGGGCGGAAACGCGCACTTTTGCGCCGCATGACTATTCGGATTCCAGCATTCTCGGTGCGCATCCGCAAGGGCCGGGAAGTGTGGAGCTGACGAAGCTCATGAGTGAAGTGCATCGGATCTTCGCAGACCATCCGGTAAACCGAAAACGTATCGCGAACGGGAAAGCTCCCGCGACGGACGTTTGGCTCTGGGGCGAGGGACGGAAACCCTCGATGCCGACTTTTATCGAGCGTTTCGGAAAGACCGGCGCGATGATCACTGCCGTGGATCTCCTGCGCGGACTGGCAGTCGATCTGGGATGGAGCAACATTCCGGTGGAGGGCGCGACGGGATTCTTCAACACGAATTTCAAAGGAAAGGGAGAAGCGGCTGCCGCGGCTCTCGAAAAATACGATGTGGTCTGTGTGCACGTCGAAGCGACCGACGAAGCCGGGCATGACGGCGACCCGGAGACGAAGGTCTACTCGCTTGAACAGATCGACGAGCATATCGTGGGGCCGCTGCATGAGGCTGCGAAAAAGTACGGCGATTACCGCATTCTCGTCACGCCGGACCATCCGACTCCGTGCCGGCTGAAAACACACACGCACGAAAACGTTCCGTGGCTGATGTGCGGGACCGGTCTCCAGTCCAACGGCATCGGCGTGTACACGGAAGCGGAAGCCGCGAAGAGTGCCGTCCATTTCGAAAACGGTTTCGAGATGATGGAATTTTTCATCAACTGACCGAAACGTTCCTGACCCGCTCTTTTTGTCGAACTGTTTTTAACTTTTTCGAGTTTTCCAAACATTTCTGCTTTTCGAGTCCGTGCATTTCACGCGGACCCGGAAAGCTGGATCTTTTCATTTTGCCTCTTTTTGCGTTCCATCCGCTGTATTTTCCAGAGGCTCGAATGGGAATCCTTTTTTCTTTGCCCATTCCTCGACCTTGGAACCTTTGGGCGCACAGATGGTCACGACGGAGGGGGAATCGCAGAAAGCTAAGGCCGAAATGTCCGCGTTTCCTCCTGGAAAGATCGCTTTTTCAAGTTTGGGACAGGCCGCAAAAGAAGAGTCCGATACGACTTGATACGCGCTGGAAAAAGTGACTTTCCGCAGCTCGGAGCAGTTGGCGAATGCCTGACACATGATCTGCCCGATCCCTTCATTGAAAGTGAGTTCTGTAAATGGGCAGTATCTGAAGGCAGATAGCTCGATCGTCTTAAGTGATTCCGGGAATGTGATTTTTTGCAGACCGGAATATTCGAAGGCTCCTCGATGGATGATCTCCACTTGCGGCGGAATGACGATCTCCGTAAGTTTTCGGCAATTCCTAAAGGTTTCCGGCAGGATCTCGGTCAGACTTTCCGGAATGGTGAAACTTTCTAGACTGGAGCAGCCGTGAAACGCACCGCTTCCGATCGAGTGAACGTCTGGGCTGAATGTGATCTTCCGCAGGTGAGAGCACCCCAGGCACATTTCTTCCGGAATGCCCTTTACTTTTTCCGGAAGCGTGAGTTCTTCCAGCTTTATGCACCTCTGAAACGCGCGCGTTCCGATCTGCTCAACGCTTGACGGAATTGTGATCTTTCGAAGCTGTGAGCAGTCCGAAAATACTTGATCTCCGATCTCCGTGACTCCTTCCGGGATGACGATCTCCGTGATCTTCCGGCATCCCTTAAACGCACTCCAGGTGATGCGCACGACACCATCGGGAATGGTGAATTTTCCCTCAAATTCCAGATTTACTTTTCGGAGCTGCGTTCCATCCGCTGAAAGTTCGAAAGGCTTCAGGATCCCTGTGTGCATCAGTTTGTTTGCCAGAAGGGGACAATTTTTGAAAGCGTCGATCTCAACATTCACGATGTCTGCGATCGCAGAAAGTTCCGAAAGCTGGGTGCAGCCTTCAAATGCACTTGAGCCGAGGTATTTGAGGCTTTGCGGCAAGGTGACTTTTTTTAGTGCCGTACATTCGTGGAAAGCATCGGCAGGAAGTTCGGTGAGTCCGTCCGCGAATTCGGCTTCTTCCAGATTTGGACACTTGAAAAAGATCCAGCTTCCGATCTTTTGTAAGGAACCAGGGAGTTGGACCTTTTTCAATCCCGTGCGGCTAAATGCCGATTGGCCGATGGTGAGCAGTCCCGGCGGAAGCTCGACTTCGGTGAGGGACGCGCATTCCTGAAACGCCCGGTCTCCGATCTCCGTCAGGTACGGCGAAAACGTGACCCGGCTGAGTTTTGAACAGTACGCGAATGCGTGTTTTCCTACGCGCGGAAGCCCCGTCGGGTGCGTGACTTCCTCGAGACTGGAACAGCTTCGAAATGCGAAATCCCCGATCGTCGCGACACTTGCGGGAAGTTCGATTTTTTTCAGCGCATAGCAGCTGCGGAATGTGCCGCAGCCCAATCGCGTGACTCCGTCCGGAATGTTGACCTCGGTCAAAATGACGCACTCTGCGAATGCGTGTTCGCCGATCTTCTGCACGCTCGCGGGGAGCGTGAGTCTGGTGAGAAAACGGCAGTTTGCGAAAGCCGCGTTTCCGATCTCCGTCACTCCATCCGGAATGGCATATTCACCGCTAAAATTTTGCGGGAAACGAACCAGAATTTTACCGTCAGGCGAAAAAACCGGCTCGCTGGTTTCAGGCTTCTGAACTTTCAGATACGGCGGATTTTCTTCAACGGAGAAGATCGTGGTCTGTTTTGCTTTGTGGTACTCAAGGGATTCCAGCGGGACGAACGCGAATGGTTCTGCAGGTGCCCGGTGTAAGGCCGTTCCGCCTCTTTGCGCGGAATAGTGGATCGGTGAATACCTGGCACCATAAATGACCAATTTGGGGAAAGATTTACTTTTGCTCGCTCCAAGCTGCAAATTCGCAGTCGGATCCATGACCGTGACTTTCTCCAGTTCCGCGCAGCCGCCAAGCGTACTGAGCGGGAAATAGGAGCACATCGGGGGGAGGAACACTTCAGTCAATTTCGGACAGTTTTGGAATGAATCGCGGCTGACTCCCTGGATCGAATCGGAAAGTACCAGACTCGTCAGTTCCGACGAACCGTTGAACGCACCTTCTGCCACATCCGTGACATCACCCGGAATCGTGTACGCGCCGGCTTTTGCAGCAGGGTAACGGACCAATTCCCGCGGAGAGTTTCGGAAAAGGACTCCGTCCCGTGCGTGGAAATGCGGATTTTCCGGATCGACGGTGAACTTTTCCAACGAGCGTATCCCGAGCGCATTTTCTCCGATCTTCTCCACATTTTTCGGAATGAAAAACTCTTTTGCTCCGGGACAGCCATTGAACGCGTTGGAGCCGATCTCTTGAAGTGTTTCCGGCAGCTCGATTTTTTCCAGTGCCGTACATCCTGCGAAACAGTATGGCAGGATCTTCGTCAGCTTTGGAGAAAACACGACTTCCTGCAGAGCGGTACAGTTACTGAATGCGTATTCGGAAAGCTGCGTCAGACGGTCCGGAAAATGCAGTTTTCGGAGCGACTTGCACCCCATAAACGCATAGCCCTGGATCTGGGTAAGATTTGGAGAAAACTCGACCTCGGAAAGTGAGGCATTTGCCGCAAATGCCCAGCTCCCGATCGTCTCAATACTTTCGGGCAGCGTGATTTTTTTCAGTGCGGCACACTGCTGAAAACACCCACTGGGAAGTGAAGAGATCCCTTCCTCAAGCACACATTCTTCCAGCTGCCTGCAGAACCTGAAACATTCCGGCTCCAAGGATCGGAGACTTCCTGGCAGCGTGACTTTTTTCAGCCCCGTGCAGCTTCGGAATGCCCACCTCCGAATGACGGAAAGCCGGTCCGGCAGGGAAATCTCCTGAAGTGCCGTACAGCGGTCAAACGCCATTTGGCCGATCTCGGAAAGTTCCGGAGAAAAAGTCACTTTTTCCAGAGCCGAACACTCAGAAAATGCGAGATCCGGGATGGTTTTCAGCTCAAAAACGGCTTCCCGAAGTTTGGGGCATTGAGAGAAAATGCCTTCGCCAACGCTCTCGACGCTGGCAGGAACGCAGACCGTTTCGAGTTCAGGACACTCCGCAAACGCATTTTTCCCGATCTTTCGGAGACTTTTCGGAAATTCGATCTTCCGGAGTCCGAAATATTTCTGAAACACCGAATCCTCAATATTTTCGACTCCGTCCGGCACGCGGAACGTCCCCTGGATCCTCCCCGGAAGTGCAAGGATCAGCGTTTTGCCGTCTTGCGAAAGAAGCACTCCGTCTGGGTGAAGGACGAATGGCGGATCTTTTTTCAAAAAAACGAGTTCCTGAAGCTGCACGCACGCCTGAAATGCCGAGGGGGAGAGCGTCGAAATACTTTCCGGCAGCACGATGCGCTGAAGTGCAGGACACTCCGCAAACGCTTTTTCCGGAATGCGCTCCAGACCGTTGGCGATCTCAACTTCCTCCAATCCCGCACACCGAGAAAACGCATTTTCATCCAGAAACCGGACGGACGCCGGAATGCGGACCTTTTTCAGTTTGGAGCAGCCGGAAAACGCCCATTTTCCGATCGTTCGGAGGTTTTCGGGCAGCTCGATCTTCTCGATCCCGGCATTCAGAAAAGCATCGTTTCCGATCCTGCGCAGACTTTTGGGAAGACGGACTTCCTTTAAATTAGGGCAATGTACGAATGCGCGCTCTCCAATGGAAGTGACCCCTTCAGGTATCGTGACGGACTCAATATCTTTCCGGCTGTGGAACGCGCCGTCCGCGATCCGCCGGACACCCTCCGGTACAGTATAATCCGCAGGTGCGTCCGGGCAAAGTTCCAGAAAAACAGTGCCGTCCATCGTGAATCGGGCACCGTTGACTTCTTTGACTCCCGGCCTCCCGGCGTAGGTGTGGCAGTCTTCCTCCTCTTCATTTTCCCACATTTCCTCTTGCGCCTGCAGTTCGACGGCGGAATAGGAGACTTTTTCTTCCGCTGCCGCCTCTTCTTCATTCTGAGCCAAAACGAAACACGGAGAGATCACGAACGCCAGGCAGAAAATGACGGCGGGGATCCGGACTGCAAAACTGCGGGACGAGGGATAGGAATGAAGATCAGCGCACATTGCGAGCCTCTTGGAATGAAAATGCGGGTAAAAATCTTTCTGCTCCATTATAGCATACTTAAGAATAAAAAAAAGGGGGAGGAAATCGACGTATCTTCGGTTTTTTGGAGAAATTTTGGATTTTCAGGAGGCCTCCCACTGGTTAAATTTCATTTTCGTAGTAAAATAGAAAAGAGTGTTGGTCTAGTTTCAATTTGGGGAATTTTTTTTGTATTTTGGATTTTTCAAGACATGGGAGTGCAGAAAATGACGGACTTTTCAAATCAGAGTACACACAAAGGACTGATTTCGGATTACGATCTCTACCTTTTGGGACAGGGAAAGCACTGGAAGGTCTACGAGAAACTGGGAGCGCATCCCTGCACCATTGACGGAGAAACCGGCGTCAATTTCGCAGTCTGGGCGCCGAATGCCGACGAGATCAGCGTCATTGGCGACTTCAATGCATGGGACACGCGTGCGAATTTCATGTGGAAACACCAGGAAAACGGCATCTGGGAAACCTTCATTCCCGGAGCAGAAGCCGGAATGTTCTACAAATTCTTCATTCGGAAGGGTGAGCGAACTTTCGAAAAGTGCGACCCCTACGCGTTCGGCTGCGAGTGTCCTCCCAAAAATGCGTGCCGAGTCATCGATCTGGACCAGTACACGTGGCAGGATGCCGAATGGGTGGAAAAACGTGTGTCTTTTGACTGGCAGAGCCGGCCCGTCTCGATCTACGAAGTCCATCCCGGAAGCTGGCAGACCTCCAATTCCGGAACGGAGCAGTGGCTGAACTACCGCGAACTTGCCGACAGGCTCGTGCCTTACGTGAAGAAGATGAATTTTACGCACGTCGAGCTTCTTCCGGTCTGCGAGCATCCTTTCACCGGAAGCTGGGGCTACCAGGTCACGGGGTACTATGCGCCGACCGCCCGGTATGGGACTCCGGACGACTTCAAGTACTTCGTGGATCTCTGCCACCAGAACGGCATCGGCGTCATTTTGGACTGGGTGCCGGCTCATTTTCCGAAGGACGCTTTCGGTCTTGGGCGTTTCGACGGGACTTCGCTTTACGAGCACGCCGATCCTCGTCAGGGCGAGCATGCCGACTGGGGAACGTACATTTTCAACTATGGACGGAATGAAGTTCGGAATTTCCTCATCGCCAACGCGCTGTTCTGGGTAGATCAGTACCACGTGGACGGTCTGCGAGTGGACGCGGTCGCGTCGATGCTTTACCTCGACTACAGCCGGAAGGAAGGCGAGTGGATCCCCAATCAGTACGGCGGACGCGAAAATATCGAGGCGATCGATTTTCTCCGCGAGATGAACCGGGAGGTCCAGATGCATTTTCCCGGAACGCTCACCATTGCGGAAGAGTCCACCGCCTGGCCGGGCGTGACGCTGCCGGGGTATGCTGGAGGGCTTGGATTCTGCATGAAGTGGAACATGGGGTGGATGCACGATACGCTTGCGTACATGAAGAACGATCCGATCTTCCGAAAGTACCATCACGATCAGCTCACATTCAGCATCCTGTACTCGTTCCACGAGAATTTCCTTCTTCCTTTCTCGCACGATGAAGTCGTTCACTGCAAGGGTTCGCTCATCGGCAAAATGTCGGGCGACACTTGGCAGAAATGCGCGAATCTGCGTCTTCTTTATGCCTACCAGTGGACGCACCCCGGCAAGAAACTCCTTTTTATGGGAGGCGAGTTCGGACAGTGGAACGAGTGGCGCGACAATGGGCAGCTGGACTGGAACCTGCTGGAATTCGAACAGCATCAGGGGATCCAGCGCTGCGTTTCCGACTTGGGGCATCTTTACGAGACGGAACCGGCACTTTACGAGCAGGATTTCCGACAGGACGGCTTCCAGTGGATCGATTGCTCGAATCGCGACATCAGCACCCTCTCGTTCATGCGCAAGGCGAAAGATCCCGAAGATTACCTCATCGTGCTCTGCAATTTCACGCCGAACGTGCGGCACGATTTCTGGGTGGGAGTGCCGGAGATCTCGGAATTTCAGGAGATCTTCAACAGCGATTCCCGCAGCTACGGCGGAAGCGGCGTGCACAATGAGCGCATCTTTTCCGAGCCGCGTCCGTGCCAAGGGTTTGCAAATTCCATTCGCGTGACGCTCCCGCCGCTGGGAGTTCTCGTCTTTCGCCCGATACGCGCCCAAAAAGTGAAGAGTACGGACAAAATTTCCGAAAAGAAAAGCAGAAAAACGAAATAAAATTTGAGATTTGGCAATAGTTGAGCTCCCTTTCAGAAGAGGGGGCCCGCGGATTTTTTTCATGCATCGTCCCGGAGATAAATGGGGCGATGATCCCTTTTTTATGATCAATATTTTAAGACAGGAAATCCTTACGGAGTCGCCTACCATCGTCGTGAAGGTCGGAACGCGCATCCTGACCGACGAGAGAGGCCATTTGAGTGGATCGCAGATCGAATCGTTTGCCAATCAGCTTGCCGAAGCCCGACAGAGGGGATTTCGCATGGTGCTGGTCAGTTCCGGGGCCGTCGGATCCGGGATCGGGCGCCTCGGACTGCCGGGAAGACCAACGGATCTGGCACAGCTTCAGGCCGTCGCTGCGGTGGGACAGAGCGCGCTGATCGAGGCGTACAATCACCATCTGGAAAAACTGGGGCTTCATGCGGCTCAGATACTCCTGACGGCCGACGATCTGGAGCACCGTGCTAAGTATCTGAACGTGCGAAACACGCTGAATGCTCTGCTCGAGTACGGCGCGATACCGATCATCAATGAGAACGACACGCTCAGCGTCGCGGAACTCAAGACGACTTTCGGCGACAATGACCGGCTCGCGGCACTCGTGGCGGACCTCATCCACGCTCCGCTTCTGATCCTGCTCTCCGACATCGACGGTCTGTACAATGGAGATCCGAGAAACCCGGAATCGAAACTGATCGAGACGGTCCACCGGATCGATTCTTCCATCCAGTCGCTTGCTTTTGACCGGCTGACCGGCCTGAGCAAAGGAGGAATGGCGAGCAAACTCCGCATCGCGCACCAGATCACGCACGCGGGGGGAAGCGTCATCATCGCCAACGGCCGGGAACCAAAGATCCTGCAGAAGATCTTGAACTGCGAAGATTTCGGAACGCTTTTCCTGCCGCAGGGAACGCGAATGGCCGCCCGAAAGCAGTGGATCGGATACGCGATCATGCCGAGAGGACGCGTCGTGGTCGATGAAGGCTGCGCGAAAGCTCTGGTCGAAAACGGAAAGAGTCTTCTTCCGATCGGCATTCGGGAAGTTGAGGGCGAATTTGAGCATGGCGACGTTCTGGCGGTCTGTACGGAAGACGGGCTGGAGATCGCGCGCGGATTCACGAATTACTCCTCATCGGATCTGGAACGGATCAAGGGAAGGCATTCCGACGAGATCGAAGCGGAATTCCCCGACCTCGTCCATTACGATGAAGTGATGCACCGCGACAATCTGACCCTCACGACGATGGGGTAGACCGTTTCGGCTGCGGAAACAAAACCGCAAAAGATCCCGCAGGTCATCCAAAAAACGGCCTGCGGGATCTTCTTTTTATGAAAACTGGGGAAGAAAGGTCAGATCTCCGATTCCACTTTCTTCATGTATTCGAGGCTCTTCTTCGCGAGAGCTTCCGCGCCAGGCGTGTAGTCGAAGACCTCGACGCTGACCCAGCCGTCAAACTGCGTTTCCTTCAGAGCCTTGAACAGCGGGTGGAAATCCAGCTCGCCGAAACCGGGACCCTGGAGATTCGGGTCGTTGGCGTGGAAATGGCGCGTCCACGGACGGAACTGACGGATGACGTCTTCCATCGGACGGCGTGTTCCGTCGGCATTCAGCTCCGCGCCCCACATCGCTTTGCAGTCCAGCATCATCTGGAGCCAGGGGGACTTGACCATCTGGACGAGCGCAAGCGTTTCCATCGCGCTGGCGAGGAAGTTCGTCTCGGCCGGAGCAAGCGGTTCCATGGCGATGGTGACTTTATTTTTCTCAAGGACCGGGACCAGCTCGGAGAGCGCATCGGCCGCGAATTCGTACGCCTGATCGCGCGTGACGCCGATTTCAACATTTCGCTGTTTCGGCGAGCCCCAGATCATGATATTTCCGCCGAGATCCGCGCAAAGTTCGATGAGTGCTTTGCCGTACTCGACCGTCTTTTTCCGAATGCCGGCATCCGGATGTGTGAGATGGAAACCCTGCGTCTTGGCCAGCAGCCAGTGAAGACCGACGATCTGGACGCCGGAATTTTTCGCGATATTCCGGATCTTCGTGCGCGTCGCGTCGGTGATCTCCAGCACATTGGCCGGGTTATCGGTCGGCGTGATGGTGAACGGAGCGAGCTCCATCCCTTCGTAACCGCACTCGGCAACAAAATCAAACTGCTTCTCCAGGCTCCAGCCCTCAAAAAGCTCGTTGCACATTGCGTATTTAAATGCCATGTTTTTCTCCTTTCAGGTATGGGGGGAATATTTAATTGGTCATAAATTTTATTTTAAACTGGTTCCATATGCTTGGATCGTTTGTTCTGAATCTTTATCTGTAATTTTTTTTCTCATCGCTTTTTCAATTAATTCAAGTAATTTGCGAGCACGAGAAATAAAAAAGGCATCAAAATCATCCGATAACAACAAATCGAAATCAATTAAATGGGATTCCACACGTTGCATTAAACATTCAGGTGGAATTTCTTTGTCTATAAGTGAATTGCAATAATCACTTGGGCGATTACCTCCTAATGAGCGATTGGTTTTGAAATGAAGCGGTGTTTTATTAATGATGGAATTCCATTTTTTAGAGGGTAAATTTTGTTCTTTACAATATTTTTCTGGAAAAATATGATGAATATCTGTGCCGCCTTCAATGCAATTGGAAATAGTCATGAAATCTCCTGTAAGTAGGTCTTGGCATTGATTCAGATAAATCAAAGCCATTACTCCTTTATAGGCAGCACTTTGCCGTGTCTGAAGAGACAGTAAACGTATTGCTGAAAAATTTGCATTGCTGATCGTTCTGTTCTGTGACTCTTTTCCTTCAATCGCGTTAATGACGTCTTCTACGTCATTTACAAAACGTGTTTCGATCGGTCCGCCGTACATTTCGCCCAAAATGACATTCCAGAACCATTTTTCCAAAATATCTTTTTTGACTGGATTCATCTGTACATTTTCCCCGCAAACTGCAAAGATAACAGCTAGTGGGATGATTTGAGTTGTGTACGGCAAATCCTTTTCCCTAAAAATACATTGACTTAGAAGGAATTTACAAGCCAAGTCAAAACCTTTTAAAACCTTTTCTTTATTTTTTTGATAATCTGCAAAAGAGAGAGACAGTACATCTTTCTTTTTACAGGTCGTGGTTTTAGAAGATGTGTAGGTTGTATAGAGAGTAATAGCCGTGAGGAAATCACTTTCATTGACACTCGACATAATATCCGTATCCAATGTTCCCTGTTTGCCCTGGATTTTTTGACGGCAGATTTCCCAATCTTCACGTAAATTGAAATTATGCATGGCAAACGATGCCGTAACCAATTCAAATACCGTTAAAGAAATACCGCCAGTATTTACATTTTCAAATACTTTACAAATTGCTTCACGCGGCGTTTCTTTTTCTAGTGAAATAACTGGTAAATTATAGTTTTGGGTATTAGTAACTAATCTTTCCAAATAAGAAATATTTGTTACTTCATCAAGATGTTTTTGGCCTTCATCTGATTTGTCAGACTGAAAACATTGTTTAGCAAGCCCCGTATGATACGTTTTGTAATCGCTGATCCAGGCATTATTATTTTCGAAAAGTGTATTTAACGGAAACATTTTATTTTGATATTCCAGTTCTGGTGTTGTTAGATCCAATTCAATATCACGATTGAAATTCTTTCTTATTTGACGATTGTCTGGAACTGAAAGAATCGATTCAAAAGCATCGTTAGTTTCTTCGTATTTACATAGATTCAGATAATAGTAACGCTTGATCTCTTTACCTTTTTCTGTTTTTGTCAGGACTGGATTTTTGGAATAAGCCGCACAATAAATAGACGTCATGCGCTGTTGCCCATCTAAAATAAGGTTTTGGGGGTCATTATTGGCAGTAGAAACGCCTTCAATGGGACGAAATTTAAAAGAAATTTCCGAATAACCACACTCCAAAAGCATAATAGCTCCCATAGGATAACCTTGAAGCAGAGTTGCCAAAATCGCTTGAATTCGATTATCGTCCCATGTCCAGTTACGCTGAAATTCTGGAAGCTGAATATCCCCTTTGTCAATATTTCGCAAAATATCTTTTAATGAGTAGCCAAATGATTTAGCCATTGTATTCTCCTTGTGTTTGTTCATTGCTAGGTATTCCCCTCTCCAAAAGTTTTTTGAAGATGGGGTTTGGGGAAGAAACGATTTTTCAAAAATGTTTCTTCCCCAAAAATGTCTTGCCGGTGTGGTTCGGTGTGGGGGTTGGGGAGGTCAGTGCTGGGTGAGTTCGTGGACGATCTTGACGAGTTCGACGGCATTTTCGACGGGGGTCTGCTGGTGGACGCCGTGGCCGAGGTTGAAGATGTGGCCGGGGCGGCCGCCGAGCTGATCGAGGAGGCGGCGGACGCGGGTGCGGATCTCGGACGGGGAGGCAAGGAGAATGGCGGGATCAAGGTTTCCCTGAAACGCGCGGTCCGGACCGATCATGCGCCAGGCGTCGAGCGGTTCGATGCGCCAATCCGCGCCGATACAGTCTCCGCCGGCGGCCGTCACTGCGGGCAGGAGCATCGGATTCCCCGTCGTGAAGTGGATGACCGGCGTTTCGGGCGAGTGGGCTTTCACGCGGGAGATCACCGAGGCGGAGTACGGCTGAACGTACTGGACGTAATCGCTCGGCGAAAGGCATCCGACCCAGCTGTCGAAGAGCTGCACGATGTCCGCGCCCGCGTCGATCTGGGCGTTCAGGTAGGCGGCGACCGCGTCGGAAAGGCGCGTCATGATCTGGTCCCACGCCTGCGGCTGCGTGTACATCATCTTCTTTACGAAGAGGTAATTCCGGCTTGCTTTTCCTTCGATCGCGTAACTCGCCAGCGTGAACGGCGCACCGGCAAAACCGATCAGCGGGAGGTTTTCATCCAGCCCGGCACGTGTTTTGCGTACGGTCTCGTAAACGTATCCGAGGGCCTGCACATCTTCCAGAGGACGCAGATTTTCGATGAGTGTTTCGTCGTGGACCGCGTTGTGGATGACGGGGCCTTCGCCTTTCTGGAATTCCAGATCCAGACCCATTTCCTGCAGGATGGGGAGAAGGTCGGAGAAGATGATCGCCGCGTCCACACCGAGTTTTTCCACGGCGGTGAGCATAACTTCCGCGCAGAGTTCCGGGTCGCGGCAGAGTCCGAGAAACGTCGTCTGTTCGCGAACGGCACGATATTCCTGCATATAGCGTCCGGCCTGACGCATCATCCAGATCGGCGTGCAGTCCACAGGCTCACGGCGCAGGGCTTTCATCATTCGGCTTTCATGACACGGTTTCACGGCAGGTCCTCCAGTTCGGAAAAGTCTCAAAAGGTTTCAGGAAAATAAAGATTCGGGATAAAAAAAGGAAAGACCGGGAAATCGTGTTTTTATTTCCCGGCCGAAATCAGGTTTAAGCGTCTTCTTCCGCGTTCTGCGCGTCAAAATACGCATTCAGAAGTTCGACTGCCTTGCCGATGACGGTGGCGGTCAGACGAATGCATCGTTCCTGACGCAGCTGTTTGTGCTCCTGCGAATCATCCACCGCGAGCCACGTGCCTTTGCTTTCACCGCACATGATCGACGGCGCGATCGTCTTGACGAAGTTTGGATATTTATCTTCGGCAGGCACGAACGTCGGGAGTGCTTCGGCAAGGTAAAAGTCGGTTAGTTTCTTCATCTCGGCGCAAAGTTCCGCGTAATCCGGGATGAAAAGCCCCATGAACAACCCTGCGCCGTTAAGCGTTCCGCAGAGTGATTCCTGCGCTCCGAACCCGGTCTTGCCGCTGCGCAGAGCGAGGTAGGGGAAATTGGCGACGGCTTCCGCCATGTCCGGATTCGCTTCCGCGTAGGCCTTCAAACCGCCTTTGACGGCTCCGTACATGCAGCCCCACGGAACGTAGGCATCATACGCATACTGCGCGGCAGCGGCGGGATCCATCTTCACGTACTTCCACGGTTCCTCGCGGACCGGGCGCGGACGGCGTTTGCGTTTCGGTTTATCCTGTGCCTCTGCTTCCTGTGCGGCAAATCCTGCCAATGCGAGACTCAAACCGCCGGCGAGGGCAGTACGACGGGTCAGTTTCATATCGTTTGTCGTTTCTTTTTTCATGATATTCTCCTTTCGAAAAGGTAAAATGGTGGGATCTTATTTTTATTCGCAGACCACTCCGAGACGCTGGAGCTTTTCCCGGCATTCATCCCGTTCCCGGCATCGGGTGAGTCCAGCCCACACGGGATCCTGGCACTGAAGGAAGGTCTCTTCACTCGCGGGGACCTGCCCCGTCTGCGCGATGCGCTGAATGACGCCCTGATCCAGTGCTGAAAGCGTCATGGAATTGAGATGGTAGTCCAGAAACGCCTCCCACGTGAGCGGGAACATCGGACGGATGATCTCTTCGCCAATGATCGCGGCGTATTCGCGGATCTCAAGCTGCGCATGACCTTCCATTCGAAGGGACAGGAAATGAAGCAGATTATGCATGTCGCACTTCCAGTACGCCTCGGTATACGTGGAAAGCGGCAGGTCTTTCCGCGCCTGCTCGCGTGCCACGCCAAGTTCCAGACGGCGTTCGTAGCAGTTTCGCGCACTCTTCTGGAATTCCGCTTCCAGCCGGGTCAGTTCCGCGCCCTGCTCCGGAGTGAGGAGACCTTCGCTCCCCTGCCGGTTCGAGGCCGCCTGAATGCGCCAGGCGTCCGGTTCCGTCGCGTACATGGAGTCGATCGCGATAGAGTAGCGCGTCGAGTATTCATTCACGGACGCGGTCCTGTGCCGGATCCACTGCCGCCAGGTATCCATCGGAACGCGGACCATGAGTTTGACCTCGGCCATTTCAAACGGCGTAGTGTGCCGGTGGCGAAGCAGGTAGCGGATGAGGGTTTTGTCGTCTGAAACGGGACGGGTCCCTTCTCCGTAACTGGTCCGCGCCGCCTGAACGATCGCGGCATCATCGCCCATCGCGTCCACGAGACAGACGAAACCGTCATTCAAAACAGGGAATTTTTTCCAGCGCAGTGCTTCCAGTACTTCTTTATTTGAGGTCATGTTCAGGGGGTTTCGGGAATTAAGGTCCATAAAATTTCACTCCCGAAATCATCACACTCCGGGCACAGATCTCCATTTTACCATAGATCATACTGTTTGTCAATATGTTGGGAGCTTTTCATCTGTTTGGAAAATAAAAACTTTCAGGATTTCCTTTCCCCCCTTGAATCTTTTTGAAAATTTGGTAAAATCAAATCATGTATTTCTGTTTATTCCTGAATGTAACGAAATTTTTTAAGAGGGACGCAAAAATGGCTGGTACACTAAACTTGACCACTACGCAGAGTGTGAGCGGGGAAAAAAAGGCCGATGAGAAGCAGTTTGAAGAGCTGAAACCCGGGTATCTTCTGGGAAAGGGTAAGAATTTTCGGCTCGTGAAGGAGCTCGGAAAAGGAGGAATGGGCGTCACGTGGCTCGCGGACTGGCTGGACGAAGACGGGAAGAAGAAGCAGGCCGTCGTGTGCAAGATCTTGAGTAAAGAGCTCATCGGAAACTCGAAAGCGGTCCAGAACGTTTTGGATGTTTTCGACCTCACGAAAAAACTGAATCACACGAACATCTGCCCGCTTCTGGACCGAGGATTGGACGACGCTTTTAAGCACTTTCTCGTCATGCAGTATGCGGAAGGCGAGACACTGGATGTGTGGTTCGAAAAGCTGCCGGGACACGAAAACGGACTCGCGCCGGCAACTGTTTTGCCGATCCTTGAGAATATCGCAGAGGCGCTGGATGCAATGCACTCGCGCAAGATCATCCACCGTGACGTGAAACCGCAGAACATCATTTTCAGTACGCAGGATCCCAAACTTGCCAAACCGTGGCTCATCGATTTCGGCATCGCGCAGTCGGTGAACGATTCCGACCCAGATCACAACACGCAAAAATCCGGCACGCCGATCTTCATGGCTCCGGAACAGCATTACGGAAACTCGCAAGACGCACGCACAGACCAGTACGCGCTGGCTGTCACTGCCTTCAGGCTCCTGACTGGCCATTTCCCGTTCGATGCGGACACTGCGGAAGAACTTTCCGGCAAGAAAATGTTCCCGCAACTCACTCTTGCCACGGTCTCGGATTCCCTTAAACCCACGTTCCTCCGCGCGTTGGCGTACGATCCGAAAAACCGATTTACGTCGTGCGGAGAATTTGTAGCCGCGCTGAAAATGGGTCAGAATCAGGATCAGAATCAGGATCAGAATCAGAATCAAGATCAGAATCAGGATCAGAATCAGAATCAGGATCAGAATCAGAATCAGAATCAAGATCAGAATCAAGACCAAAATCAAGAGCTAGTTTCAGTTACTGCTTTAGATTCGGAGCTTGAGCAGATTGCGCAGGAGGTCGCGCAATACGAGAAGTTTATCATCGATTACGATGAGGAATCACTCAAAGTAACGGAGCAGACGAAAAAGATCCAGCTCCTTTTTGTCTCGTATTTTGACACGCTTAAGGCTCAGCAAAAAGACATGCAGGAACGCCTTCTCCAAATGAAGCGAGATGGGATGCGGGAAAGTGGTCCTCAATATCAAGAGGGTTTGCAGCAGCTTAATACATTAAAGGCAAGGGCGTGCGGCTTTTCCAGTACGTTCCTTCCGCAAACGCTGGAAGAGTGGAAAGTTATTCTGGATTGGAAAGAGACTCTAAAGCAGTGGCGTAAAAGTTTCAAATACAGCCGAACAAATGGCGGTAAAAGTATTGTCATTCAGGGCTATACGGCTTCCCACACCGTACTTGTTGTTCCTCACAAGCTTGATGGGCTCCCGGTGACGGAAATCGGCGATGCTGCATTCCGGAATTATAAAAACCTTCGTGTCCTGATGATTCCTGACAGTGTAGAACGTATTGCCGACACGGCATTTATAGGATGTGAGCAGCTGCAGTATATCGTCATCGAGGAAGGTAACAAGAATTTTAAAAGTGTAGATGGTATTCTGTTCTCTGCTAAAGGTCAAACGCTCATTCTGGTTCCGCGCGGTAAAGCTTTTACCGAATACACGATTCCAAAAGGAGTAGAGACGATCGGCGGCTGGGCCTTTAACTGGTACTCAACACTGAAGAAGGTAACGATCCCGACTGGGGTAACGAAGATTGGCGACAACGCATTTTTGGATTGTCATGCTCTCACGTCTGTGGTAATTCCTGACACTTGCAAAAAAATTCAATATCGTGCATTTCATAAGTGTGTGCGTCTCACCTCGCTCACGCTCTCGAGTAACATCACGAGAATTCAAGAGGAGGTTTTTGCCGGTTGTGAAAAACTCACAGCTATAAGGGTTCCTGACGGTGTTACGTACATTGAGGGGCGTGCATTTCAAGGTTGCAAAGCTCTCACGTCTATAGAGCTTCCCAGCGGTTTAACGAGCATTGGAGATGGGGCGTTTCGTGACTGTTCCAGCCTCACGTCTGTGGAGCTTCCCAGCGGTTTAACGAGCATTGGAGATGGGGCGTTTCGTGACTGTTCCAGCCTCACGTCTATAGAGCTTCCCAGCGGTTTGACGAGCATTGGAGATGGGGCGTTTTGTGACTGTTCCAGCCTCACGTCTATAGAGCTTCCCAGCGGTTTAACGAGCATTGGAGATAGGGTGTTTCGTGACTGTTCCAGCCTCATGTCTGTGGAGCTCCCCAGTGGTTTGACGAGCATTGGATGCTATGCGTTCGGCGGTTGCCAAAGCCTCGAGTCGGTGACGATCCCCTATGGTGTCACAAGCATTCAAGAAGGCGTATTTTCCAAATGTGAAAAACTGCAGAGTATTAATGTCGCGGCTGCCAGTACTCATTTCAAAAGCGTAAACGGCATCCTCTTTAGCCGTAATGGCCAAACATTGCTTCTCTTTCCGTGCGGCAAGGGCATGACGGATTACGTCGTCCCGGAGAGAGTGACCAAAATCGGTGAGAACGCGTTCCGCGGGTGCAAAGGGCTCACATCGGTGACGATTTCAGAAAGTGTGAAAGTGATTGCCAACAATGCGTTTGAAGATTGCTGCAGCTCGCTTACGATCCATGGGAAGTACTGGTCTTGCGCCCAACGCTATGCCAAGCAAAAAAATAGACGTTTCAAGGGGAAATATTCAGCAGCCGTACGTCGAAATTTCATCTGCGCGACGCTTGCGATAGTGCTTTTGGTGGTGTGGTGGATGATACCAATTGCGGCCGGCGAGCGTAAGGTATGGCAGGTCGACGGCATCGAGTACGCCTTCCGCTGGTGTCCTGCGGGCACGTTCACGATGGGGAGTCCAGAAGACGAGCCGGGTCGGTTTGATATCGAAACGCAGCACAGCGTGACGCTTACGCGTGGTTTTTGGATGCTTGAGACGGAAGTGACGCAGGCGATGTGGGAGAGCGTGATGGGTACGAGTATCAGTCAGCAGCGCGACAAGTCGAATGAGTCTTCGTTGAGAGGCGAAGGTTCGGATTATCCGATGTACTATGTGAGCTGGGAGGAATGCCGATCTTTTTGCGAAAAGCTGTTGGAGAAACTTGGG
>JAFQOH010000193.1:0-4862 GCA_017403345.1 Thermoguttaceae bacterium
CGGAGCGGAGAGTGCAAGGGCCATGAGGGCTGTTGCGGTAAGGGTGATCTTGCCGGTCTTGGCGAATGTGTTAAGCGCACGGCGAAGTTTGGTCGTGTTAGTTTTCATAATTTTACCTCGTTTAATGAAATGTTTGATGGTCCCGAAATTTTGACTTGTTTCTGTTTCAACACTCACACTGATAAAACGGAATACTCCGGTACTGCGGGATTTTATCGTAAAATTATGTTCATATTTTAAAATTTTTTATCTAAATCCTCAGAATCTCCTCCCCCCTCGCATTTTAACATAATGGCAGAGTTTCACTGTTCGATAAAGTTTAAAAAAAGAAATCCGCACGTTCCAATTTCAGAACGGCGGAGGTGTGTTACTGGAAGATCGGTGCAGGATTCAGGACTCCGTAGGAAGCGGCCGTCGGGGGCGGAAGCTGCGATACAGGCGGTTCGGGTTCCGGATCGTTTCCAAGGACCACGTCAGGTGTATCTTCTTTTGTCTCCTCGGTCTCCTTTTCGCTAGTTTCCTGAACGACGTCCTCGATGATCTCTTCCTCCGTCTTCTTTTTTTCCTCGTCAAGATTCTTTCGGAAAAACGCCTGCGATCCGACCGAGACGAACGGTTTTTCTTCACTGTCTACGTCGATGAGCGGGATCGCAGTGTCGTCAAAGACCGCTTCCTCGTAAATATCGCCGGTCTGGTACGGTCCCATTCCAAAGATCCAGCGGCTTTTGGAACGGCTTTCCGCGATCGTGTTTCCAGACTGCCAAACGGGTCTGCGCCCCTCACGCGTGTATGCAAAAATGCCGATCTTGACGGTGGCTTTCTGGACGGTCTTCTTCGCGATGGCGACTTCCGGAAGCGTCGTGGTGGTGAAATATCCGAATCCTGGGATCGTCATTTCGCTGATGCCGAACATGGTGTCGTGCTGGTCGGTACCGCTTGTCCCTGCGCGGAGTTCTAAGATGATGTCGGCCTCTTCCTCGGTCTCCTGCAGGAGACAGCCGCTGGCGAGCGTGTGCTGGCGGATGAGGCTCAGAAGGTATTGGTAGTCCGTGACGCTTTCGATCGCAGTGGATTTGATGAAGACTTTCTTCCCGGAGAGGATGGAAAAATTGACCTGACTGACCGCACGGTCCATCGCATCGGAGAGTAGGAGCTGTTCGGTCGCCGTTCTGGAAGTGTTGGAGAGTTTGGAGGTCCCGCAGCCAGCCGTCCCTGCCAGACAGAGCGACAGACAGAGTACAGTGTATCGGCAAATTGGGGATCTGTGAGTCCAAAACATCCGAAAAAACCTTGGAATTTAACACCAAAAGGAAACGCAAAATGTTCAAACGTCCCAATATCGACAGACGCTCAGCACAATATTATCTGGAGTATAGCAAAAAAAAACAGCTTAATCAAGAGGAATTTTTAAAGATGATGGAAAAACCTTGCTGTTTTTGGGCTTGACGGGTTGAAAAAAATTCGAGATGTACTATAATGGGAAAATATTTGGTATTTCGACTGCGAATTTGCAAAAATTCCTTTCCAGATAAAAAGGAAACTTTTTTATGTCAAGAATCAACGAAGATGATTATTTTCAGGACAGTACGATGTCCTTCGGAGAGCACCTCGAGGAACTCCGAAACTGCCTGATCCGCTCGATCGCCGGCCTGGTCGTCGGTTTTCTTATCGGTCTGATCATCGGCGGCGACGTCGTGGAACTCGTTCAGACCCCGCTGAAACGCGCACTGACGTCGTACTATCAGGGACGGACGGAAAATGAGATCATCGCCAAACGCGACGAATTCTATCAGCGCGGCTACGGTGAAGACATCATGGCTCTGCCCACGATGTACAAAGTGGTCGGTGAACGTGTGCTTATCAACCCGGACGAACTCGGGAAGGCTCTCGGTGTGGAGGTGAAGGATATTTCCGCGGATCTCGCCAACCCGTGTAACTGGACGGGAGATGATGGGACCGAAACGCTGACTTCCGAGGAAGCGCTCGCTAAGGCAAAGGAGTGGAAATTTGCAGACTACCTCAATGTCGAAAAGTGGGCGCAGTGGTGCAGTGAAAGCTGGTCCGAAAAAGGGATCGATCTGAACGAAGACGTTTCCCAGACCGTACTGGAAGAACAGAAGAACGCGCAGGAAGCGGCTTCAACTGAAAGCGCGGCTCCCGCGGAAAATGCAGCTCCCGCGGAAAATGCAGCTCCCGCGGAAAATGCAGCTCCCGCGGAAAATGCAGCTCCCGCGGACCAGACCGCAGCAGCAGAAACCGCTGCCGGAACTTCCGGAACAGAAGCGGCGGCACAGACCGTCAAACCGGAACGCGACAAAACGCGGCTCGTTTCGATCTATCTTTGGCGTCCAACGGAACAGGATGAACGCACAAAAGTGAAAAACTTTGCCGTTCAGGAAACGTTTATGATCTACCTGAAAGCGGCGCTCGTCTCCGGTCTGATCATCGCCAGCCCGTGGATCTTCTGGCAGATCTGGAGCTTCATCGCCGCCGGTCTTTACCCGCACGAAAAACGGTACGTCCACGTGTTCCTGCCGTTCTCGCTCGCGCTGTTTTTCGGCGGAAACTTCCTGGCGTTCTTCTTCGTGTTCGAGCCGGTACTTCAGTATCTGTTCAGCTTCAACGACTGGATGGGGATCGCGCCGGACCCGCGGATCAGCGAATGGCTCGGATTCTTCCTCTTCCTTCCGATCGGTTTCGGGATCAGTTTCCAGCTTCCGCTGGTCATGCTTTTCCTTGATCGGATCGGAGTTTGCTCCGTCAAACTGTACACGAGCTACTGGCGCGTCGCGATCCTGGTCATCGCGTTCCTTTCGATGGTCCTGACTCCGGCCGACCCGACGAGTATGGTCCTCATGGGCCTGCCGCTGCTCTTCCTGTACCTGCTTGGGATCCTTGCGTGCAAGTTCATGCCGCGAATGCGAAATCCGTACGCGGATCAGCAGTAAAATAAAATCGCGAACCGGCCAAAATTTACGGATTTTGGCCGGTTCTTTCCCAGAGACTTTTTCCCGAACCGTTTTCCATCCCCCATCCGCCCGACTTTACTTTTCGCAGGAATGAAGCTATGAAAAACGAAAAAAAGCACAAAAAGACCACACAGTCATCACCCGATACTTCCCACAGCTGGAAAACCAGCCCGTACCTTCTCCCGGCACGCATCATCAGCTCCATGTTTTTCGCGATCGCACTGATCCTGATCCTTGCCGTTTTCATGGCTTTCGCGACGTTTTTGGGAATGCAGTTCGGCGACGATGCAAGTTCCTGGGCGGTCTATCATGCCGGCTGGTTCATGTCGCTCTGCGCATTTCTCGGCCTGAGCGTTCTGTTCAGCGCCCTGCTTCGATTCCCGTGGAAAAAATATCAGACGGGCTTTCTCGTGACGCATTTGGGGATCCTCGTTCTTCTGCTCGGATGCTGGGTCGATTTTGAGTACTCGCAGTCCGGTTACCTTTCCGTCGCGGAAGGCAAGGTCAACTCTGTCGCAGTCTGTCCCGGAAAAGTCCACTTCGACCTGCGTATCTCCCAGCCGAACGTATCAGCTTCTCCCGCAGAAGCACCCAGGATCCAGACCATGCGACGTACGCTGGATTTCGAACCGGGGCCATTTTCCTGGCGTTTCTACGGCTCGGATCTCTTCAGCTGGGGAGTGAAAGACACGCTGCCGCGCCTTCCCTGGGGACTTTCCAAAACGTTCCTCTACCGCAATCATCCAGGCGACGTCCTCTACTCCGGCTCCATCAACGGAAGTTTCTGCCGTGTGGAAGTGCTCGACTACCTCCGTGCCGGCGATCCGAACGCTCCCGCTCCGCAGCCGTCCGAAGAAGAGAAAAAATCTGGAGTGACGCCTGCGTGGGAACCTGCCGCGGCCGAGAATTTCGCGTGGGAAGCCGCTCATGCCGGAGGGAATCCCGGATCGGACGGAAAACTCTCAAAAATGGAGATGAAACAAAAGCTCGCACGATGGCCGGCATGGGTCAAAGTGCGCATCACGATGGATGGAGAGACGCAGGATTTCTGGCTTCGGCAATTCGACTTTTTCGCTCCGGACGGCATCGAAAAAAATATTCCGGATGAGGCAAAAAAAACTGTTTTCCGCTGGAAGACCGCCAAAGGCTCCGACGTTCAGATGATTTTCGCACAAGATACGCTCGATCTGAATTTCGCCCTTCGGCTGGAGCGTTTCCACAATCGGCTCGATCCGGGGACTTCAATGGCGTCACACTATTCCAGCGATGTGACGCTCCTCGACAAAACCGACTTGACGAAAGAGACCGCAAAGGACCTGCACATCATGATGAACCAGCCCATCGATATTTACGAGCCGGGGACCGGGCAGGTCTGGCGTCTCTTCCAGACTTCATTCAACGGACCGCACCTGAATTTCCAGGCAAAGGACGGCGAACGTGATCAATTTTACGTTTCGACCTTCACCGTTCACTACTCACCCGGACGCGGTTGGATCTATCTCGGATGCCTCCTCATCGTTCTGGGGATCGGCATCATGTTTTCGATGAAAGCCTACTTTTTCGGAAACCAGGAAAAGACGGGATCCGACAAAGTGAACCAGGAACCTTCCATGAAAAAACTTCTTCACGTTCTCCTTTTAACCTCCCTCCTGACCTTCCCCGGCACAGTGCTTGCGCAAACTCCGGCGGAAACGCAAACTCCGGCAGAAACGCAAACTCCGGCAGAAACGCAAACTCCGGCAGAAACGCAAACTCCGGCAGAAACGCAAAATCCGGCAGAAACGCAAACTCCGGCAGAAACGCAAACTCCGGCAGAAACGCAAACTCCGGCAGAAACGCAAACTCCGGCGGAAACGCAAACTCCGGCGGAAACGCAAACTCCGGCGGAAACGC
>JAFQOH010000194.1:0-72078 GCA_017403345.1 Thermoguttaceae bacterium
GCTCCGCGGGTTTCTGTTCTGCCGGTTTTTCAGTGTTCTGCTGTTCAGCGGGTTTCTGTTCTGCCGGTTTTTCAGCGTTCTGCTGCTCAGCGGGTTTCTGTTCTGCCGGTTTTTCAGCGTTCTGCTGTTCAGCGGGTTTCTGTTCTGCCGGTTTTTCAGCGTTCTGCTGCTCAGCGGGTTTCTGTTCTGCCGGTTTTTCAGCGTTCTGCTGCTCAGCGGGTTTCTGTTCTGCCGGTTTTTCAGCGTTCTGCTGTTCAGCGGGTTTCTGTTCTGCCGGTTTTTCTACATTCTGCTCTGCGGGTTTTTCGGCAGGTTGCTCTGCAGGCGTGTCTGCGTTCAGGGCTGGTCCCCAAAGCATGAACGAAAGGCACAATCCAAAAATGGAAAAAGATGAATGGCGCATAATTTCTTCCTGTTTTTAAATATACACGTAAACCAATTTTCCGTAATTATCTACGTATTTTTCCTATTTTCAAGGGGGAGGGGGAAGAAATTTGCGAAATTTTGGAAATTTTTGGTGATTTTATTTTAAAAAAACGGTTTGGAACGATTGAGACCGGCAGAAGTTTTGAACGAAATGGTTTCCGAGAGTCAGGATCTGTTTATTTTCTGAGGCGGTAAAAAGCAAAGGAGTCGTTTGTTGAATTTTGCGCATCTTGCCTGGTTTGTTTAACTGGAGGCGGGGGACGCAGTGAAAGAGTGAGAAAAATGGCGAATTTTGGAAATTTTGCAAAAAATTGGCAAAAAAACGCCTCCCCCCCCTTGTAGAATCGTGGAAATCTGCTATATTTACTCGCGTTGCTGCTGAAGTGGCGGAATTGGTAGACGCGCTAGGTTCAGGTCCTAGTCCTAGCTAATAGGGTGGAGATTCGAGTTCTCTCTTCAGCATTGGTAAAAGCCATCGGGAATCTTCCGGTGGCTTTTTTTATTGGAGAAATTAGAGAAGCGCGGCGGCCGGCTCAGCTTCCGGGATACGGTGCATTTCATTTCGCGGAGGGATTCATGTTTGTCGATCAGGTAGAAATCGTAGTGCGCGGCGGACGCGGCGGAGATGGGTGCGTCAGTTTTCTTCGTGAAAAGTACATTCCGAAAGGCGGTCCGGACGGCGGAGACGGCGGGCGCGGCGGGAGCGTTATTCTGGAGGCGAAGGAAGGCGTCGACAGTCTGATGCCGTACACGATGAAACGTACGTGGAACGGTAAGCGCGGCGTCTCGGGGCAGGGGTGTCAGCGGCACGGGGCGAAGGCGGAGGACACGATCCTGTTCGTCCCGCCGGGAACGCTCGTTTACGATGCAGACGCTGGTTTTCTGATGAAAGATCTTGCGCATGCGGGCGATCAGGTGAACGTGGCGCGCGGGGGTGCTGGAGGAAAAGGAAACATGCGGTTCCGCACGTCGCAGAACCGTGCGCCGCGGCAGTGCACGCCGGGTGAGGAAGGCGAGGTCCGCACGCTGAAGCTGGAACTGAAAGTCATCGCGGACGTTGGGCTTCTTGGGAAACCGAATGCGGGGAAAAGCACGCTTCTGTCCCGTCTGACGAAAGCGCGTCCGGAGATCGCGAACTATCCGTTCACCACGAAGTATCCGAATCTTGGCCGTGTGCAGATCGGTTTGGACTATTCGTTCGTCATCGCGGACATTCCGGGGCTGATCGAAGGTGCGGCGCAGGGGATCGGGCTGGGACATGAATTTCTGCGTCACATCGAACGTGCGGGGATCCTCGTGCATTTGGTCGAGCCGCTTCCGATGGACGGTACCGATCCGATCGAAAATTACCGTGCGATCCGCAGTGAACTGGCGCAGTATGATGAACTTCTGACGAAACGTCCGGAAATCCTCGTCGTTTCCAAGGCGGAGATCCCGGAAGCGGAGACCGTCAAAGCGCAGCTTGAGGAGCTCACGGGAAAGCCGGTCATGACGATCTCGGCGGTCACGGGGCAGAATCTTAATGTCTTGGTCAAGCGCATTGCTGAAACGCTCCAGCAGGAAGAGGAAGATTAGTCTGGCGGAGCGGATGGTCATGAAGCAGATCGTGCTGGACATTGGGAATACTCGGTGCAAGATCAGTGACGGTATTCGGAGGGAGGCTGTCGCGCACCGTCTGGGAGATTTTCCGGAACGATTGGCGGAATGTACGGTAAATTTCGCGGGATCTGCTCCCTGTGCGTGGTGGATCGCGAGCGTGAATCGTCCCGTTTTGGCGCAGGTCCGGAAATGGCTGGCGGACGAAAGGCCGCAGGATCTCGTGACTGTCTTGACGTACCAAAACATTCCGATCCGAATGAATGTTGATTTTCCGGAACGTGTCGGCGTCGATCGGCTTTTGGCGGCGGTCGCGGCAAATGAGATCCGGGATCCTGACCGACCGGCGATCGTGGCGGATCTGGGGACGGCTTTAAAAGTCGATTTAGTGGATCGAAACGGCGTGTTTTGCGGCGGAGCGATCGCGCCGGGACTGCGGATGAGCGCCGTCGCTATGGAGGAACAGACGGACGCGCTTCCCTGTGCGGACGTCGATGCGATGCTGGGATCCATGAAGGCACACGAGATCTCGTCTGTTGGCCGAAATACGCTGGATGCGATCCAGGCTGGACTTTTTTGGGGGACGGTCGGCACGATCCGGGAATTGACGGCGCAGACTTCTGCTCGGCTCGACACGAAACCGCAGGTCTTCCTTACCGGAGGCGGAGCCGGGATCGTCCGTGACGCTTTAGGCGATGGTTTTCTTTATGTCGAAGAAATGGTCCTGAAAGGCCTTTGGACGGCAGTTCAGCAGCTTTCGGAAAAATAAAAAGTTTGGTTTATCCGGCTTCTGCTGCGTACCCGTTTTACTACGGAAGACACAGAAAACGCACAGAACTGTACGGAAAAACCGAAAAGACACGAAAGATTTAAAATATTTTTGATCGTCTTTTGGTGAATTTCGCATTTTTTGAGTTTTTCGTGTTTCCTTTCAGTGTCTTTCAGGAAACTCTTCCGTGTCTTTCAGGAAACTCTTCCGTGTCTTCAGTGGTAAAACTGGTGCGCAGTTCCCGGATGAACTTTTTGATGTTTTGACCGTGCTTTGATGTTTTTCACGGAATGCCGCGGACGATCCAGGGACCAATGAGTTTCGTGAACCAGACGGGAAGGCGTTTCCAGATGCGGATCGCCAGGCCGTACGACGCATTGTCCGGACGCATATCGTCCATCGTGCCTCGGCGAACGAAGTACTTCCAGACGACGGGGACTTCCTGTGCGCCCCACTGTTTTTTGAAGTGCCAGGTCCCGCAGCCGACGGAACTGCGTCCAAAATCGAAAACTTTGGCGTGACGGTCATCGATGGTGTGCTTCAGCAGATTCCAGTAGAGAAACATATTGGCGCATAGTGCGTTTCCCCACCGCAGAGTGCCAGCACTGGGAACCTCGGTAATTTCGCGTCCATGAACGAGCAGCGCGGCGGAAACGAGGCGGTTTTCGGCAGTGCGCACGATGCAGATCTCCGCTTTTTCGCCGAGTTTTTGGAAGATCTCCTCAAACAGTTTTCTAGAGTAGACCGGCGTGCCGACATTCCGCATCGTTTCGGCAAACACGGCATAGAATTCCGGAAGAAATTCCTTTCCGCCCCACTCGGCGCGCAGGCCGGCTTTTTCGCCTTTCCGGATCTGATTTCTGACTTTGGGACCAACGGCTTTCCAGAGGGCCTCGGACGTTTCCGGAAGTTCCAGTTCCATGAGCACTTTGCCGCGCCGTTCGAAATTCAGACTTGGGTGCCTGATCTCACGCACGTGCCGAAGTTCCAGATACTTCACGTCCAAATTTTCTGCAAGCCGGACTGCTTCGTCGATCAGGAGCGTTTCTATCTTTTCGCGATCTTCTCCCTCCGGAACCAGACAGCCGCCGACATTCACGTAAGGCAGCGCGATGAGGTGGCGTCCGAAAAGGGGACTTTTCATTGCAATGAGAGGCAGGATCCCTGCGATTTTTGCAGGGGACGGATCGTTTTGTTCTTCCCGAATTTCCACCGAATAGAGCTCCTGCCGCAATCCGCGGGAAACGATCTCTCCCCACTGCGGAAACCAGCCGGGATGCAGACGGGAGAGGCTTTGCGTCAGGTATGCAAAATCGCTTTCGTTTGGCGCGGAACGGGAAATGGAGGCGGTGTATTTCATGGAATGAATGGGAACGGGAACGAAAAACGGGAACGAAAAACGGGAACGAAAAACGGGAACGAAAAACGGGAACGAAAAACGGGAACGAAAAACGGGAACGAAAAACGGGAACGAAAAACGGGAACGAAAAAACGCGTACGCTTCCGGAATACGCGGTTTTGAGGCCTTGCGGGCTGGTGCGTTCCAGTTTTCTATTATATCGCGAATAGAAGGAAAGTCAAGAGGGATTTCTGAAGGGCAAAAGAAGGGGGAGGGGCGCCGATCCCATTTTTTTCACAGAAAATATCTGGATTTACAGAAAATTTACAGAACGTGAAAAATGGCTAAATATAGATGCCGTATACTATGTGTGTCGGGTGAGGGAAAGGCGCTCACTCAATGAAAAACAAAAAAAACTTTTTTCCGAATAAGGAGACTAGATCATGTTGAAGAATCGTGTTGTTTTGGCGGCGGCAGTTTCGGCTGGAGTTTTGGGAGTTGGAGTTCTCGCGCAGGCGGAGATCATCAGAGCGGCCAAAAGAGGAGAGGCTGCCAGAGTTCAGGAGCTGATCGCACAGGGCGCGAACGTGAATGCCGTGAACGAAGATGGCGAGACGCCGCTCCATGAGGCTGCGGAACACGGACGGGTTGAGACGGTCCGGATCCTCCTCGAAAAAGGCGCAAATGTGAATGCTGTCGATGAAGATCAGGCGACGGCTCTCCATGAAGCCGCGGACGGCCGAAATTTGGAGCTGGTGAAGCTGCTGGTCGAAAAAGGCGCGGACGTGAATGCGGTGAACGAGGACGGTGAGACTCCGCTCCACATCGCAGCAGAAGATTCGACGCTGGAAGTCGTGCAGTACCTGGTCGAAAAGGGAGCGGACGTAAATGCGCAGGATGACGAAAATGAGACTCCGGCAGAAAAAGCTCGCGAAGAAGGTCGGCGTGACGTTGCGGATTGGCTCGACGGCGTTCAGAAGTGATCGGCAGGCTGCACTCGGTCAGAGTAAGTGGATCGGGAGGCGGAGATGGACTCTGCCTCCCTTTTTTTAAGGTCCATCCGGGAACTGCGTACCAGTTTTACCACTGAATACACTGAAAACGCACAGAGCCGCACAGAGCCGCACAGAGCCGCACAGAGCCGCACAGAGCCGCACAGAGCCGCACAGAGCCGCACAGAGCCGCACAGAGCCGCACAGAGCCGCACAGAAAAGGGAACATGAAAAGCACGAAAAAACACGGATCTCGCGAACATTTTTTAATTTTTAAAATTTTCTTTTGCGTCTTTTCGTATTTTCCGTGAAATACGTGTCAGGGCACGTTCACTGCCTTTTTTCTTCTTTTTCTTTTCAGTCTGTTTTTGCGTTTCTTCTGCGCTCTCAGTGGTAAAAACCGCATGCTGAGACG
Organism: Thermoguttaceae bacterium; assembly: GCA_017403345.1. Lineage (GTDB taxonomy): Bacteria > Planctomycetota > Planctomycetia > Pirellulales > Thermoguttaceae > RGIG3701. The sequence goes on from JAFQOH010000194.1 coordinate 5,538, forward strand.
GTGCACATTTTCCGGAAACGCCTTTTTTAACGACTCTGCTTTTGAGAATGAGTTTGGGAGTGAGTCGGGTATTTCGGCAGGTCCGGCGGCATGGGCCGTCCAGCAGGCGGAGCTAGCGGATGGGGACCGACCTTGATCCCTGCAGCGGTTTCGTTTCCGGAATACGCGTTCATTCCAGCAAAAGGATCCTGGACCGCAGTCTGGAGGGCAGGGCGGACGGGACGCATTTTGATGGGCGAAGCGGAGGCATTTTCTAACAGATGGGTCAAAATGTTGACGATACGGTAAGCGTCTGCTTCAGAAATGCAGACCGACTCGATAAAACTGCGCTGAAACGAGAGTACTGCAGTGCTCCCGCTTTCGGAAGTAATGTAAAGAGTGAGCGTTTTTCGTGCCTGAAACAGAAAAAACAGCGCGAAAGCCAAGGCTAGGAAGAAAAATGCAGCAAAGAGCGAATAAAAGAGCATCGCGCAGCCGGCCGGAAGGAGTGCGAACGCCAGAAGAAGCACGAGGACGGGTTTCGTGTATCCGACACCGATCGCGGAGATCTTCGTCAAGGGGATGATCTCATGGCTCCGTCCGCTTAGAGAGGACGTGATCAGTTCCGCGCGTGATCCGGAGAGCTCTAGGGATATGGTGAGATCCAGGCCTAAGTGCGTAAACAGCCAAGCGAGGAGCCCGGCTTTTCTGCCGCGGATCAGTACGTGATCGGGACCCGTTTCCGAGATGCGGACAAATTGAGTCACGAGGGGATGATTTCTGGAAAAAAAGAGTGGGGCGAATGTGGGCATTGGCAAACTCTTTCATAAAAACAGTAAAGGAAAAACGACCATTTTCTTTCATTATACACCGAATCTCCGCGGCAAGAACAAAAAATTTCACAAATTTGGTAGTTCATGAAAATATTTGGTTTTGCATGAAGATAAATTCGATAGAATGGTTAAAATTTGAGGAAAATGCAGTATTTTGCATAAAATCCTGAAAAGTTTATGGATTTTTTTTGTGAAATCTGTCAATCCCCCTTTACACGGCGAAAAAGCCGAGTAAAATAGAAGAAAGGGGAAATGTGTGATTTCTTGAGATCATTTTGATTTTCCCCTTTTGCCTAAAAAGAAAGCTTTCCATCCTCCGTCCTCGGCCGCCTTTTGCCCGAAGCTCCGGAGCGGGATCCGGATAGTGGACCGACCAGAAGATCAAGAGAAAATTTTATGTCGAATGCATTTGATCCTTACTATACGTGGCTTGGGATTTCCCCGGCAGAGCAGCCGCCGAACCATTACCGTCTTCTTGGGATCGCACTTTACGAGAACAATCCGGACGTGATCTCTAATGCTGCCGACCGGCAGATGGCGCACATTCGGACTTTTCAGAGCGGAAAGCATTCCAAAGAATCTCAGAAACTGCTTAATGAACTTTCTGCGGCACGAGTCGTTCTTCTGAATCCCGCAAGTCGTGCTATGTATGACACGCAGCTTCGTTCTGCGATGTACACGGCAATGCAGGCAGACTACGCAGCGAGACAGGCCGCGGTGCAGGCAGTCATGCCGGACCAAGTCGTAATGCAGCCGGACTATGCTGCGATGCAGAGGGAAAGGGAGATGGCGATGAGACAGGCCGCTCCGCCGCCGGTCCAGCCTCAGTTTCTTAGCGAGAGCAACCCGCGCAAGTCGTCTGGTTCGAAGAAACGGAAACCGCAGAAAAAGGATCCTACTCCCATTTACGCAGCGGTCGGCGGCGGTGCGGTCGCACTGATCGCAGCATTTTTGATATTTTCCGGAGGCTCAGACAAAAAAACGGAAGAGATCGCCAAGGTACCGGAATCTTCCATTGAAGACCCGCTGGCAGGCGTCAGCGCGGGGATGGAAATGGTGGAAACTTCGAATGATCTTGAATTCCGTCCTGCTCAGGAAAATGTGATGGAAGAGATCGAGAAGAAGGAAAAGGAAAAAAAAGAGAAGAAAGAAGAGAAAGCGAAAGCCGCAGAAGATGATGAAGCCTTTGACCTGAGCGGGGCGGGCGATTCGCTCAACGATCCGGTCCATCTCTCCGAAGAGGATCTGGGCTACGAAAAACCAGAAACGAAAAAGAAAACGGGATCGGAAGTTCAAAAATCAGCTCCAAACTCCGAGGAAGACGTTGCTGCGGAACCCGAAAAAAAGAAGAACGACTCTGGAATTTCCCGTGAAACGATCGAAAATTTGGGACGCGGAGCGGCACTGCACACTCCGTCCAGCCGTGAAACGATGATGAAATTCTACGGAGCGGATACGGCGAAAACGCAGGCAGGAATTGCGTCGGCAGTCGAATGGCTCATGGAAAAAATGCTCAAGGACAAAAAAACGTCCTACTGGAATTTCGATCATGCGATCCTTGCCAGCGGCAAACCGCGTCCGAATGCGCGCAAGTATCAGAATCCAGGGCTTGCGAAAGAGAATCCCGTTTCGGCAACTTCTTTGGCGATGATGGCGATTTTAGGGTCGGGTGAACTGGACGAAAAGGACATGGCGGCACTGCAGCGCGTGATCCTTGCGTTCATGAATTCGTCCAGCCCGGTTTCTGATGAGCAGGTCCTTCCGGCGATGCGTGAAAATGCGAAGCGGATCGAAGCAACGCTTGCGGTGGAGAAGGACATTCGGCCGGGATTTCATCCGCATGCGTGGGGAACTGCGGCGGTTTGCGACTACATTTCTCTGACGCGTGAAATGACGGACCGTAAGGGAAAACAGCTGGAGGCGGTCTCGCAGTTCGCGCAGGCTTTGGTAAAACACATTGGCCGGCAGCAGCTCGTGGATGGCGGATTTCCGGAAGTGGAACGGAAAGTCACGATCGATTTCACGATGGATCCGGCAAAGAGTTCCGTAAAAGGAAACATTACTTCGACGGTCTGGAATCTCATTGCGCTGAAATCGGCACGAGATGCCGGGATCGCGGTACCGAACAACGTCATCATGAAAGCGAATGAATTCCTTTTGACGCAGATCCAGCTTTTGAGCAAGAAAAAGAAAAATTTCGAAAATCTTTCCGCTTTGGAATTGCGGGATATGCAGGCCGCGTTTTTCGGGATCCAGATCTTCGGAAAGAAGACGCCGGAATATTCAGACGCACTTACGGTCGCATCGCAGGTCCTCGACAGCTATGATGCCGATCATTTGGAAGGGAATTTCTTTGCCTCGATGCTTCTGCGTGACCTTCAAGGGGACGTTTGGGACCGCTGGAATGAAACAGTTTACCCGGACTATCTCAAGAATCAGGCTGTGGACGAAGTGGAAGTCGGAAGCTGGTTTTACGGTGAGGAAGACATCAATAATGAGGGGGGAAGACTTTACTGTACCGCCATAACGCTTCTGATCCTGGAATCCTACTATCGTTACGAACCGCTGCGTTCCTTTAAGGAGTTTGATGCGTACGAGGCGGAAAAGGAAAAAATGCTGGATCCTGAAACGGGGGCGGAGGCAATGGCAGCTCAGGTGATGGACGATCAGGCGCCGGCATCCGGGAACGCATTCGCTTTTGAGCGTCCGCCGCTTGAAGAGGAGGAAGAAGAGCCTGCGGAGGACAGTTCGGACGAATAGTCGTCTGGGGCTTCAAAGTTTTTGCGGATCCATTCAGAAGAAATACTGGAAGCCGTCTCGGTTGATTCCGTTTCGGCTTCGTTTTTAAGAATATTTTTAGGTCAAGTGTCGGTCGCGCTAACACAGCGGACCGGTTGGTTTCATTTTTCAGGAGAAAATTCATGCTCAAAGGCAATGCCATCATTGGTCAGAGCGGCGGTCCGACGTCCGTCATCAATTCCAGTCTTTGCGGAGTCATTCAGGCTTGTGCGAAGTACCCCGAAGCGATCGAAAAGATCTACGGAATGCGCTACGGTATCGAAGGATTCATGCAGGAGATGCTCATTGATTTGGGTGCCGAACGTGCGGAGATCGTGGAAGGACTCAAGACGACTCCGTCCAGTGCGCTGGGAAGCTGCCGCCACAAGCTGCAGGATGCGGATTTTCCGGTCGTGCTTGAACTGTTCAAAAAGTACAATATTCGGTACTATTTCCTCATCGGCGGAAACGACACGATGGACACGATCCACCGCATTGAAAAATACTGTCGTGAGCAGGGATACGATCTGGTCGGCGTTGGTATTCCGAAGACCGTGGACAACGACCTCTTTGCGACGGACCATACGCCGGGATTCGGTTCTGCTGCCCGTTACGTGGCGCTTTCGGTCTTGCAGGCCGGTATGCTTGCCCGCGACATGAAGAAAGTCGACCAGTTCGTCGTTTTCCAGACGGTCGGACGTTCTGCCGGATGGCTTCCGGCTGCGGCTGCGTGTGCGAAACGTGCGGAAGATGACGCGCCGCACATCATTCTCGTTCCGGAACGCCCGTTCGACACGGACAAATTCCTGGCGGAAGCTAAAGAAGCGTACGAGAAGTACGGCTGGGTCAGCGTTGTGTGCGGTGAAGGCGTCTGTTTTGCAGACGGCACTCCGATCAGTGCGACGAGCGTGAATGACCGGTTCGGCAACAAAGAATTCGGCGCCATGGGCGGAACGAGCGCGGCGATGGTCCTGCACCAGCTCCTTTCCAAGACGTTCGGATGGCGCGGTGAATTCCAGGTCACCGAATCGCTCCAGATGTGCGGTGCGGACCGTGCGATGCCGAATGACATTGAAGAAGCGTACGCCTGCGGTGCCCGCGCGGTGGAACTGGCGGTCGAAGGAACCAGCGGCGTGATGGTCACGATCCAGCGTGAATCGAATTCTCCGTACACCTGGTCGCTCGGAACGGCCCCGCTGAAAGAAGTGGCGCTCGGCGAGAAACCGATGCCGGACGAATTCATCTGCGAAGACCGCAGTTTCGTTACGGAAGCGTGCCTTGAGTACCTGCGTCCGCTGGTCGGAGAGCTGCCGACGTACGTGCGTTTTGAAGGCTAAATGGTTTACGGCAGCCGGAATTTCGGGAGTTTCTGAAAATCGGGGATTTTGGGGAATTTTTGGAGATTTCTGGAGATTTCTGGAGATTTCTGGAGATTTCTGGGAATGCCGTGAATGAAGAGTAAAAGCCTCTCCTGTTTGCGGGGGAGGCTTTCCTGTCGGTCAGGAGATTTCTTTCATGAAGCAGATCGTCAAAACCAACGCACCGGATTTTTTTCAGGAGTATCTAAGGACGCACCGGAATTTGAGCTGGGAACGGTTCAGTCGGCCGGATGCTTCTGATGTGAAGGGGAGGTTTGGGGAATTTTTGCGGGAAGAGCAGGGATTTTTGTGCTGCTACTGCGAAGAAGAGATCGTGAAGGGGAGCTGCCACATCGAGCATTTTAAGCCAAAAAGCTGTTTCCCGGACTATGCGCTTGACTACTTCAATCTTTTTGCGAGCTGTAACGGCTGCGGGACCAAGGGGGATCTGACGTGCGGGATGAAGAAGCGGAACATTTACTTTCCGACGCTCATTTCACCTTCCGATCCGACTTGCGAAACGCGATTTCTCTACACTGCGGACGGTCAGATACTGCCTGTGGACGAAAAGGACGAAAATGCTTGGCAGACGATCGCGCTTTTGGGACTGAATGCACCGAAACTCCGTCGACGCCGTGAGATGGTCTGGCAGGAGATCGAGAATTTGCGGACGCTCTTTGCTCCGGAAGATTTTTCACACTATATTGAGCTTCGTCTGCAAAAAAGTGCGAAAGGCCGTTTCTGCGAGTTCTGGACGACCGTGCGTTACTTTGGCGAGGAGAGCTGACCTGACGGCAAAGGAAAGAAAAAAGGAGAAACGAGCGGATCTCATTTCTCCCAAAAGACTGAATTTTCAGGCGATTTCTTTTTCAAACTGGTTCAACTTACTCGGCAAACACTCTCTCGATGGCCTTTAGAGTTTCTTCTACGAGCATCAAACCGCCCTCTGGTCCCACCATGTTGGAAGCAGGAACGGCACCATATCCGCCGCCTTTCACGGCAAATTCTGTCGGCAGGTAGGTCCCGCATGCTGGACGTCCGGACGCTAGCTGGATGACGAACGTCTGTACTGCTTTGGAACGGGCTTTCATCTGGATACCGAAATCGGTGTAGAGTTCAAACTGGTTCGTGCAGAGCACGATGTCGCCAAGGCGCAGCACACAGGCACTTGTTGGGTAGGTCGGACCGGGATTTTCTTTTGCAAATTCGTAGCGTTTGATCGTGCGCCGATGCCAGTTCATCTGTCCGAAAGCCGATGAAGATCCCGTTTTTTCGTATTCTGCTTCAAGCCGTTTCGACTCGGAGAGCGCAGTCTGGTACTCTTTTTCCGTGATGAGACGCTGGGGAAGGTCAAGTGCAAGGTACTCGAATTTCATGACAGGGTCTTCTTTTTTGTCGGACGCGATCAGGCCGTAAATATCGTCTACCGCGACGGCGATCCTTCGGCCGAGTTCCTCGACACGTGAAAGTTCCCTCAGCCGCGTCATGCGTTCTTCCGCGGCACTCCGATAGCGAATGTGCGGAGACTGGTCACCGGCGGCGCCGCACATTCCGAGAACGACGACTTCTTCACCGTATTTGGCGCGGATCCGATTTCTAGCTCTTCCCCAGAAATCCGCGTCGAGATAGTAAAGATGCTCATTTTCCTGTGACGGGCATGCGATATTCAGGAGCATGGCCGTCAGTTTGTCGTTTTTATCCCAGATACAGAGTGCATTCAGGTCATTGTCGGTCATTCCTTCGATGCTGCGGAAATTCGGACGGTCCGTCTTTCCGTACATTACGGCCGAACCGTCTGCGTAAACTGCCCGCCGATTGTACGCAATGTTCACGAAACCGAGTCCGTAACCGTACCGAGACGGGACCTGACTTTCCCATGCTTTTCGGATCGCAGGGATCAGTTTAGCCAGAACGAACTGCGTGTACTCGCTTGCGTGCATGATGTCGGCATTTTCCGGAAGATCACCGGGGTCGTTTCCAATATTCGGACCGGCGTGCGTGTGCGTGGCGCAGAGGATGATGTTTTCGGACGGCACTTCCGGAAATTCTTCCTGGAGCCTTTTTCGGAATTCCACGTTGAACGGCTCGCGGATCGACACGACGTCCATACTGATGAGGATCGCGGGGGTCGATCTTCCCTCTTTCACGGAATTCAGCGCCAGGATGTTCGCCGTGATGGGCGTGTTTGCACCTTTGGAGATCCGCGTGTAGAACTGGCCTGAGAGTGTCACGGGACGCTCCGGTGTGATGTCGAGCGAGACGGCTCCGGCATAGAAACCGTCTGCGGTCGGCGTTTCTGCGGCGTGTGCGTACACACTTGAAAAAAACACAAAAATCGAGACAAAAAATGCGGCATAGGCCGGCTGGATGATCGGATGGATCAGGCGGGATAGAATGCGTTTCATGAAAATGGTCCTTTTTTTAGGGAGCGTTAGGGCGGGAAACGGCAGGAGGAAGAGAAGATGCAGAACATTTCTGGACGAACATTCGGAGAACTTCCGTCTGAACTTCCGTCTGAACTTCCGTCTGAACTTCCGTCTGAACTTCCGTCTGAACTTCCGTCTGCGGTGCTTCTTTCGTCTGCCTGTACGTTCGGCAAGTGCCGACTCTGTGATTTTAGCAGAATGCCGCCAAAATGTCAAGATGCGCTCCCGAAATTTTTCGTTTCGGAAAAAGGAACGGGAGGGGGGAATTGACCTTTACGCCGTTTTGTGCTATGATTAGCGGCAGGACGCGGAGCTGTGCGGGCCGTACTGCTTTGGCAGGACTGCGTTAGGGACCGACTGGTTTTCATGCAGTCTTTTTTCATGCATCCGTCTGTTTTCGGAGCGGCCTTTCACGGATCCGTCCATTTGCATAGAAAGGATCTTTTATGAAAAAATTTTTGGCACTGCTTCAGCTGGTGCGTTTTCCGAATGTTTTTGCGATTTTAGCGGACATTTTTACGGTCGCGTTCCTGATGGCATTTCTGCAGAATGTTTCCCCGGAAAGCTGGGCGGCATACGGTCTTTCCGGGCTTGGAGCGGTACTGCTTTACTGGGCGGGCATGATCCTGAACGACGTTTTCGATCTTCAGGAAGATTCCATCCTGCGCAAAGACCGGCCGCTCCCTTCGGGGAGGATTTCTTTGGCGGGCGCACGCAGAACTGGCTGGAGTTTTTTAGCTGCTGGAGTACTTATCGCGGGGCTGCCTGGTCAATTCGTTTTACCGACCGGAGGACTTTCGCCGACACTTTTCATTGCGCCGCTGCTGGCTGTCTGCATCCTGTTGTACGATGCGAAGTTGAAAAATACGCCGCTTGGTCCATTTTTTATGGGGACCTGCCGCGGTCTGAACGTCCTGCTTTTTCTTTCATTTTGGCCGCTTGCCGAGCTGGCGGGAGTGGGGAGTGCTGCTGGAAGAGCCGCTGGGATCCCCTCGCCGATCCTGCTCTATCCGCTTGCGCTGACGCTTTTCATTACGGGCGTGACGTTCTACGCGCGCTGTGAGACGGAAGACGCGCCGGAAGCGGGGGTACGGCGTCCCGGAGTCGGAGCGATGCTTTTCTCCGTGCTGCTTTCAGCCGGTGCGCTTGCTCTCCTGATCCGATTTCCGGTCATGATGGCGCAGCACTATCCCGGCGGGATCTCTCCGCTTTTTCAGGCGGAACCGTGGCGTTGGATCATGCTTTTGGTCTTCCTGATGCTCTTTCTGGCCTTCCGGTCCGCCGTTTCGTATTTTCAAGGGCCTCTTGCGACGCGGAATGCCGTTCGTCAGGCACTTTTTACGGTCTTTCTCATCGATGCTGCTCTCGTCACGGCTGTGTGTCCGCTCGGATGTGCGCTCGTGATCTTTGCGCTCTTTTTTTGTGCAAACTTTATAGGAAAGTGGGTCTACAGTACGTGAGTAAAATTTTTAGATACTGTTGACGGCGTTTTGGGCCGCGGGGCGTTTTCTGGCCGCAGGATCAATGGCAGTCTGAGGAAGACCGAGCGGCGAAGAGAACCGAAGAAACCCGGTGAACCCCGAAGAAACCAGAGATTCAAAAAGAGCCGATTTCATGAAGAAGAGAAAGCGGCTCTTTGCGTATCCGGGGGCAGATCGTTCTGTGCGGATCGTTCTGTGCGGATCGTTCTTTGCGGATCGTTCTGTGCATCTACGCACTCTCGATGACGCGGCCGGCCCAGTCGCGCTGAGCAAGGTACCATTCGATGGTCTGCGCGATCCCCTCCTGGAAATTCCAGACCGGTTCCCAGCCGAGGATGGTCCGGGCGCGTGAGATGTCTGCGTGTGTTCGGGCAACGTCTGCCGGATGCGCAGGGTGACGCTCGATACGCGGAGTCTTACCGAGCTGTTCCGCGATCGTCTCGATGAGCTGGTTGACTGTGTATGTGTGGTCGCCGCCCAAATTGAAGATCGAAAAACCGACCGGCTGGAGAGAACGAACGACCCCGGAGGCAATGTCGCGGCAGTAGGTAAAATCGCGGGCCTGCGTACCGTCTCCGTAAAGGCAGAGCGGTTTTTCAGAGGCGATCGCATGAATGAAGCGCAGGATACTCATGTCGGGCCTGCCTGCGGGTCCGTAAACGGTAAAGAAGCGCAGTACCGAGACGTCGAGCCCATGAAGGTGACGGTAGCTGCAAACGAGAACTTCCGCCGCTTTTTTACTTGCTGCGTACGGAGAGCAGGGCGAGTCCGTCGGCTGGTCTTCCCGAAAGATTTCCGCTTGGGAATTTCCGTAGACGCTCGAGGAAGAGGCGAGAACGAATTTCCGGGTCGCAGAATTACGGCAAAGTTCCAGAAGATTCAGCGTCCCCGTCACGTTCGTCTCGAAGTAGATCCAAGGATCGAGCGTCGAATAGCGTACGCCTGCACGAGCGGCAAGATGGATGCACGCCGAGAAGGACGTCCGGCCTTCCTTTCGGAGCGTTTCGTGAAAAAAATGCTCCAAAGCCGGCCGGTCCGTAATGCTCAGCTCGTGAAAGTGAAATTTGGGAAACCGTTTCAATTGCGCGAGCCGCCAGTCTTTTAGAAGTACCGGGTAGGCATCGTTCCGGTCATCCAGACCGTAGACCGTGTGCCCTGCCTCCAGAAGCAGCTCCGCAACATTCGACGCAATGAATCCGGCACACCCCGTCAGCAGATAGACGTTTTTCGCATCCGTATCTGCATCAAGTAAGGGAATTTTTGTATTTTCGGGCATCCGATCCTCCAGTTTCGTTTCAGAAACCTCCCATCATGGGGGCCTGTTTTTCTGATTTTCTGTTTTTCTGTTTGTTTTATCGGAAAATTTGCAGATCGTATCGAATAAAATGATGGATGCAGAAAAATTTACGGTGAATTTTACGGTGAATTTTTGCGATGAGATCTCCTGAAACTTTCTCCATTTCATGAAGAGATCCGAGGTTTTTGTCAAAAAGCGTGAGTTTTTGCGACGGAAAAAATGGCGCATTTCACGGAAATTTGGGCAGTTTGGGAAGATGAAATTTGCGAAATTTCGAAAAAATCCTCAAATTTTGACTTTTTTTTATCGGATTCCACTTGACCAAATCGCAGAGTTCGGTATAGTAAAGGGAATTATGTGAAAGTGCGGAATTTTGCTTTTTGCGAAAATGCCCCACAGACACGCACGGCGGTAACGGACTGCGCTTTTCACGCAGCGTATTCCGCTTTGAATATTCCGCCTGCTTCCGCGCAGGAGAATCGCAGTTCAAAATAAAAGAAAAACCGCAGCGCAGGATCTGCCTCAAGAGATCCTTTCGCCGCTGTTTCGGACGCTTGGATCTGCTCCGTTTGAGGTGAATGGAGCCGTTCGTCATACGGCAGAGTGTCCGAGAGCAGACCGGAGCGCGAGCGGAATGCGTATTTGATTTTACGAAAAGGAAAACAGGACAGAAGCGCCATGGCAAATATGGAACGCATTTGGGATTTTGCGGCAGATTTTTTCTCCAACGTCAGCCAGAAGGTCGAACGCGGCATCACTTCCGTGTTCGGTTCCTCTAATGCGCGGCAGCTGAGGAAATTTCAGGCCAAAGTTCAGGCCATCAATGAGCTGGAATCCCGTTACACGGGCATGACGGATGCGGAATTGCGCGAGCAGACGTTCAAATTTAAGAAGCGTCTTGAAGCAGGAGAAACTCTGGATGATCTGCTTGTCGAAGCATTTGCGGTCTGCCGTGAGGCTGGAAAGCGCGTCATGGGAATGCGGCACTACGATTCCCAGCTCATCGGCGGTGCCGTCCTTCACAGCGGGGCCATTGCGGAAATGATCACGGGGGAAGGAAAGACTCTCGTTGCGACCCTGCCGGCGTACCTGAATGCTCTGACTGGAAAAGGGGTCCACGTCGTGACGGTGAACGACTATCTTGCCCGCCGCGACATGGAATGGATGGGGCCGCTCTATATGTCGCTGGGACTTACGGTCGGTTCGATCCAGTCGAACATTCCGAACGAACAGCGTCAGGCCGCCTATCGGTGTGACATCACATACGGTACGAACAATGAACTTGGGTTCGACTATCTCCGCGACAACATGCGGGCCGCTGCGAAAAACGACTGGCGCTACCCCTCCGAACTCCAGCAAACGCAGGGCGCACTGAATTACGCCATCATCGACGAAGTGGACAACATCCTCATCGACGAAGCCCGTACGCCGCTGATCATCTCCGGACCGGCTCACGGCGACATCGGAAAGTACCGCGAAGCAGACCGGATCGCGCGTCAGCTGAAAAAAGGGATCGATTTTGAGGTCAACGAAAAAGAACATTCGACCAACTTGACGGACCAGGGGATCCGTAACGCGGAACGGCTGGCTGGCGTGGAGTGTTTCTACACGGCCGGCAACATGGAGTGGCCGCACCTGATCGACAATGCGCTGAAAGCTCATCATCTCTACAAACGGGACGTGAATTACGTCGTGAACAACGGGGAGGTCGTCATCGTGGACGAATTCACGGGACGTCTCATGCCGGGACGTAACTGGTCAGACGGTCTCCATCAGGCGGTGGAAGCGAAGGAAGGCGTTCAGATCAAGCAGGAAAATCAGACGCTGGCGACCGTGACGCTTCAGAATTTCTTCAAACTCTATCCGAAGATCTGCGGTATGACCGGTACGGCTATGACCGAGGCGCAGGAATTCTGGAAGATCTACAAACTGGACGTCGTCGCCATTCCGCCGAACAAAAAACTCCAGCGTCTTGAATTCCCGGACCTCATTTACATGACGGAAAAGGAAAAGTATGACGCGGTCGTGGAAGAGATCGAAAAAGTCCATCGCTGGGACGTCTTGGAACTGACGGACAAAGACGGCCGAGACTGGAGCGGAACGATCGTTTCGGAAACGGATGAGTACGTGGAATTTATTTTTCGCGGCGATACAAAAAAGGTCGTCGAAAAGATCCCGCGCAAACGTATTTACAGCCTGGCGCGTGCAGGCCGTCCGATCCTGGTCGGTACGACGTCGATCGAACGCAGCGAGCAGATCTCCAATATGCTGAAACGCCGCGGCGTCGCACACAACGTGCTGAATGCGAAAAACCACAAACAGGAAGCCGAAGTCATCGCGCAGGCCGGCCGAAAAGGGATGGTGACCATTGCCACGAACATGGCAGGACGCGGTACCGACATCATTCTGGGCGGAAACCCGGACGCTATGGCTTGGAGTATCCTTCAGCACAAATATCCGACCCGTTTGGAAGTTCCGCGGGAAGAGTGGGATGCGTTGACTGCTGAGATCGAAGAACGGGAACACATGAAGGCGGAGGGTGTGGAAGTACGCGGCCTCGGCGGACTTTACGTCATCGGAACGGAACGCCATGAAGCACGCCGTATCGACCTCCAGCTCCGCGGACGCTGCGGACGTCAGGGCGACCCCGGTTCCAGCCGATTCTTCCTTTCGCTGGAAGACGACCTGATGCGCATTTTTGCGGGCGACTGGGTGAAAAATGCACTCACGTGGCTCGGAATGCAGAACGGACAGGCCATCGAAAGCTCGATGGTGACTCGCCGTGTGGAAGGGGCGCAGAAAAAGGTCGAAGAGCGGAACTTTGAGATCCGAAAAAGTTTGCTCGACTACGACGAAGTCATGGACGAACAGCGTAAGCGGACTTACAATTACCGCCAGAAGATCTTGGAGGGCGTGAACTGCCGCGATCTGATCTTCGAAATGGTCGGATCCCAGCTGGATGCGCACCTGTCGACCTATCTCGATCCGATCTACGGCGTGGAAACGTTCTGCAGCTGGGCTGGTGATCAGCTTTCGACGGAACTGACTCCGCGGCACTTCCGCAACATGAATTTTGAGGAAGCCTCCAGAACTGCCGTCAATGAAGCGCTCGGAATGGTCGAAGCCGTCGTGCAGGACCTTTTGGAAGAAAACGTTTCGTTGGACGTTGATGAAGATGAGTGGAACTGGTCGGCACTTGCCAAGGCGGTCAACACGCGGTGGAATCTGAATCTGCGCGACCGTGACTTGCGTGCCGTTGATCGAGATGAACTGGACAGTGTACTCGTCGAAAAGATCCGGAACTACATTCAGAAAGTCGATCTTTCCGATGGAGCGTACGCGCTGGAAAAAGGTTACGCACTGAAAGCCGCGAGCAGTTGGCTTCAGGGAAAATTCGGCATTTCCGTACCGATCGAACAGCTTGACAACAAAACGCAGGCGCAGCTGAAGGAGCATCTGCTTCAGATCATCAAGGACGCCTACTTTGAAAAAGAGATCGAATTCCCGGTCTTGGCCGGCGAATACCATTTCTCCCGCCGTGACGCGCAGGGGAACCGCTTCATCGATCTGGACGGTCTTGCCCAGTGGGTGAAGGACCGATTCGGCGGCGAGATCGACTACGAGTCGCTTCGGAGCATGACGCAGGATCAGTTCCACAAAATGCTCGTGGAATTTAGCCGTGAAAGTGCCAAACGGGAAGAAAGCGTCGTTGCGGAAGTGAAGGAATGGGTCGAAGAGTTCATTTGCAAACATCAGGACGGCGAGAAGTTCCGTCTTTCGGAGGAAACTCTCCAAGTTCTCGCGCAAGATGCCTTGGAAGGCTGGGGACTTGAACTGCATGTGGAAGAACTCAAAGGACGCGATCCGGAGCAGTTCCGCATGAAGATGCTGGAATCCATCGACGACCGATACCGTCCGGAAATGCGGAAAATGGAGCGTGCGCTCGTACTTTCCATCCTCGATGCCGCTTGGAAGGAGCATTTGCTCACCATGGACCATCTGAAGGCGAGCGTGGGACTGCGCGGTTACGCACAGGTCGATCCGAAGGTCGAGTACAAGCGGGAAGGAATGCGGACTTACGACGCAATGTGGAAGTCGGTCGGAGAGCGTGTGACGGATCTTGTGTTCCGAATGGAGCAGCTGGACGAGCGTTTTGTCGGTTCTACCTGGACGCAGCAGACGGCACATCATGCCGAAGGAAGATCCGTAACTCGTGCAGCTGCGGCTGCGGCAGACGGACGTTCTGCGAATGCGGAAGGCATGACTGGAAAAACGGCTCCCATCCGGAATCAGGAACCGAAAATCGGACCGAACCAGCCGTGCCCGTGCGGAAGCGGTAAAAAGTACAAAAAATGCTGCGGACAGTAGCACGAAAGTGGCGAAAACGAAGCAGAAACTTTCTTAATGGAAAGTGAACTCAGGACGTTTTCAACAGAACGAAAGGCGGCGTTGGGGGGTTTGCAGACCGGGTCCCTGCCGCCTTTTTAGGTAGATCAAAGCGTAGACGAAATTCAAAATTTCCCAAACTGGCAGAGTTGCAGGAGAAAAAAGTATGGGACGGTGCATCTCTTCATTTTTCATTTTTGTCCGCGGGATCCTGATGGGGATCGCAGATTCCGTTCCGGGCGTTTCCGGAGGAACGGTCGCCATGATCGTCGGGATCTACGAGCGTCTGGTCAACGCCATCAGCAGTTTCGGCATGGAATTCCTTTCGCTGTTACTGAAACGAAAGTGGAAGGACGCATTCCATCACGCGGATATGGGGTTTTTTCTGACGCTCCTGTTGGGGATCATCGTGGGGCTGGGGGCCTTTTCCATCATCATGACGGATCTGCTTCAAAATCACATTCCGGTGACTTTCGGCGCATTCATGGGCATGATCCTCGCTTCGGTCATCATTCTTTTCCGTCAGATCCGGAAGAAAGACTTTGCCAGCGGCGCTGCCATGGTCATCGGCGCGATCTTTGCCTGGTGGATCACGACGATGGATCCCATTGACGCTGGTCAGGACCACAGTCTGCTCTACATTTTCATGTGTGGTCTGGTCGCCATTTGCGCCATGATACTCCCCGGCATCAGCGGCTCCTACATTTTGCTGATCCTTGGAGAGTACCATCTCATCATTGAGCGTGTAAAAGACCTGGCGCATTTCCGCACGACTCCTTCCGATCTCCTGACGCTTTGCGTTTTTGGAGCCGGCTGCGTGATCGGGCTGCTTTCGTTTTCAAGAGTGTTGAAGTACCTTCTGAAAAACCACCACAGCATCACGCTTTCCGTCCTGACGGGATTCATGGCAGGATCTCTGAACTGTCTTTGGCCGTTTCAGCAGCAGATCGAGGGAGAATTTGTGCGTTTTGGAATGAGTGAATTCTCGGTCCAGACGCAGATATACGCGCTTTGTGCGCTTTTGGCCGGCTTGGTCGGCGTACTGGTTTTGGAGCAGATCGCGTCGTTTCTCGCGAATCCGACGGACAAATCGAAAAATTCCGGAAAGTGAGGCGCACGCTCATGGCCAAAGTCTTTCCTGCCAGATTTTTTGACGGATCCGGAGACGAATTTCCAGACGAATTTCCAGACGAATTTCCAGATGAATTTCCAGACTGTATGCACGAGACGGAAATTTTGGATGATTTTCCAGAAACGCTAACGGAAAACGCGCAGGAAACGCTGACGGAAAACGCGCAGGACAGCGTAAATTGGGAGATCCCGGAGAGTCTGTGGAAAAATCTGAATGATGCGCAGCAGGAAGCTGTTGCGTATGGTGACGGACCGCTTCTGGTCGTTGCGGGAGCCGGAACCGGCAAGACGACGATGCTTGCACACCGTGTGGCGAATCTTGTCGCACGGGGAGCGGATCCGTCGCGCATCCTGCTTTTGACGTTCACTCGCCGGGCAGCGGCAGAACTCGTTCAGCGGGCGAAGCATCTTCTTGAATCAGTCTCTCAGGAGCAAAGTGCCCGGATCAATCACATTTGGGGCGGCACGTTTCATGCAGTCGGGACACGTCTTCTGCGCATTTACGGAAAGCACGTGGGTTTGCCGCCGAATTTCGCGATTTTGGATCGTTCCGATCAGGAAGACCTCATGAATCTGGTACGTGCGGAGTCCGTGCCCGTCACGAACGTGAAACGTTTTCCGAAAAAAGGAACGTGCGTCTCGATGTACAGCCGGTGCATCAATTCGCAAAAGAAACTCTACGAAATACTGGCGCTCTACTATCCGAAGTTTGAGGAGTACCTTCCGGAACTTTCCCGGCTTTTTGACGCCTACATGCAGCGAAAAGTGGAAGATGCGCTTCTGGATTACGACGACCTGCTCCTTTACTGGTCTGCACTGATGCGTCATCCGGAAGTGGGAGAAAAGATACGAAAACGTTTCGGGTGGGTCCTGGTCGATGAATTCCAAGACACGAACATGATCCAGGCCGAGATCGTAAAGGGCCTCACTCCGGACGGCAGAGGGCTGACGGTCGTGGGGGACGATGACCAGTCGATCTACTCTTTTCGATCCGCGACCGTTCGAAATATTCTGGAACTTCCGCAGGCATTTCCGAATACGAAGATACTCCCGCTTGAGATGAACTACCGCAGCAGTGACGCGATCCTGAAAGCGACGAACCGCGTCATTGCGCAGCTTCCGGAGCGCTACCGAAAGGAGCTTTTTTCTTCCAGGCAGGGGGGCGTTCTTCCGACGTTCTGTAAATGCCGGGATGAAGACGCACAGACCAACTACGTCGTGGACCGGATCCTTGAGCATTTCGAGAACGGGACTCCGCTTCGGGAACAGGCGGTCCTTTTTCGTTCCTCGTCCCACTCTGTCCGTCTGGAAACGGAATTGGCGCGGCGCAGGATCCCGTACGTGAAGTACGGCGGGCTGAAATTTACGGAGTCGGCACACGTGAAGGATCTGCTTTCCTTCCTGCGTCTTGCGGAAAATCCGAGCGATCTGCCTGCCGGGATCCGTTTGCTCGGCATGCTTCCTGGAATTGGTCCCAAGACAGCGCTGACGCTCATGGGAATTTTGCGCGACGCGGGCGGAAACCTGAACGTTTGGTCTTCATGGACGCCGCCGAAACGGACGGGAAACGAACGGTGGTTTGCTCTCGTGACGCTTCTGAAAAAACTCACCGATTCCCCAATGACTCTGAAAGAGCAGGTCCAAGAGGTGCTGGATCACTACCGGCCGATCCTGCAGGAGCAGTGGCCAGTAGACGGAGACTCTCGGCTCGCGGATCTGGAGCAGCTCCTTGATGTGGCTCAAAAATTTAAGGGAAGAACGGAATTTCTTGCGGAATTCGTCCTCGATCCGCCGCAGTCCTCGGAAGAGCTGGCCGACAAACCGGACATTGACGACGATTACCTGATCCTCAGTACGATCCACTCCGCAAAGGGGCTGGAATGGAAATGCGTGTACGTCATTCACGCAAGCGACGGCAACATTCCGTCCGACATGAGTACTGGAAGGCAGGAAGACATCGACGAGGAACTCCGTCTTTTCTACGTCGCCATGACGCGTGCCAGGGACTACCTGTACGTTACCTGCCCGCTTCAGTATTTCCATACCGGAAAGCCTTCCTGGAGCAGTCACTACAGCCGAGTGCTTCCGACCCGGTTTCTGCCGAAGAAGATCCTGAAAGCGTGTTTTGAGGAAGACGTCTGCTACGATGCCCCGGATCCGGACGAAACGGAAGATTTCCGCAATATTTTGGCGGAAGAGGGACTCACTCCGGAAGAATGGATCCGAAGCCAGACGAGCGACCTCTGGTGAGTCCGTTAAAACCGAATGCTGGGGCCGACGCACCGCGTTCCGAACGGGCGTGCTGCGTTCCGAACAGGCTCACTGCGTTTCGGTAAGATCGTGAGGCGGAGCGTTTTGCGCGGGTCTGTCGGTTTCTATTTTCTTGCGGAGATCTCGACGAAAAACTCCCCGCGGCTTTCTTCTATCTGTGCCGGCGGAACGTTGGTGCGGAGAAGAAGCGTGCCGTCAAACGGGATCGTCAGAGAACGGCTCGTTCCGACTGCAAAGGGAGCGTAGAAGGTCCCGGTTTGGCGGTCGTTCATGATTTTCGGAGTCAACTCTTCGGCATCGGTCAGAATGACGGCCAGCAGGATCCCCAGCGGCTGACCGTTCAGGTACTCGACCGTCACGCCGTTCGGCTCACAGGGCCAGAAACTTCCGTCAGGACGCGCGATCTCAAATCTTCCTTTGGCGCGGATCCTGATCTGATCTCCCTTTTTGACGCGGATCCCGGTGTTTTGCCATCCATGATCGACTCGGAGTTTTTGGACGACCCGTTCTTTCGCGGACTTTTCCTGAAGCGAAATTCCTGTTTTTGCATCAAAAAGCATCGGACGCAGTCGGAAATCGTAGTCGACGGAGGCCGCGAACATGAGCCAGTTTTTTTCGATCCCGATCCGGTCTTCTCCCAGAGAATCGAGGAAAGTGCGGGTAAATTCCTGCTCCGATCCGGCCAGACGCAGTTGGGGAATGAGTGCGTGAAACGCCGGCCGCGCTTTGGGGTGATTTTCCAAAAACCACGCCAGCCCCCACGACCAGTAGTAGACGGCATTCGTCGCGAAATCTTCCTGATCCGGCGTCACGGCATCTTCAAGCGTCCAGACTTCACCACGCTGGGCAGCCTCGCGGATCTCCCGGATCCTTCCGCAGTACGGCACCGCCTCACGGCTCGGCGGCATGAAACCAAGACGGAGCGGAGAGTTCGCGAAATCATGCATTCCCAGAAATTCCGCCATTCCTTCCGCGAACCAGTTCGGACCAGCATTTCCAAGACGCGTCGAGGAAAAGGAGTGGACCATTTCGTGCAGAACGAGATGCTGCCGGTAGTAGTCGGACGGCTGCTCGCAGACCCAGCAATCAAAATTGAACGAAAATCCGTTTTTGAACGGCGGCAGTATCTCCGGAATGTAGCCGGCGTTTCGGAATTTTTCACGGTCTTTCATTAAAAAAACAGTCAGTTTCCAGCTTGGGTCTTCCTCGACGCCAAAAAAAGCACACATCATTGGGTACGCTTCATCGACCGTGCGCGGCAGACGCCGGATCGCGTCCGTCAGTTCCAGATCCGTCACCAGCAGCACGTGCCGACCTTCCAAAAGCTGCATTCCTGCGGCCTCGGCAGAGTGCTTTTCCACGCGGATCCTGGGAGAATTTCGAAACTCTTCCGGGACCCGGTCAGGAATGGATTCCAGAGACTGTGCAGGCAGTGAAGTTCCGCAGAGCAGCCAGCCGGCCGCAAGGAGAAACGAAACACAAAACGAGAGGATGGATCTCGGCATGAAAATCTGGATCTGGCGCATTGGCGAGACTCCGGTTCGAAGGGGGCTGACGATTTTTGAAAAAACGGCGGACTCCGTTTCCGACAAAACGGAGACGGCAGCCCATTCATTTTAGCTCTCATGATTTTTTCTGTCAAGTGGAAAGCCGAAAAATCGGCACTTTTTTCACTTCTTCTCTTCCAGAATCGTGCAGAAAAGCTTCCCTCCCCCCTTGACTTCCTTGCGTCTTCGGCTAAAATCCAAAATAGGGCCGGAGTTTATCCGGTATCGGTCCAATTTTATTTAGCTGCGGAAATTTTTTATTCCAAAGGGGGAGTTTATGGCCATTTCAAAGAAAATGGAACAGGCGATCAACGATCAGATCAATGCGGAATTCTATTCTGCGTATCTTTATCTCGCAATGGCGTGCCAAGCGGACGATATGCAGCTCAAGGGACTGGCGTCCTGGTTCAACGTGCAGTACCAGGAAGAAGTCGCTCATGCAATGGGGTTCGTAAACTATCTGCAGGAACGCGGAGGCCGTGTCGTTTTGCAGGCGATCGAGCAGCCGAGAGTCGAGTGGCCGGATGCTGTTGCCATGTTTGAGCAGACCTGCGAGCATGAAGCGTACGTGACCTCGCGCATCAACGATCTGGCTGCGCTGGCGGCGGAAGAAAAAGACTTTGCGGCGACCCAGTTCCTCAACTGGTACGTGAAGGAGCAGGTCGAAGAAGAAGCGACTGCTGCGGACATTCTGGGTGAGCTGCGTTTGGCGAAAGACGCTCCGGGCGCGATGCTCTTCCTGCTCCGTGAATTGGGTGCAAGAACTTTTGTGGCGCCGGTCATCGGTTAGTTTTTTCCAAAATGATCCAAAGTTCTTTAAGAATTTTGGATCATTTTTTGAGTAGATCATAAAGGAATCCTGCCAACGGAACGAAAATAAAAAAAGGTTTGTTTTTTAGTGAAATTTTTTTAAGGGAGTGAATTTTATGCAGATGCTGCGTCGAGATTTTTTGAAGAGTGCGGCCGCCGTTTCGGTTTTGAGCGTGCCGACGTGGGTCCCGCGTTCCGTTTTTGCTTCTGAAGGGAAACCCGGAGCCAACGAACGGATCGGTATTGCCGGGATCGGTGTGGGACGTCAGGGACACTATGTTTTTCTGGATTCCTGCAAACAGCCGATGGGACAGGCGGTCTGCACGTGCGACGTGTACCTTCCCAGAGCGCAGAATATTGCGAAAAGAGCCGGTTTGACGGAAGCCGATGCCTGCCAGGATTACCGGAAAGTCCTTGACCGAAAGGACGTGGACGCCATCGTGACGGCGACGCCGGAACATTGGCGTGCTCTCATCTGCGTGAATGCCGCACTGGCCGGAAAGCACATTTACGCCGAGAAACCGATGTCGCTGACCGTCGCGGAAGGCCGTCTTATGGTCAAAGCGGCCCGCAAAACGGGCGTCGTTTTCCAGGTCGGTTCCATGCAGAGAAGTATGCGCGCCAACCAGATTGCGTGCAAGTTCATTCAGGACGGCGGTTTGGGCAAGATCAGCGAAGTCATTGCCGCAAACTATGAAACGCCGTGGAAATACGCACTGCCGGAACAGCCGATCCCGGAAGGTCTTGACTGGGATACGTGGTGCGGTCCGACGGAACCTGTGCCGTTCAACCATGATCTCTTCACTCCGCGTGCGAATCCCGGCTGGCTTTCGTTCATGCCGTACTCCGGCGGTGAAATGACGGGGTGGGGAACGCACGGTCTGGATCAGGTCCAGCTCGCGCTTGGAATGCAGGAGACCGGTCCAACGGAAATTTTCGTGGACGGCGAGGCTCTGGAACTGCCCACTTACGATAGATCGGAATCCCGTGAACGCGGAAATCGTCTTTGCTCCCGTCCTCATCTTTCCTACTCCTACGCGAACGGCATTCGTGTCTGGCTCGGCAAAGACGGGAAGGAAAGCAATCGCGGCGGCGCGATCTTCTTTGGTGAAAAGGCGAAGATGGAGATCTTCCGCGCCAATCTGAAGACGAATCCGAGAGAGATGGGCGAGGAACTCCTCCGTACATCTCCGATCCAGAATCTGAGCCATACGCGCAACTGGCTGGAGTGCATCCAGACGGGGGCCACGCCGCTCGACGACTGCGAATACGGTCACCGTACGGCCTCGCTCTGCCACATTCTGAACATCGCGCGTCTGATGGGTCGTTCCCTGAAGTGGGATCCCGAAGCCGAACGTTTCACCGACTGCGAAGCCGCCAACGCCCTCCTCAGCCGTCCGTACCGCAAAGGTTACGTCCTTCCGGAAGTCTGAGAAACGCAAAAAACGGAACGTCAGGATGAAATTTGAAATTTCCTGAAATCACTTTCTGAAAAAATGAAAGGCAGGGGGCTTCTCTCCCTGCCTTTTGGTGTTTTCTTTTTTTCTGAAATTTTTTAATTTTTTTGATTGATTTTTATTGAACGCAGTGTATACTAAATAAATTGTGTGTTTTTTACTTTTTTGATTTCCTATTTCGGGAGCCGTACACAATGAAAGGTCCGCATGACCGCATTTCGCGTTTCCAGACGGTTTTTCGCAGCGGGAGGAACACATCTTTTTGCTGCTTGCGCTTTCTGTGTACGACACGCCCCTTTCGGCTGCCGAAAATACGACGTTTCAGCCTGACGATCCATTCCTGCTGATCGAAGCCGAAAGTATCCCTGCGTCGGAACTTGAGAAGATGGATTTTGCCGATGCGAACGAAATGCTGCTCGATTGGGGAGACTGTGAATGGGGCTACTCCGCAGAAATTCTTGGAAATGGAAATTTCGGGCTTTTCGCAATGGTGCGCGTTCAAAACCGCGAGTCGCTTCCGGAACCTTCCGCATGGCTTCTAATGGTCTGTTCGTGCGCGTGGCTGGCGGGAGCGCACTGGAATCGAAAAATTAAAAGTGGAACGAAAGGAGGATGAAATGGCAGTGTATATGGGGGAGCATCGCGGATTTACGCTCGTGGAACTTCTTGTCGTCATCGCGATCATCGGGATGCTGATGGGCCTTCTGCTTCCGGCAGTCCAGCAGGCGCGCGAGTCGGCACGGCAGCTCCAGTGTACGAACAATCTGCATCAGTTGGGAGTCGCGCTCGGAAATCACGCGGCGGTACTCGAGGCGTTTCCCAGCGGCGGGCATTCCGGTTACTCGTACGTTGGCGACGCGGACAGAACGCTCGTTTCCCAGCGTTCCGGATGGACGTATGCGATCCTGCCGTACATGGAGATGCAGACGATGCACGACGCCTCGATCGCGGAGCGTATTTCGACGCCGATACCGCTTTTTTACTGTCCGTCACGCCGTCCGCCGAAGAATTTCCTCTCGCTCACGCGAAAAATGGAAGGCCGGATGCCTGACGGGACCTCGCAGAGTACGACGCTCGCCAAATACTCACCCAAACAGGATTACGCGGCAAACGCAGGGGCGCATCCCAACAATGTGGCATACGATCAGGGGTGGCGGGATAATGCAACTCTTGCCAAGAACGTCGACACATACGGACCGGTGATCCACGAAAAGAGCGACGTCGCGCACGCCGACATTACGGACGGACTGACCCACACGATACTTGTCGGGGAAAAGCACTTGAACGTTTCCGTCTATACTGGAGAACAGGATCGAACGGACGGCGGGGATGACGACACGCATTTCTCCGGACGCAATCACGATAATGTGCGCATCGCAGGGACCCGTCTGCTGAGAGACCGGCAGGGGTACACGAATGAGCATTTTTTCGGAGCCACACATGCCGGCGGTGCGAACATGACCTTCTGTGACGGGCACAATGCGCAGATCTCGTACTCCGTGACGCCGGAAGTTTTTCAAGATCTCTGTAATCGCGCAGACGGCACACCGCAGGCATCCTTTTGACCGAGGGAACGCCCTCTTGGAATTCACGAAAAGAGCGGATCTGCCGAATATTTCCGCTCGGATCTAGTTTTCTGCGGCGGGACACCGTCTTCTACTTTTGTTCCGCTGCCCAAACTGCGAGCTTTTCGCGGAAGATCTTCGCATTGTGCCGAATGTCGACCGGGAAAGATGGATGGAAAAGCAGCGTTTTCAGCTTTTCCGTCAGCGGATCTGCTGCACCAAGTGCAAGAAGCTCTTCTTTCATTTTCGCGAGTTTTTTCTGATCGTGCAGTATATCGCAGTCTTTCGGCTCAATGATCAGGACCGGTTTGAGTTTCCCTTCCGGAAGTCCCGGTTCTGAAACGCCGACCAGGGCGGAACGGTTTACGCCGGGATGCTCGTTAAAGATCGCCTCGCAGCATATCGTGAAACATGGTCCGTGCACCGTCTCGACCCGGTGTGCTTTTCGTCCGCAGAACCAAAAACGTTCTTGTGCATCCAGGTAGCCGACGTCTCCCATTCGATGCCAGACGATTTCTTTTCCGTCCGGTCCCTTTTCGTAAACTTTCGCCAAGGCATTTGCCTCAGTGCGCGTGACGTACTCCCGCGTGATCTGCGGTCCCGTGACCATCAATTCACCGATCTCTCCGGCCGGCAGTTCTTCTGTTTCTTCCAGTGTTCGGATCGGCTCGTCGGTGATCCGGATGACGCGCCAGCGGATCGACGGAAATTTTCGTCCGACGCAGACCCCCGCCCCTTTTCGGCTCAAGAGCGCGGTCTCGCCAAGTATTTCGCGTGAAGAGATCGTTGCGACCGGCAAAGCCTCTGTCGCCCCGTACGGCGTGTGGATCTCTCCGTCGGGATGGATGATCTCGCGGATGCTCTGCAGAACGTTCTCCTGTACGGGAGCGCCGGCAGAGAGGATCATGCGGACATTTTCGAGTTTTTCGCCCTTTTCATGGCACCATTTTCCGACGGCTTTCCAGACCGCAGGAGACGCAAAGGACTGCGACGCATTCCAGTCGCGGACCGCTTCCAGAATATTTCGCGGATCGACCGACGCGGGCCGACTCGCATCCATGTCCGGAATGACGGCCGTAGACCCCATCGCGCAATTGAAAAGACCAAACATCGGGAACCCCGGCAGGTCGGTCTGTCCGGGCTGGATGCCGTACTGGCGGGAGATCTCGTCCACCTGCGTGTTGAATGTGCGGTGCTGGTAGAGCACGCCTTTCGGAGCGCCGGTGCTTCCCGTCGTGAAGATGATCGCAGCCGGATCGTCGTCCGTCACTTCTTCAATGCAAGGACCAGGCCAGGGCCGTTCCCGCAGCATCCGAAGTGTCGGTCCGCCCCAGAACCAGCGGCGTCCGACCGTCAACGAGTACTCCGAATGCGGAAAACGGAACGGCATGAGCCGGCAGATCGCCTGCACTTTTGAAATCGCGACGAATCCATTGGGATCTGCGTCCTGAAGGCACTGGATCAGGTTTCCCTTTCCCATGCCCGGATCGATTAGGATCATCGGCGCCCCCGATTTTAAGAGTCCAAAGACACACGAAACGAAATCGATCCCCGGAGTGACCAGAAGTGCCATACGCATCCCTTTCCGTACTCCGATTTCTTTCAGTCCTGCCGCGATCCGGTCACTATCCTCATCCAGTCCACGAAACGTGATGGTCCGGTACTGCCGCTTTCCATTCCGATACCCAAGCGGTTCTGCCACCGCAATTTTATCCGGCTGGATCTTTGCAAAATCGGCAAGACGGCACGCCACATTCGCATTACTCATGGATCGATCCTCTTCACTTTCTCAATCGTCTGAAATTTTTCTATCTTCCCAAGCGGACTTTACTCTTCCGGCTCAGGACTTTCCTCTATCGGAGCGGCATTCGGCTTGCCATTTTCCGCTGCTCCATCCGTTTTCTCCGACTCCGCAGCATCTTCCGATCCTTCTTCCGATCCTTCTTCCGGTTCTTCTTTTAGTTCCGCTTCCGGTTCATCTTCCGGTTCATCTTCCGAAACGGCATTTTCAGCCTCCGGATCGTTTTCAGCCGCTTCCTGCTTCTCATCTTCATTCGTACCGGCAGGCTGGTCAGTCTCCGCGTCATCTGCGTTTTCCGCGTCATCAGGATCTGCGCCGTCAGAGGCCTCCGTTTCATCATCCTCTTCTTCGAAGAAGTCGTCCTGATCACCAAAACTTTCGATGAAATCCATCGCAGCTTCTTTCACCATTCGGCGATTTGCGCGGGCATCGTAGTTTTTCCTTTTGGCGCGATCCTGCATTCCGGTCCGGACGCTCTGGATCATCTGGTCACGCTCTGCCACGTCCAAAGCGATCTCCT
Source organism: Thermoguttaceae bacterium (assembly GCA_017403345.1). Lineage (GTDB taxonomy): Bacteria > Planctomycetota > Planctomycetia > Pirellulales > Thermoguttaceae > RGIG3701. The sequence goes on from JAFQOH010000194.1 coordinate 31,178, forward strand.
TCATGGTGTCGGCGAGAACTTCTTCTTCTGATTTTTCACCGCGTTCTTTGTCGCGCTGGGCTTTCAGTTCTTCCCATTCCTCCATTGGAATGTCTACGACCTTTCCGGATTCGGAGTACTGGATCCTCAACTGAAACATTAATTCTTCCGGATTTGAAATGTTCGCTTCCTGCAGGAACTGGTCCCAGTGTGCCCGAATGAAGGCGCGCTCATCATCGGAGATCTCCTCTTTTTCGCTTACGGCACGGTAGATCAAAGCCCGAATGCTGACGTCCTGGGCTCTCATCTCGCGGATCTTTTTCTCTCTCTCCCATTCTTCCTGGGGAATGTCCACGATGGCTCCGTTTTCGCCATAGCACATCCCCATTTGGAAAAGAAGGAGTTCGGGGTCTGCCACTTCCGTATCATTCCGCAGGAAATCATGCCATCCCTTTCGGACGATCTCTCTTTCTTCCTGCGTGAGTACGTAGTTTTTATCGACAGATACATTGTAGATGATCTCAAACGGAGTCAATTTTTTCCCCTCGGCGACCTCGATCATTTTTTCACGTCGGATCCTCTCGACTTCCTGCCGTGTCGTGAGGACGCTCTGTTCCATCCGGTCGATCTCCTGCTGGGTCACCCAAATGTTCGTCGGCCGGTAAATGATGAGTGCAAACCAGATGAAAAGAGCCACGACCAGCAGCACGACGAACAGGCGCAGGATCACCATTGCCCACGGGATGTCCGATGGTTCCGAGGAGCGGTATGCGGTACTGTGTGCAACGGATCTTCGATTTTCAAATCGATCCAAATCTCTCATTTTATGGTTCCTCTGAAAGGGAAAAATCGCATTCCGTTCTGCCGTTTGGCGTAAAACGGAAAACTGCATTCGGTCTATTTGATCTATGGGACCGCTTTCGGCAGAGTTTGGGCTGCGAGCGATCCTTTGGGAAGTCCGACCATCTGTTCGATCACCGGGCACTTTACCATGAAGAGATGCAGTACGGGCCGAACGGCGGGCTGCATCGTTTCCAGATTGCCCTGTCCTTTGGCGATGACCAGGTCCGCGTTTCGGAAGTACGTGCGAAATTCTTCGGAAACAGCAGCGTCGGGAGCCCCCGGCACACTGCATCCGGTCGTAATGACGCGGGCGATCTCAGGAAGACCGGCAAATTCGGCATCTTCCAGGAGCGCATCATTTACCGCAGCGCCTCCGCGGACCGCAGCCGTCACAGAAACGTACCGATCCAGTTCTGCGATCAGGAGAGCGTCCCACACGATCTCGCCGCAATTGTCGCAGACGTAGAGAAGGGTCTGGACTTCCGGTTTCTGAAGTTCTGCCTCAAAAGCAGAGACGTTCAGTCCAATTATCGGACGATTGGCGGCCTCTTCAACAGTTTTTGCGATCTCATCGGCTGAAATCTCCTGAAAAGTCGAAAAATCGATCACATTTCCTGCGATCGCGTACCGGATAGCCGTTTCTAAAGGGCGCTCGGAGGCACGGATCCGTTCACGAAGCATTGGAAGAAGTGAACGTGTCACGGAGTTCATCTCGCGCTTGATCTTAAGGTAGGGGTCCGGATCTTCTAAAATTTCTCGGATCATCGCGTGGAGTTCTGCGCCAAGTTCCGGCGGAGTCCGGCGAAGATCGGTCTCGCTCATCAGTCGTCCCGCACCGCGAATGACCGCCTCACGTTTCTCTTCATCTTTCGTCAAAAGCCATGCCGCATCGACCGCCTGACGAAAAAGACAGCCAAAGCATTTTTTCTGCATCAACATAAAAAACCGTTTCCTTTTCTCCGAATTTTTGGAAACCTTGTACAGTACTCTCTTCGAGGGATCGAACTGTGGACCGCGAAGAATAAAATTGGGACCATCCGAATGAACTTTCCGGACGGTCCCGAGCTCAAAGACCCCTTAGGTCGCGCAAGATCAGCGTTCGATCAGAGCGCGCATTTCAGGCGTGATCTCCATGTACTCGAAATTGCGGAACCAAACTTCCGCGTCTGCGCTTCCGTGCAGCTGAAGACCGAATTTTCCGGTCAGTTCCGCCTGCTCATCCACAAAATCCACCGTGCGGAAATCATTCAGCAGATGGCAGAGACGTTTTCCGACGGCGACGGTGCAGAGACTGTTCCACTCACCGTTTTCCTTACGTACTTTCATGATGTACTCGTCATTGGTGGCGAGCCAGCCGCGGCCGCGGGTCTTGTGTCCTGCGGTGTGCCAGAGAGCGGAGTCTTTCGCGTTGCCGGCGATCTCGTTCTGATTGCCGCGCAGCAGCCAGGAGGTCGGAACTTCTTCCGCACGATAGTAGAGCGCACTGTTTCCGGCGATGAAGCGGTAATCGCAGCGGACGGCAAAGTCATTGTAGTTCTTGTCCGTCACGACGAGACCGTCGCGGACTTCCCCTTTATCGTGGCTTCCGCGAAGTTCACCGGCTTCGTTGAATTCCCAGCATTCCGGGAGCACGTAACGGCATTCGTTCAGCTTCCATTTTCCGTCTTCACCCTTGACGAAGAACGGTTTCCATTCGGAATCGGGGAGTTCTTTGATGCGGATGTTGCGCCACGCCATTTTTCCGGATTTGCCTGCGTGGATCTGAAGTCCGATGAAACCGGTGGATTCTACGACATCCAGAACGTTTGCGACCGGTTTTCCGTTGACCCACGTACGGAGGGACGGACCGACACACTGGATCTCGACTTCGTTCCACTCGCCTTTTTTGTACGTGGCGAAGGCTTCATTCTTCGCTTCGTCTGTGGTCAGCTGGTCGTCAAGGAAGACGCGGCCGTGTTTGAATCCGCGGCGGCCTTCATCATAGATCTGCCCCAGTGCCGGATATTCCGCCAGTTCGCACTGGTATCCGTACACGAGACCGTTTTCGCGGGCCTTGGAACGGAACTGGACGCCGGAGTTGCCGGATTCGAGGAATTTGAATTCCAGCTTCAGAATGAAGTTGGAGTACTCTTTGTTCGTGCAGGCAAACGTATTGTGCGGGGTATTCGGAGTGCAGACGCCGACGATGCAGCCGTCTTCCACATGGTATTTCGCACTGCCGCCGCGGATGGTCCAGCCGTCAAGGTCTTTACCGTTGAACAGGGAAACGAAACCGTCTTCGGCTGCCATGACCGAAGTACAGAGTGCCGCGGCAAAAAGGAATGCCGCAAGGGTGAGCTTTTTCAGCATAAAAAATCTCCTGGATTGAAAATCTTTCCGTTTTCCGATCTCTTCCCTTGAGAGGGGGCGGGAAACTTTGGGAAAATCGGCAAAAAAACAAAAAACGAAAGAAACGAACGTTTCTGCTCGCATCACCTTCCCATTTTATCACGTCTCAAACTTTTTTCCAGTACCGCAGACGAAAATTTTTTCACTTTTACGCAACTTTCCGGAAATTTTCCCATTTTCGACTTCCAGCTCCGCAGGCAGTACTGCCTCACGTGCAGCCTTAGGTTTCCGTGGTAGAAACGCGAAGCTGATCGGTACGCAGACACTTGAGGAGCCTCTTTTTTATGAAAATTTTCGGGAACCCACTTGCAGAGCCCTCTGTTTTGGGGTAAAATATCAAAAAGACGTCCAGTTACCTTTCGTCCCGGATCCCCTTTCCCGCGACTCGGACTTTCCCGCCTGGCAGCGTCCGCACCGCCTCCCCCCATTTCGATCCCAAGAGCAAAAAATGAAAAATCCCGGAAATTTGAAAAATCTGCGATTTATCGCCGGCCTTCTATTTCTAGCGTGCTTCACCGCCGCAAGTCTGGGTTGGAAACCGGCCTCGGAACTCCTCCATCTTCAGCTCGGCCCGATGTCTGTGCGTCTGCTTGCGTCATTTTCGTGGGGACTCCTCACGGCACTGGGGACCGTTTTTTTTCTGACGCTCCTTTTCGGCCGTCTTTACTGCTCGGTTTTTTGCCCGCTCGGGATCCTTCAGGAGCTTCTTGGACGCGGACTCCAAGAGGTCCTCGGACCGTCTAAAACGGATCTCCGTACCGCGCGTTCCTTCAAATGGATCCGTTACCCGCTTCTCGCGCTCATCGTGACGCTGGCTCTCGCCGGAACGCTCTTTCCTGCGACGTGGCTTCTGCCGTCGTCGAACTACGTCATGATGCTGAACCATCTGGGCACGCCGGAAAGCGGAGCATTTTTCGCTGCGTGGGGATTCCTGATCCTGCTGATCGTGCTGGTACGGCTTCGCGGAAGGATCTACTGTAATTCGTTCTGTCCGGTCGGTGCGCTCCTTTCGCTCATCTCCCGTTTCGCGATTTTTCGTATCCGCGTCCGAAAAAACTGCGTCCACTGCGGAATGTGCGAGAAAAAATGTCCCGCCGGCTGCCTCGATCCAAAAACCGGCCGCGTGAACGCCTCGGAATGTCTCGTCTGTCTTGAATGTCTGATGGAGTGCCGCGTCAACGCCCTCACCTACGCGCCGCCCTTCCTCGGAAAAGAGCAGCGGAAAGAGCAGACGTGCCGGGGAGAGTGCCTGCCGCAGGAAGAGATCGCACGCTCCAAAGACGTACCGACCCAAGACGTACCTGAAAAAGACGTTCCTGAAAAAGACGTACCTGAAAAAGACGTTCCTGAAAAAGAAACTGTCGAGACCGTCCATTCACCTTCCGCCTCAGCCCAGGGGCCGGATCTGATCCGCCGTGCGCTCCTCATCTCTTCTGCGACGGCTGCCGGAGCTGGAGTTGGGCATTTTCTGAACCTGCGCAATGTCCGAAAACCGGATGAACTGAAAGCGGACACCGAGCGTCAGGTCCTCCCGCCGGGCGCGTGGTCCTACGAAAAATTCCGCACACGCTGCGTTGGCTGTGGGCTGTGTGTTGGTGTCTGCCAAGGAAACGTCATTTCACTTTCCATGGGACAGCACGGACTTTACGGCACGCTTCAGCCGTTCCTGAATTTCGAGCAGGGAAAATGCCTCCCCGACTGCGACGCCTGCATGAAGATCTGTCCGACCGGCGCGCTGGAAGATCTGGGGCTTGAGGTCAAGAAGAAACTCCGCCTCGGCATCGGAAGCTACGATCCGCTGGGCTGCCGTGCGTTTCTCGGAACGCATCCGTGTGCGAAGTGCGAGCAGGCCTGCCCGCAGAAGGCGATCTCCATGGTCGAGTTCCGCGGACGCAAGATCCCGAAATTCAACGACGATCTTTGTACCGGCTGCGGCGCGTGTCAGCTGGTCTGCCCGAAAAACGTCATGCGCGTGATCCCGGCTGTGGAACAGACGGTCCTTGAGATCACGGAAACCGAAACAAAATCAGAAGAAAAAGAAGGAGAAAACGCATGAATCGACGTGACTTTCTGCAGACAGCGGCCGCGGTTTCTGCCGCCTCTTCCGTAAATCTGGTCTCGACCTCCGAAAATGCGTCCGCATCAGGTCAGTCAGCCTCCGCACAATCAGTCCCCGCCCCATCGGCCTCCGCATCGTCAGCGGTTTCTCCGGACGCTCCGCCGCAGGTCTTTCGGAATCCGTTCAAGGGCGGTCTTTCGCTTCCGTCGCTTGGTTTCGGCGTTTTCCGAATGCCGATGGACACGAACATCTCGCAAAAGCTCGTCGACACCGCCATGGCGTCCGGGATCAACTATTTCGACACGGCATACACGTACCTCGGAGGAAAAGCAGAGGATCTCTGCGCTCGGCTTCTGGCCAAATATCCGCGGGAAAGTTACTTTTTTGCCACGAAAATGCCGCCGATGAATCCCGGAAACACGCCGGCGGACCTCACCCGGATCTTTGACGACCAGCTTAAAAAAAGCCGCGTCGAGTACTTCGATTTCTACCTCTGCCACAATCTGCAGGTCAATTCGTGGGCACACGCGAAAAGAGTCGGCATGGTCGAATTCCTCCAGAAGAAAAAAGAGGAAGGAAAGATCCGGAATCTCGGCTTCTCGTTCCACGACACTCCGGAACTTCTGGCCGAGATCGCCGATTTCCATCCGTGGGATTTCGCGCTCATCCAGCTCAACTATTTCGACTGGATCCCCTACCGCAGCGGCGAGCAGTATGAGGTCCTGCGCAAACGAAACATTCCGATCTGCGTCATGGAACCGCTTCGCGGCGGCCTGCTGGCGGATCTGGGGGAAAAGGGAAACGCCGTCTTCAAAAATGCCGATCCGAATGCGACCGTGGCGTCCTGGGCATTCCGCTACGCCGCGTCTCTTCCCGGCGTCTTCACCGTCTTAAGCGGCATGGACTGCATAGAGCATCTGACGGAAAACATTCAGACTTTCTCCAATTTCAAACCCATCACTGACGCAGAGAAAAAAGTCATCACGGCCGCCCTTGAAGCGTTCGGATCGACTGGTTCCATTCCGTGTACCGACTGCAAATACTGCCTTCCGTGTCCGCTGGAGATCGACATTCCGTCCGTCTTCACGATCTACAATCAGTTCAAAAGGACCATCGACATTCGCCCGCGGTTTCCGGGGATCCGCCAAATGGAACTCAAGATGCTCGAACAGGCCAAAACGTGCGTTTCATGCAAGCAGTGCCTGAATCGCTGCCCGCAGAAGATCAACATTCCGGAAGCGCATCGGCAGGTCGTGAAAGACGAAATGAAACGAAACGTCTGAGACGCTGAAACAGACGAAATGAAAGGGAACGTTTCTGGAGACGCTCCCTTTCTTCTTTTTCGTGTTTTAGAGGTGAAAACGCACGGTAAACGGGCAGACCGCTGCCGGATGGACCAGCCTTTTACTCGCAGGTCACGAAAACCCCTTCTCCCGTTTCGAGCGGAAATACGTAAAAGCCGTCTTTGTCCGGCTCCTGCACTTCCGGGATCCCCTTGCGCCACGAGGTTACTTTTTTCGCATTCAGACGCAGTTTCACGAGAGTGCTCTGCGCCGCTTCAAGTTCCGTCATGTTCACGAGCGTGAATGCCGTCCCGTGCGGATCTTTTTCGTCTTCCTCTTTCGCGAAACAGCCGATCAGAAGTGGATCCGGACAGGAGAGCTCGCGGATCGTTTTGAAATTGCGGTACTCATTCGTCATGCGCAGGTACGGGACCTCCTCCGACGCATTGTGCGTAAACGCTCCCAGATTCCGGTACTGGCAGAAGACGTCGGAAATGTTTCGGATCTCCTGAAAAACTGTCCGTGCGTCAAACCACGCAGGCATTCGGTTTCCGCGATAGTCCAGAAGCGACGTGCGCTCCGGGCTTGGCCGGCCGTAGGTCCAGCAGAGGATCCCGCGGGCTCCAAATGAAAGGAGAGAGTAGCACTGCCAGCGGAATTCTGCGGCGTTCGGCGTCCGTTTCGACGGGATCCAGCCGAAAGTCTGGATGCAGCACCAGAATTCCTTTTTTCTTTCCCGCGCGACCGACGCGATGACGTTGATCGACTCAATGTAGTCCGTGTACGTGTACCGCAGACCATTCCGCCAGTTCAGCGGGTAAATGTCCGTGCAGATGTAGTCCGTCGGCACGAGGTCACAGTAGCTCTCACAGTACTTTCGGTAAAGTTCCGGATCCGGATCGTAGTATTCGATCGCTGCGGCGTGGGCACCGAATTTCAGCTGTGCGGCATTCGCGTACATAGGCAGGAGATTGATGTAGGGGATCTTGCCGGTCGCTTTGGCGTAATCTTCGCAGATCTTTCCGAAACGCGGATAGGAATCCGTTCCCGGCTCGTCGGTAATGTAGTGTCCGCAGAAAGAGGGATGGTCGAAGTACTCTTCCCCGGCAGTCTCGGGCTGATGCCAGCCTCCGTCATTGATGTAGACCTCGATCCCAAGCCGATCGCACTCCCGGAAGAGCATTCCGCGGTGCTGCGACGCAGCCGCTCCGTTCGTCGCGATGAGCAGGTCAAACCCGCAGTCTCGAAAATCCTGGAGCTGCCGTTCATCAAAATACTGCGCATTGAAACTTCCCCAGCCTCCGATCCGGATGCGCTCGCGCGTGAAGTACTCCGGCGGGAAAGGACTCGAAATGCGGCATCCAAAACGGTCGGCGATGTCCTCGGGAAGCGGAATGGCTGGACGTTCCTGCGTGACTTCTTCCAGTGTGTACCGTCCCGCTTTTTCCGCAATGTACCAGATAAAACCGCGCTGATTGACGCACGACGGGACCGGTTTCCCATCGCAGCAGACTGTCAGTGCCGTCCCGCTGCGCGCGGCTTTCACGAGCTCCGGAGTCCGCTCAAAAAGAAGATCCGCTTCCCTCCAGCCCTCTGAAAGCGTGCCGCCCGGGATCAGGCATCGGATCCCATGACGGTACAGGATCGTCTCTCGTGCATAGTCAGGCAGATCGCGCGCGTCGGCAAGAAACTTTTTCGCAGCTTCCTCGGAAGAAAAGAATCCCAGCCGTGAGATCTCGAGCTGGGCATTCAGATCGCTCGGATTGATGGGGTCCAGACGGAATGACGTGACGGTCCCCTTCCAATTTCCGTGCTTTGCTGTCCGCATATCGAAGATCAGGTCGTGCCATTGTCCGTCACCCTGCACAGGAAACGGCGTAAAGCTCTCGTCCGAAAGCGTTTGGAGCGTATCTGTCGTGAAAAACAGACCGCCGATCTTCTGCTGCGTCTTCATCCGATAGCGAAACGCCCAAAACGGCCGCTCTTCCGCACAAAATTGCTCCTCCAGATCCATCGGAATGGCGAACGTCGTGTCGGTCCCCGTCGTCCGAAGCATCGTCAACCCCAGCTGCTGCGAGAGATCTCCCTGATTCACGACCGCTCGGGCAAAGTCGCTCCCGTGATTCAGGATCCAGACCGGCTCTTTCTTCTTTTCGTCCGCCCGACTTGGCAAACAGAGGGAAAAAGAGGCCCAAAACGTCAATAAAAAACACAAAACAGCAGCATGATCCCATTTTTTCATGAAAACGATCCTTTTTTAACCAAACAGTAAATCGGTAAAACAGCAAAACGGCAGGGATCTGTCTCAAATTCCCGACAGACCGAAAAGACCCGCATTCGCGGATCGATCTCATTTTATCCGCAGCCCCTCAAAAAATCAAGGGGGCCCTGCTGCGGAAAATAAAAAAGCCGACAGCAGATCCTTCTACTGTCGGCTCCGAATCAGGAACAGCTTATGGTTTCACTAAGTGGAGGGAACCCCCAGCTGCTCTTCCTCTTCTTCCTGAATGATGATTCGAGGCGTGACCATCATCATCAGGCTGGTGGTTTCGCGTCCAATACCGGTGTTCTTGAACAGACGGTTGATGAACGGGATCTTGTTGAGGATCGGAACACCCTTTTCGTTACGGCCTTCGCTCAGACGCTTGATACCGCCGAGGAGGATGGTACCGCCGTCCGGAACGCTGACCGTCGTGGTGACTGTGACGTAGGAGTATTCCGGGAGCTGGACCGTCGTACCCGAGGTGGAACCCGAGGTTGAGGTCGTCGTTTCCTTGTCGTCTTCCTTACCGCTTCCGGAGGTGTCCTTGCTTGTGGAGGTGCTTCCGGTGAAGGTGAATTCCGTGACGTCGCCGATCTGGCTGAAGAACGGGACCACCGTGAGACGGACGTATCGGCGGGAGTTGTCGGCCACTGCCTGGACGGTCATGAATGAGCCTTCCGACAGGACGACGATGACGGGCTGGAGCGCCGCGGCAAAGTCGCCGACGACCGGGATGACGGAGACCACGAACGGGGTGTCAGTCACGTCCTGAACCAAAGCCTGCTGCCCGTTGAAGAGCGTGACTTTGGGGGCCTGGAGGACGTTGCTGCGTTCCGTACTCTGCGCGGCTTCCATGAAGAGGTAGGCTTCCACGTCGGACAGGATGGCGAATCCGAGAGTTGCGCCGGCGTTTGCCGAGTTGTCGTAGTCGCCGTACATCGGGAGAGCCAGGCTGTAGCTGCCCTGACGGATCGCGATGTCCTGTGCGGCCGGAGCGAACTCACCGGTACCGGTCGGTCCATTGCGTCCCGTGACGGTCGAGTGGGCCACGCCTGCGCCGGAGGTGGTGAACGCACTGGTGTTCTTGGACTTGAAGTTGAGGTTGAAGTCCATGCCGATCCGTTCGTAGAAGCTGTCGCTCAGGCTGATGAAACGGCATTCGATGGTGATCTGGAGGTCCTGGAGACGTCGGAGCTGTTCCAGAAGGTTCGCGATCTGCTCGTGAACTTCCTGCGTCTGGCTGACGACGAGGCTCAGGTTGACGTTGAAGGCCGAGATCGTACCGGCACCGCCGTTTTCGACCCAGGAATCCGGGTTGACCGTGTTGGTGATCAGGTTGATGAGTTTGTCAAAGTCTTCCTGCGAGGCACCACCGGCATTTCCGGCTGCGGGGGAACCGAATCCAGCCGCTCCGCCGCCAACGACAGCACTTCCGGCACCGCTTCCGCCCATCGGGACGCTGATCTGCCCCATTCCGCCGGGTGCGACGGCTGCCGCTTCCGGAGAATTGGCGTTACGGGCAGCGACGACTTCGACCTGATTCATGGCCTGCATCCACGGAGCCGCCGTCTGGGCCGCATTCTGATTCGCGGTGTTCATGGCACTGCGCAGTGCGCCTTCCAGACCCATGTTGGAGGAGGGCTGGAAATTCGGGATCGGGATCACGAGGTCCGCGACTGGATACGTGACGGCGTAGACGTCGGTATCTTTCTTCGCTTTGCTGGTGATCATCAGCACGTCGTTACGGATCGTGTAGCCGAGGTTCAGCGGTTCGAGGATCAGGTTCAGTGCGCTTTCCAGCGGGATCGCTCCGACCGTATTGAGGGTGACCGGCTGGGACGGCATGACGTTCTGTTCCGCGAGTCCGTCCGGAGCGAGGTGGATCGTGACGCCAGCCATCTGGGCCAGTTCATCCATGACGCTCTGCAGCGGCTGGTTGGTGTAACGCGCTTGGATCGGAGTCGAGAGGCTCTTCTTGATCTGGAGTTCCTTTTCGCTGTAGCGCGTCTGTTCTTTCAGATAGCGCGCACGGCGGCGGGCATCCAGGTCTTTCCAGTCCGTACCGTAGACCAGGTCTTCAGCCTGCGGGACCGAGGCTTCGTCCACACCCAAGAACACTTTCGTGACCTGATCTTCTTTCTCGCTGCGGATCGTTTCATTCAGATGCTCGCGATTACGCATCTTGCCCATGTAGGCGAGCTGCTGCGCAAGAGCAGAATCCGGGTAGAGCGCTGCGGCACGTTTACCGACGACTTCCGCTTCCGCGAAACGGTTTTCACGCAGAAGCATATTGAATTCGTCCGTCAGTTCCTTCAGCTTGTCTTCGCGGTCATTGTAGTAGTCGAGGCGGTCGGCGAGCTTGTCCTGGCCTTTTTTATTGTCGGAACGCAGCTCGATCTCGGAGCGGTTGTCCGCAATGTAGCCTTCCAGTTCCGCCGTCTTGCTCTTGACGTTCTTCAGGAGCATCGTTTTGTGCTCTTCCGTCAGAGCCGCAGCTTCAACTTTGGCCTGGAAACTTTCCAGCAGCGCCAGTGCTGCTTTGGGATCTTCCTCGCGCAGCGTACGGGATTTCTGGACTGTGTTTTCGAACTCGGTGACGAGCTGTCCGAACAGAACATTGTTGTTTGCTGTGTCAGCCGGAGCGTTTGCTGCAGGAGCCGTGACTGGAGCTGTCATGACCGGAGCGGCCGGCTGATTCAGCATGCTCTGCATGTCGGTCAGACGCTGTGCACTTGCCGGATCGAGTTCCGCACGATACTGTTCCGCCTGAAGGACGATCTGACGTGCCTGATCACGATTTCCCTGCTGAAGCGCGGCCTGCGCCTGCTGGAGGAGCGTGTAGCCGATGCTGGTCGGAGCCGGAGTCTGTCCTGCGACCTGCACATTGCGGGTCAGGTCGGAGTTGGAGCTGTACGCAGCATTCTGAGCAGTCGGAGCACCGGAAAGCGGAGCCGTTGCGGAGACCTGGGAGACCGCCGGGTCAGCGACTCCGGACATCGCCAAGTCACGCAGGACCATGGACGGACGGTCTTCACCCTGTGCATACGCGGAATCCGGAATGTTCAGCGACGCAGCCTGTGTTGCGAGCTGAGCAGCCTGAGCCGTGTTGCCGGACGTCATCTGAAGGCGAGCCTGTGCCGTCAGACTGCGTGCCTGCGCCAGTGCAGCATTCTGATCGTCCGCCGCCGGAGCCGCTGCGACTTGAGCCGCCGGAGCTGCCTGTGCCGCCGGAGCTGCCGGCCGACCTGCACGCTGATTCTTCGCGTTGTCGATGCGGGCCAGGATGTCTTTCGGCTGGACTTCGTACTGATTGTACTGAATGCCAAGGTTCTGAGCCGCCATCGCCAGATTCGCAGCGTCGTCGAGCTTGCCCCAGCCCAGAAGCGTCTGAGCCTGTTCGAGCAGCGATTTCGACATCAGACCGCGAACCTCTTCCGTCTGGCCTTCCGCCTTCAAACGATTCAGCGTCGAAGTGAAATTCTGAATGTGCTTCAGAACGTTTTCGTGCGTGTCGTCGTTCACATTGTAGGGAATGTTCATCGCGCCGGCCTGATTTGCAAGCTGGGTCGCTCTCGCAACGTCGCCAGTCGAAAGAGCTACGCGGGCGTCGATGATCAGAAGGTTGCGCTTTCCGATGACCTTGGGATCCGCCGGATTCATGTTCACTGCCGTAGCGCCGACAGCGGGAGCGACCGGTGCGACCTGAAGGCCGGCGTTGGCCGAAGCTGTACCGGACATCGAAGCAGACTGAATGTCCGCCAGAAGTTTTTCCGGAGAATCTTCACCAGGACCAAATGCCGCGTTGAGCGTCTTTGCCTGATTGGCCCAATGTGCAGCCTGCTGCGAATCCCCCTTCTGCAGTGCGTCGCGGCCCAGCTTCACGAACTGGGAAGCCTGCGCCTTCGGGTCGATGTTCGCCGGACGAGTCGTCGCAGCTCCCATCGGATTCGCAGTCGAATTCTGGAGGCCGACAGCTGGCTGAGCCGGAGCCGCCTGGGTGCCCGGAGCCACATCTCCGAACGCGCAGGGCGTCATCAGCCCAAATGCGACAGCTGCAACCGCCACAAATGATTGTGCGTTGAATCTGTTCATTGTGTTTCTTTTTCTTTTCATATTTTCCAAGCCCTGATTTTAGAAAATGAAAACGGGACGGCAAATGGTATCGGGCGCGTCAGGCTCGTGCCCGAATCGCACACTTTCCCGATTTCATGGATCTATACCATAAATGACTACAGATGTAATACCGGGAACGGAAAAAATCGTCAAGATGAATTTCCTGACTTTTCGATCTTTTTCCGAATTTTTTGAAAATTTTAGCCTCTTTTTGAAAATTTTTTGATCCAATGCCCTTTTGTTTCCTTCCGAAAAATACGAATCTTACCTAATTTCAACTTTTTGGGGGGACTAAAACCGCGGCATCTAAGAGGTACAGCCTGCCGAGGCCGTACATCGTCAGAAAATATTCTGTTTTTTCCTGTTTTTCCTTTCCAGAACAGAGGCCACTGCATGAAATACTGCTCTGAAAAATACTTTGCCGGACATTTGAAGACGCTAGGAGTGTTTCTGATAAATAAAAACACTGCAAAATGGAGAAAGTAGTGAAAATTTAATGATATGAATGATTGTTTTGGTTTTTTTGGAGATTCTGGCCGATAGATGGAAAAGTTTTTCGGTTTTTTATGTTTACGCAAAATGTTACGGGGTCATGAACATTACACATTCATTCTCGCCAATTCGAATTTTGGCTCTTGGACTGATCGTCAGTTCACTAAGCGCGGGAAGCATCGGAGCTCCTGCCCAAACAGAGGCGCAGGAGTTTCCTGAACAGGCCGTTTCGGCATCTTCCGGTACCGTTACTCCGGAAATGATGGAGCGATTTGAGCGTCTGGAAGCAGAAACCAAACGTTTGCGTGAAGAAGTCGCCCGTTTGGAGCAGGAAAAGACATTAGCGGCTCCGGCTCCGACACCGGCTCCGACACCGGCTCCGTCAGCAGCTTCGGTTTCTTCGGTTCTTTCTCAGGACCAAAAAGCCGCCGTTTCCGCCGCCGCAGCTTCTTCCGCCGTTTCCGCCGCCGCTTCCTCCGCCGCTTCCGGCGAGACGATGACGCGTGCCGAAGTCGATGCGTACATTGAAAAGTACGTGCGCGACTCCGCATGGCGTATCGGTCCGGTCCGCGTGACTCCGTACGGCCGGCTTTGGGCGTCTGTCATCGGGTCAACTTCCCGGCCGTCTCCGCAGGATGCGATCCATCATATTCTCCCCAGCGACACCTACGGCCAGTTCAACACTGCGTTTCAGGCACGCAGTTCCCGACTCGGCTTGAATATCGAAGCGCCGGAAATGTGTACATGGCTCGGAAAAATGCGCTCCAGCGGTAAAGTGGAAGTCGATTTCCGCAACGATACCGGAAATGCAGAAAATAAAGGAAGCATTCTTCTGCGCGAAGTTTACTGGCAGCTCGAAAATGAAGACTGGAAATTTCTGTTCGGCCAGACCAAAGACGTGATCTCGCCGCTGAATACCGGGATGCTGAACTACTACAATCTGTGGGATGCCGGAAATATCGGCTACCGTAATCCGCAGTTCCAGATCACGCGGTACTTCTACTGGAGTCAGAATACGCGGATGGAATTCACGACGTCTCTTTCGCAAATGTGCGGCAGCGACTACAGTGCGTACGATCATACCGGAAGCTACCCGACCGTCATGGGCCGCGTTGGCTGGACGATCGCTCGGCCGTGCTGCAAATATCCGGTCCAATTCGGTATTTCCGGGCATATCGGTGAGCAGAGGTACGATTTTCCCGGTCAAAAAACCGAGATCGACAGCTGGTCTGCCAACCTGGATATGAGCGTGCCGTTCACAAACCGATGCGGTATCCGCGGGGAACTTTTCACCGGAGAGGGACTTGCGGGTGTCTACGGCGGCGTGAGTCAGGGGATCGACTACGATCCGCTTTCCAAAACCGGGACCTGCGATGCCGTCAAAAGTACCGGCGGCTGGCTGGAATTCTGGTGGGATTGGACCGAGCAGCTTCACTATCATCTCGGATACGGCATCGATGATCCGGATGAAGAGGACGCGGAAGCGATCTCCATCGCAAAAAATAGCGTCATCTACACGAACCTCGTGTACGACTTCACCAAATTCCTCCGCACAGGCATCGAGTACAGCTACTGGACGACCGACTATCGCGCAGGAAACCCCGCCGGCGAGGAAGGCGAAGCGCACGTTGTCGAGTGGATGTGGCAGTTGGAATTTTAAGATAGGACAGAGAAAAACGAAAGACTTGCGTCCAACGCATCTCAGAAATTTGAAAACTCCTCCAAACGGTTTGCCTGGAGGAGTTTTTTGATGCAGAATGTGGAAAAGAATGCGGAGTCCGGCGTGTCCGGAAAAAATTGCCAGAGTCCCGGCTTTCCATAAAAAAAGCCCGCACCAAACGTGCAGGCTATTGAATGGGCAGGGTCAGGATCGAACTGACCACACCGGCCTTTTCAGGGCCGTGCTCTACCTACTGAGCTACCTACCCTTGAAAGAAGTCTTTCAGGCGTTTGCCTTCATCCCTCAATCATGTGACACAGTATACCACATCGCGTTTTTTTGTCAAGGGGGTGAAGCGGAATTTTTAAAATTTTTCCAAATTTTCTTTCTCACCCGTTTTTCATGGTATTTTTCTCTCGTTCACGAGAGTCATTTCCCTGCATTTTTCAGCGTTTTTCAGCGTTTTCTGCGTTTTCTGTGTTTTCTGCGTTGATGCACATTTTTCGGCATTCATCGTGCGGACGGAGTAAAACGAAAGCCCAGACGCCGGCGGCGGCAAGGAGAAGCACGAGCGAGACATTTTGCGAGATGCTCAGTCCCGTTCCGAACGCCGAGGCTTCATCCGTACGGATCATTTCGAGAATGAAGCGCGTGATGGGGTAAAGCGTGAGGAAAAGCGCAAACGTTTCCCCGTCGAATTTCTGTCCGATCCCCGACGCATGACGGCGGAAACGCGAGTAAAGCAGCAGTGTGCCGCACACGAGAAGCGCATTAACGCTTGAGTAGAGCTGCGTTGGATAGACTGCGAGGCTGACGGGGCCGGAAGACTCCAGCGTCGTCCAGGAGACGGTTTTTGTTTTTTCTGCCGTTCCGTCAAAGCGAGAAAGCGTCATTTCGATCTTTCCGCTCTGACGCGTTCCCCAGATGAGCGCCTGAATGACGGTCTCGCGTTCCGGCGTCTCGATCCCTTGGATGCTCAGAACGTAATCCCCGGCCTGGATCCCGTTTTTTGCTGCTTTACTTCCCGGAGAAACTGCCTCAACGAAAGTCGGAGCGGGAGCCGTTCGCGGATTTCGGTCACTCGCAAAGCGCATTCCGTGGTAGAGGTCATGCGGATCGAGATGGATCTTTCCCTCTGCGAGCTGCTGCTCAAACGGAGGACTTCCGGCTGGAAAATGCACGCCCCAGTGTTCATGCGCGGCATCGCACACCCCGCCGAAACAGCATCCGTTCAGAAAGCAGCCAAGCCGTCCCAGTGCGAGTCCCAGCATCATGCAGGGGGCAAGCAGATCCATCATTCGGAGAATGGAGAGCCGTTTCCAGAGCAGATAGACGACTCCGCCGAGAAACCCGCCGATGATGGAGCCGTACACGACCAGTCCGCCCTCTGGAATGTTCGCGATGTTGGCGAGCGTCTGTCCAAGTGTCGGAGCTTTGAACGAATCCCAGTACTCGATGACGTAAAAGAGACGCGCTCCTAAAATTCCCGGAATGCAGAGCCAGAACAGGATCTCCTGGATGTGCTGTGCCGTGAAGCCGTACCGCGGCGCCCGCCAGACGGCAAGACCAAAGGAAAGCAGGATCCCAAGGAGCATCATCGTACCGTAAGCACGGATCGGGATCCCTGCCGCACAGCCCGCCTTGGGAAGGAGCCAGCAGACAAGAAAGCCGCTGAAAAGCGCAAGCCCCAGCACTTGAAGACCTTCGGAAACGGATTTTTCCGGTGCGTATTTTCGATAGAGGAACCAGCCGGCAATGATGCCGATCCCCCAAAGGACCGCGAGGATCCCAAAACCAAAAAGCGGCAGACCAAAAATTTCGTACGGAATGAAAAAAAGCGTCTGGTGCATGCGTTCATCTCTTTTCTATGCAAGGGGACTCGGGAGATCTTCCCTGAAGGACCGCTGGATAAACCGTCAGTTTTCCGACTCGATCAGCAGATTGTCGATCAGCCGCGTATCGTCTACCCGCACTGCAAGTAAAATCGCGGCGGGAAGCTGGATCTCGTCGTCTTCCGCAGGCAAAAGCGTTTCCGGATCCACGATAGCGACGTAGTCCACGGAATGATTCGGATGCGCCAAGATCGCACGGATCGCCGCGTCGACTGTACTTCGGCTTCGGCATCCGTCATGCAGGATCATTTCGCGGGCTTTTTCCAGACTTTGCGAGAGGCAGAGCGCACGCGTACGCGCTTCCGGAGAAAGGTACCGATTGCGGGAACTCATCGCCAAACCGTCCGCTTCGCGAATGATCGGGCACATTTGGATCTCGATCGGAACGTTCAGATCCCGAACGAATTGGCGGATGACCTGGACCTGTTGGAAGTCTTTTTGGCCGAAAAACGCAATATCGGCCTGCGTCATGTTGAAGAGCTTCAGGACGACCGTCGCGACACCGCGAAAATGCGTTGGCCGAAACGTTCCCTCAAGCGGAAGCGCAGCACCTGCGACGTCTACGTAAGTGTGGAAGTTTTTCGGATACATTTCGTCCGCTGACGGCGTGAAAACGATGATGTTCTCCTTTTCGTTGACTTCTTCAAGCAGCGCAAGGTCATTTTCCAGCGTACGCGGGTACTTCTCGAAATCTTCGCCCGGCGCGAACTGCGTCGGATTTACGAAAATGGACACGATCGTCCAGTCGGACTGCTTCAGTGATTCTTTCACGAGCGAAATGTGTCCGGCATGGAGCGCCCCCATCGTCGGTACGAGACCAACGCGCAGATTTTGAAGATGAAGCGATTTCACGACCGAGTGCAGCTCCGTGCACTCACGCACGACTTGAGGTTTCATGATTTTTTCAACTTTCTGAAATGAAAAGATGGTTTTCTGAAATAAATTTTACCTGAAATGGAAACTTTCCAAACGGGCTGTCAAAAATTTACGGTCCATCCGCTGACTGCGGAGCAGTTTCACCGCTGAAGGCACTGAAAACTCACCGAAAAGCGTGACTTTCGGATCAGCTGGGCGGTCTTCGGATCAGCTGGATGATCTTCCTGAATGTTTCCGGCGATCCACCGTTTCGGCAGACCCAGCGCCGGGCGAGGAGCGGACATTTCCGTTTTCGGGAAAGTTCCAGAAGCTCTTGAGGCACTGCCTCCATGCTGTCCCAGAGCAGGAATGGTTCCCGTTCCACTAAGCGAGAGGCCTCTTCTGCCATTCCATCCATTTCATCCATTCCATTCATTCTGTCCATTCCGTCGGGTCTTTCCCGTTTTTTCAGGACCGAAAGCATTTCTGCAAGACTCTGTCCTGTCAGTGGATGGATCCTTTCCGGTGAAAGCTCGCACGCCGGCTCCAAAACGAAACGCCGCCACGGCATCATCGGGTGCGGCAGGACCAGGTGCGGTGCCGCATCCAGAAACAGATCGTCCCAAAGCAGAAGATCCAGATCCGCGGTCCTCGCCGACCAATGCTCCTCCGGACTCCCGGTCCGTTTCCGTCCAAATTCCTTTTCAAGTGCCAGCAGGTACTTCAAAAACCGCTCCGGCTTCCACTCTTCCGGGACGCGCATCTGAATGACTGCGTTCCAGTAGTCCGGCTCCGGTTCCCGCGGAAAGACAGTCTGAACGCCAGTCTGAACGCCAGTCTGAACGCCAGTCTGAACGCCAGGCGATTTTTCGTCTGAAAGCGTCACGGCTCTGGTACGCAGGAGAGAGGAGGTTCGAACACCATCAAAATCCCGAGCCAGACGCTTTTCGATCTTCCGAAAAACCGTCTCACCGTCTCCAAGATTCGCCCCAAATGCGGCCAGTACGTCGTGCGTCACGTTCCGTTCCCCGCCGTTTCTGCTGCGTCTCCAGTTTTTACCGCAGCCGGTGTTTCTGCCGCAGCCGGCGTTTCCGTTTCACCGTGATCGTGCGGGCTGTTCGGGTCGGTGCACTGTGACGCGGAATGCGTTTCAGTTTCTGCCGCATTTTCAGTTTCTGCCGCATTTTCAGTTTCTGCCGCAGCCGGCGTTTCCGTTTCACCGTGATCGTGCGGGCAGTTCGGGTCGGTGCACTGAGACGCGGAATGCGTTTCAGTTTCTGCCGCAGCCGGCGTTTCCGTTTCACCGTGATCGTGCGGGCAATTGGGGTCGGTGCACTGAGACGCGGAATGCGTTTCAGGTTCCAGGGTTTCCGCTTTTTCTTCCGCCTCGCGCTTTCTCTTTTCAGCCTCCTCCGTCGAAATGAAGACGTTTGCGTACGTGAGGTGGATCTGCTGGTAAACGTCCTCCGGAATGATGAAGTACCAGTCCGCGAAAAGCTCGTTCATTTTCTCGACGCGTTTGCGAGCGTCGGCAAGTTTTTCCTCGTAGATCCGATCCTCTTGCGCGTTGATCTCGATCAGAGCCTGATTTTGAGCCTGGTACTGTGCTTTGACCGCTTCATCGGCGTCTTCCGGCGGAGCAGGGGGCAGCTCCATCCGTTTCGGCAGCTCGATCCCCTGCGGGTAAAGGTCTGCCGTCAGGATCAGGTAACGGTAGAATTTCCGTCCGTTTCCAAGCTCAAGATCCTCAAGCGCCTCCTGTCCTGCGATCCCGCCGAAAAAGAGCCGGTAGACGATCCCGTTTTTCGTGTAGACGTGTACCTGTCCGTCCGTCGAGAAGAGGGAGTTCACTACGCCGTTTCCCAAATTCATTGGAAGGACGCAGAATCCGCATTTCTGGAGCATGAGATCCTGTTCCTGTGTGAGCTGGATATTTTCCGGCGTGCGAAACGCTTTCAGGATCCCTTCGGGTTTTCTCTGCACGCTCGCGATCCGCATGTCGGCCAAAGCCTGACTGACTTTTCGCAGCATCGGCAGATCCAGCGTCATTCCGGTCGGCATTCCCATGTCGCGCATTCCGTTTCCGAACATTCGGAGGTTGGAAACGAGGACCCAGTCCGGATCTTCCAAGTACTTCTGCTCGATCGAAAACTGCCCGCGGTGATTGAAGGCAGTCCCTTGATCCTGTGCATGAAGATCCAGCTGGCAATCCAGCGCAAAAAGACTTCCGATGTCGGAGGGCTGGATCTTGAGCAGATCGCGCTCGATCCAGTCAATGAATTTCGCGGACAGTTTTGAGGGATCCATCTTCACGATGTAGACCGGATTCTGTCCCCCGCGCCGAACGTAGTATTTCCCGCTCCCATCTTCCGTTTCATGGCCGAGGATGAGATCGAGGAGGACTTTTCCGCTTGCATTTCGGATGACGATCTGGTCCCCGCGTTCTTCCGGGGCGGCACTTTGCGAATCTTCCGGCTCGAGAACTCCGCATTTTTTCCGAGTCTCAGCATCCTCACCCACGACACGAAGCACTTCCAGACCGGAAAGAGCCGAAACGACTTCCACCATTCGGTTTTGCGCATTTGCCGGGTACCCGCTGAAAGAAGAAAGGATCCACTGACCGTTTACTTTGCGGACTTCCAGCCGGGCGATCCGTCCGCTTTTTTCTACGCTTGCGAGCGAAAGTGACGCGACGTCCATGACGTCATGGAGTTCGGGAAAAAGGACCTTTTCCACCATTTTTTCCGCCGTGAAAGTCTCCCCTTCCGGCCGCGAGAGCCAGATCGCCGGGAGGAGCGCGCAAAACGCAAGGACGAAAAACAAAAAAGTCTTCAGCGTATCGTTCGTGAGTTTCATGAAATTCAAATTCCTTACCCCAAAAATATTTTGGTGCGATCCGGTTTGCCGAGTGTCACCGCAGCTTGGCAGATCCTACGATTTTCTTAAACGTCCGGCGGAGATCCCGCTCCGTTCCTGATTTTTCCGGTAAATGAAGACCAGAAACGCGATGAAAAGCGGCAGGATCGGCGGCAGGAGCACTGCCAGAAGTTTCCGTTCATTCTGGATCTTTAGGATCTGCGTCTGAAAATCTTTTTCCATCCGTTCCACTTCCTTCTGAATGTTCGTCGTGAGCCGTGTGATGGTCTTCTGCATTTCGCTTTGACCGACGCTGAGGAGCCACTCGCGGGTCTCTTCCGCTTCACTCTGCGAAAGTTCACCGCGGCTGATCTGCTCGTTCAGTTTCGCGACTCGCGCATTCAGTTCCTTTTCCAGCTCTTCCTGCCTAGTCTCGAGCTGCCCCATGAGTTCCTTTTCTTGAGCGTCGAACTCTTTCTGGAACTGATTTCTGTACTGCTCGATCGTTTCGAGTTTCCGGTGGAACGGCTGGTGTTTACGGATGGCGTAGAATCGGTTTTCGCCGCCGAGACGCTCCATGACGTTCAAAACGTAGTTGATGTTGTCGAAATCGGCGTCAGTCCCCATTCCGCCGGCGGAACGCATCTGCACGAAACCCTCGAAAAAGAGGTCCGTATCTGCCGTCAAAATGACGTGAAGCCCCTTTCGGTCCGCGCGGGCCGAGCGGATCTCTGCTGCGAGGATGTATGGGTGCGACGTGATCTCAAAATCTGTCTTCATGTTCAGATTCTGCGGAATGAATCCCAATTCCGGATTCCGAAACAGTTTCTTGTACGGAATGACTCCGGAGTGCGAGGCTGCCTGGATCAGCGGGGTCACGTTCACGTTTTTCACTGCCGGATCCTGCTGAATGTGCCCGGAGTAAAGGAAGACCATTCGGCGAAGTCCGCTGACTGCGGGGTCTTTTTCCGCAAACGGCTGCGGATCCAGTTCGTTTCGGTCGATGAACAGGAAGGGATCCGGACTGCGGGAGAATCGCGGAATGGGTCGGTATTTCTGCGCGACGACTTCCTCTTCGGAAAATTTCACGCCCAAAAGCTCCCAGAGTTTCTTTCGATCCGCTTTCGGCAGATTTCCAGCCATCATCGCCATGGCGTCCATCGGATCTCGGGAAAGCCTGCGCTGCTCGCACGTCGGCGTGAACTGACTGCAGAGCGGAAGCGGATCCTCAAAGATCGCCGTCGGCACTCCCGTTTCCAGAAGCGCGAGGAAATTGTCCATCTGGTACGGTTCCAGCGTGGAGGGCTGGACTGCCAGAACGACGTCGACCGTTTTGGGATCGAGCGGGTAGGAAGGATTCAGAGGCACGATCTCGTAGGATTTCCGAAGCTCGGCGATGATGGGACTGACGGCGCTTTCGATCGTCTCGCGGTCCATTCCCGCCATCGGCATCGCGCTGAACATTCCAAGCAGATTCGCGTCGGTCTGAAGCACGCCAAGCCGTTTTCTTTGGTGCGTCGCGGCCATCAGGAGCGAACGGACCATTTCGTATTCGACCGGCAGTCCGCGCGAGAAAAACGGGATGACTTCCTGATTCAGTCCGCACGTCATCGCGACGCCGAGGTAGACGCTTTTCTTTTCCTGATTCCCGCGGACCAGAACGTTCACTTCAGTCGGTACGATCCCGAAGTTTTTCTCGACCTGCATCGCCTCATCCGTGAATCTCTCCAGCGAATGGAAATGCACGCGGATCTTGCTTCCGGCGCAGGTCTCAAACTGGCGCAGTGTCGATTCCAGATTCCGTTTCACCTGCGCGAACTCGCCCGGTATCTGCGGACTCAGATAGGCGTGTATCTCGACGGGGTATTCCGGGTCGAATTCCCTCAAAAGCTGGATCGTCTCCGGGCAAAGCGAGTTGAGTTTCTCTGCCGTGCAGTCCTTCTGAAGGTCAAATCGATTGAAGATGACCGTCAGAGACGAAACGAGTATGGTCAGACACACCGTACGCAGCGCATAGTGTCCGGCCCGTTTCCATCCGGAATTCCCGCTGAACCAGTGACGCCGGCTGATGAAGATCATGCAGAGGTAGAGCATGACCAGCGCGATCGCGGCAAAATAAAACGCGGACGCAAACGAGATCACCCCTTTGCAGAATGGTGCGTAGCGAGCCTCGAAACTCCAAAATGCCATTCCTGAAGCAAATCTTTCCGGAAGGATGACTTCTGCGCACGCAGAAAAGACGAACGGCGCGTTCAAAAGAATGCCCCAAACGTAACCGATCGTGAGATTGTTCGTGAGGAAAGACGCCGTCATTCCGATCGCCAGCATTGCCATGCCGACGAACCAGAATCCGACGTATGTTGAAAAGAAAAGCCCGGCATCCGGCGTCCCGAGCGTAGAAAGTACGATGAAATTACACAGTGCCGAGAAAAGGAGCGAGCTGGAGTAGATCCCAAGACACGCAAGGTACTTTCCTGCCACGACATCCAGATCGTTCACCGGAAGCGTCAGCAGAAGTTCATCGGTTCCCTGACGGCGTTCCTCGGCCCACGTATTCATCGTGATCGCCGGCGCAAAAACCAACATGATGAAGGGGAAAAAGGGTGTCAGCTGATCCAGATTCGCCAGATTATTGACGAAAAACGCATTGCTCCAAAAAGCCGCGATCGTGCTGAGAAGCACAAAAACGCATAGGAAAACGTACCCGGTCGGATTCGCAAAGTAGCTGAAAAAATTCCGGTAAAAAATCGCCTGGATCGCGTATCGATTCATGGTAAAACGTTGATTAAATTGAAAAATCCCTTTTGAAACCGTTTGTTTTTACTGCGGCACTCCCAATGCCGTGCGTTCTGCTCTTCCGGGCATTTTCAACGCACGTTTTTACGCACATTTTCAACGCACGTTTTCTGCCGAATGCCTACTTTTGCACGATCTCCGGCGTTCCCAATCCGCAGAAGTGCTCTTCGAGCGTCTTTCCGTCTTTCAGGAGATCCGAAACGCTGCCGTCGTATCGAAGCCTTCCTTCGGAAATGAAGAGGACCCGGTTCGTCATGGCTTCAACTTCCTGAAGAATGTGCGTCGAAAGCAGGATCGTCTTCGTTTCTCCCAGCGCGCGGATCGTTTTGCGCACTTCGCGGATCTGGATCGGATCCAGCCCGGAAGTTGGTTCGTCTAGGATCAGAACGTCAGGATCGTGAAGCAAAACCTGCGCCATTCCGACACGCTGACGGAAACCGCGGGACAGTTTTCCGATCGGTTTCCCTAAAACCGTTTCCAGCCGGCACATTTCGATGACCCACTCCATGCGTTTTTTCCGACTTTTCGGCGACAGACCGCGCACTGACGCAAAAAATTCCAGCAGACTTTTCGGCGTCATGTCTGGGTAAAGCGGTCCATTTTCCGGCAGGTATCCCAGATGACGCGCTCCGGAGATCCGGTCCGAATTCATGTCGAAACCCGCGATCCGTGCCGTTCCCGTACTGGGAGCCAGATACCCGGTGAGGATCTTCATCGTCGTGCTCTTTCCCGCTCCGTTTGGTCCCAGGAATGCCGTGACTTCCCCGCGCCGGATCTGAAACGAAACGTCTTCGATCGCAGTGAAGGGACCGTAGTATTTGGAAAGTCCCGATGCTTCGATCAGGACGGGCGCGTCTTTCGTCTGATTGGAAGATCCTTCCATGATTTCCTTTCTCTTCATCTTCCAGGCCTGCATTCGTTCCCAGACTCTGCCGGGGACTTCATTTTGTGTCGGCTGCCTGCTCGTTTTGCGGCTCGTGCTGCTGCTCGTTTTTCAGTTCATTCCGCTGTTCCGGAAGTCCTTTGAAAAGTTTCCTCTGGAGGGAGGCCTGGAAGGTGGTCCAAGGACTTGACGAATTCAGATCCTCTTCCAGAAGGTGGTGGAACGCCGCGAGTTTGGAATCCAGAAGATCGATGCAGTGCAGAGCCTGCGCTTCGACCGTCATTGGCAGCTTGGGGCTTCCGTACTCGTACTCACCGTGGTGGCTCGCGATCATGTGCTTGAGCTGAAACGCGAGCGCGTCGGGGAATTTCTCTCCCGTTTCGGTCTCGTACTGCCGAATTTTTGTCTCGAGCATCGAGATCCCGAGCGGAATGTGTCCCAGCAGCTGCCCGATGTCCGTGTACGCAAACTCCGGATCGCAGACCAGTTCCACGGTCTTTCCCGTATCGTGGAGGAACGTTCCAAGAAGCAGAAGCTCCGTGTCGAGATACTCGTACGAGTCGCCAATGAGCTTTGCCAGCTCCATCATCTTCACGACGTGCTCAAGAAGTCCTCCGCGGTAGGCATGATGATGCTTCACGCCGGCCGGGTAAAACGTGAACCGGTCCATGAATTCCTGGTCGTCCAGATAGCATTTCACTAATCCGCGAAGAGCCGGTCTCTGAATGGGATCCAGCAGACTGTGCATCGTCTCAAGCAGTTTTTCGACGCAGATCCCGGTCGTCTGGATGAACTCGGCTTCATCGACTTCTTCCGGTTTTACGCGGCAAAAGCGTTTCGCGATGAGCTGCATCGCTCCCTGAAAGACCTGTGCCTTTCCTTCGACCTGGAGGTAGTCGCCGTTTTCGAACAAATGGTAGATATTTTCATTCGCGTTCCACAGTCGAGCCGTGACCGTGCCGGTTTTGTCCGAAAGGTCGACTTGAAGGTAAAGCGCTCCGTTGCGATTGGGTCTGAGCTGTTTGTTGGAGGCGCGGAAAACTTCATTCACATTTTCCTGCTCCTGAAGCTCATTGATGTATTTTCTCGTCATGCCTGGATCCGGGATCTCTTTCAAATTAAATGGGAAAAGGGAAAATTCGTACTGTCTGCGTCTGCACGGTCAGCATTCGCTCGCGCAAAACAAAAAAACGTAAATCTATTTTAAACCGCGAAAGCATTTTTGCCAAGGGGGGAGGGGGCCGTCTCGCCCACTTTCTTGAAAATTCTTGCCGATTTTCCTCAAAAAAGCCTGAACGAGGGCATTTTCGTTCAGGCTGGAATGCTGGATCTTTTCCGAAAATCGTGCTTTCCGCGTTTCGATCTTTACCGTCTTTACTTTTCGGCCTTTACTTTTCGGCCTTTACTTTTCGGCCTTTACTTTTCCGCAGCCTCACGCAGACCGCAGCCTTCCAGACACTGTTCCGGCCAGTCGGTGGCGAAGGACTGCACGCCAAGCTCGATCAGTCGGCGGTACGTTTCCGGTTCATCACCCTGCGTCCAGGAAAGACTTTGGAAAATGATGCCGTGCTTTTTGACCTGCTCACCCGCCCGGCGCATGAAATCGCTTCCCGGGATGAAGGGGTCTTCCTGCGAAAGATCCGTTTTCACGTGGATCTGCAAAATGTCGATCCCCGCAAATCCGACCTCTTCCAGTTTGTCCAGCCGTGCCTGAAGCATCTTCTCCGAATCCTCTTTCGCAGCCCCCCAGGATCCCATCCAGTGGAGAGCCTTGGCCTTTGGCGCGATCTTTTTCCAGTTGACGATCAGCTCATAGTTCGTGCTGGCGAAAATGATCTGCTCCTGCACACCGTATTTCTCCGCGAGTTTGGCGATGAGTTCGGGCGTCGCACCTTTTTCATCGACGTAGAGAAGCCGTTCCGGGCGATCCTTCATCGACGCAAAGACCGCCTCGATCGTTGAGATGCGCTGCGTCGCGTACTCCGGCCCCATGTACGAGCCGACGTCCACGTTCTTGAGATCTTCCCAGTTCAGCTGCCCGATCGGTGTTTTCTGCATTTCCGGAGAGATCCCGCGTCCAAGACGCTTCAAATTGTTGTCATGGAAGGCGATCGCGACACCGTCTTTCGTCAAACGGCAGTCTGCTTCCGGGATCCCACCCATTCCCCACGCCCAGAGAAACGTCTCCAGCGTGTTGTCCGGCCGAACACTTCCGCCGCCGCGATGAAACTGGATCAGCACTGCCTTGGGACCGCCCGCCTGCGGTGGCGCAAACGGATCCGCCTTTTCCTCTGCACGCACGGCGGAAGAAAAAGACGAACTTGCCAGCAGAACGGACACGAACATCAAAAGAATGAAAGTTTTTTTCATGGGTAGGTTCCTTGATCTTAAATGAATTGAGCTAATGTCGATTTTTCAGAGGCTGGCAATTCGAAAAATGCCACCCTATTTTCAAAATACTATTTTACGGCAAAAAAAACGAAAAGTCAAGAATTAAAAGACGTTTCCGGCCAAAAAATGAAAGAATTTTGGAAGTTCCTTGAAAAGATCCAGACCGAGGCTGGGGACCGGCTTCCAACATGATCTCTGCCGCTGAAAACATGGAAAACGCACGGAGACACTCTGATTTTAAACACACAAAAGAGCGAAATGAAACGGCTCACATGGATTTTTTAGACTCTTTAGACTCTTTAGACTCTTTAGACTCTTAAAATTTTTCAAAAATTTCATTTGCGTTTTTTCGTGTTTTCCGTGAAATTCGTGTCAGGAGACGTTCACTGCCTTTTTCCTCTTTCTTTTCAGTGTGTTTCTGCGGCTCTTTTGTGCTCTCAGTGGTAAAAACTTCGTGGTAAAAACTTCGTGGTAAAAACTTCGTGGTAAAAACTTCGTGGTAAAAACTTCGGCCGTACGGAGAGAGAACGTACGGCCTGAGCATTTTTTCGCAAATTTCCCCAGCAAAGAGAAAAAACCAGTTTACTCTGTCCGTTCCTCTTCCAGAAACTTCGAGAGGATCGGGACCATTTCTTCCCATTTTTCTTCGATGAGGTAGTGTCCGGCATCGTGGAAGGGGTGCGTCTGCGCGTTTGGGAAAAATTTCTGAAAACGCTCCATGAACGCCGGAGTAAAACACCAGTCCTTCATTCCCCACATCAGGCAGACCGGATAGTCCCGGAACTGCGTCAGGCCGTTTTCTACTTCGCAGAGCGTTTTCCAGCTTCTGTCCCGCGGACTCATGGGAATGTCATGGACGAACTCGCATGTGGCGCGCCGTTGGTTCCAAGACGCATACGGAGCCAAAAGTCCTGCTTTCACTTCCGGAGCAAGCGGTTTCTCGACGGCCATCCAGACCGCTGCGCCTGCGAAAAGATTGAATCCCTGGATCGCTAGGCGTCCCAGACCCGGTGTCCTGCACAGCGCGATGCGGAACGGGATGCGCGCAAACCGAAACGCCCCGGTATTGCAGAGCGCGAATCGTGTAAAACGTTCCGGATCCCGGACTGCCGTTCCCATTCCAATGGCTCCGCCCCAGTCGTGCGCCAAGAGCGTGATGTCCCGCAGATCCAGAGCTTCGAGCAGTGCCGTCAGATCGCGGATCCGCTGATCGAGCGTAAAGGCGTACTTTCCATTTCCCGGCCGGGACGAGAGTCCGCATCCCTGATGGTCAGGAACGATGATGCGGTACTTTTCCCGGAACGCGAGGACCAGATTTCGCCAGTAAAAAGACCAAGTCGGATTTCCATGGACCATGAGAATGACCGGCGCATTTCGCGGACCTTCATCCAAATAGTGCAGACGCTGGTCCGTACCAAAATCGAGAAAATGGGACTCAAACGGATAAAGGGAACGCCAGTCTTTCATGATTTTTTGGATTTCCGAAACCAAAACGGTCAAACCTTAAAACGTAGCCAGTGCGTCTGCTTCATTGGAGCAGATGGTGAAAATGCGGTCCAGATTCATCATCGTGAACAGTTCGCGGATGTCCGGGGTGATGTTGCAGAGTTTCAGCACACCGCTGCGGACGGCAACTTTTTTGTAGAGCATGATCAGCTTGCCCAGCGCGGCACTGGAAAGGAAACCGACGTTCGAGAAATTGAGGAGGATCTTCTCGTAGCCGTTCTGTTCCACCAGAGCGAAAAGTTCCGTACCCAGCTCGTAAATGTTCATATCGTCCACGATCCGGTTGTCGAGGAGATGAACGACGCAAATATCATTGACGACATTGATGGAAATGTGCCGAAGGTCCGACATGAAATAAACTCCTTAAAGTCTGATTGGGCAAAAGCGGACGGCTTTGCCGGTTCGTTAGTGTTCTGATTCTGAAATTTCTGAATGCCGCCGAACGAAACTGAGCGTTTCAGCCGGCTGGGAAATATGGTACGCGGCAAAGTTCCGGATCAAAGAGCCGAAACGTCGTCGAAGTCTTCATCTGCAGTGATCTGTATCTGCGGAACGGATCCTGTTTCCGGGACGGCGGCAGTTTCCGAGACCTCTTCCTTCCGAAAACGCTCAGGAAGCGGATCGGTACGGAACTTTTCGAGTGTGACTGCATTCCCAAGCGCATTGAATTCGACCGACGACATAAACGAGCGCATGAGTTTGACTCCGCGGCCGCACGGACGTTCCAGAAAATCCTCAAGCGTCGGGTCTGGAAGGGCGTCAGGATCAAATCCAGGTCCTTCATCCAAGATCCGGGCAAGAAAATGGTCCGGCGTAATTTCGAGATAGACCTGCACTCCCAGACGATTATTCGACTGATTGCCGTGGCGGATGGCGTTCACCAGCGCTTCCTCGAAAGCAAGCTGGATCGCGAAAATGTCTTTCTGCGACCACTCAAAATCCTGAAGCTGAAGCACTACGCCGTCAAGGATCGCGTGTCCTGCCTCTGTTTTGCTGGGAATACAAAAATCTTTTTTCCAAATAAACTCGCCAACCATGCTCATACAAATTACCGTTTCTTTCCAATTTACCGATCATGGAATCTCTGAAACGTGCCGGATCCGGGGATCTTCTGAACTTTTTTCCCGAAAAAGAGGGAAATGTTCCAGAATTTCTCCGGAATCGACAGAAATCCATTTTCTTTTTCGGTCAAAATTCCTTTTGTCTTGAATTTTCCCCATTTTTTCCGTTTTAAGCAGCATTGGGAAGCCGGATCTTGCAATTTTCTGAAATTTTCTTTTTCTGCCCGGTATACAAAACGGCAAAATTTGGTATAATGGGAAAGGATTTTGTTTCGTTTTCTTCTTTGGGGAATATTGATGCCGTTTCCGGAAAAAGAACCGAGACCGGAAGATGGAACGGAAGAAAACGGGCTTCTGAAAAAGTTTGAGAAGACCTTCCACCTGTTAGGACGTCCGAATGCCGGCTCCTGACGCACGCACACAGGAACAGACGCATGAAATTGAATTACGAAAAACGCGGTACCAGTCCGACGGTCCTTCTGCTGGGACACGGTTTCCCTTTTGACCGCCGGATGTGGGAGGCGCAGCTTGCGGGACTTTCCGATGAGTTCACCGTCCTAGCTCCCGATCTTCGCGGAATGGGGAAAAGTGCTCCGTCCGGTGCAACGCTTACGACGATGGCGGACATGGCAGACGATCTTGCGGAGCTGCTCGATTCGCTCGGCATCGAGAAATGCACGTACTGCGGACTTTCCATGGGAGGGTACGTCGGACTGGAATTCTGGAGCCGGCACGCAGCGCGTCTGGAACGCTTCATCCTCTGCGATTCCAACGTCCGCTGCGACACGCAGGAAGCTGCAGCCAACCGTCTTTTGACGGCCGAAAGGATCGAAAAAGAGGCCTCCTGCGCCTTCTTGGCCGAGGGAATGAAGAAAAATCTCATGACCGACGCGACGCTCCGTGCCGCCGAGGATCCGAACGGCGTCTATTCGGTCTATCACCGCATGGTTTCTGAAAACTCACCCCAGGGCGTCGCAGCCGCAGCCCGCGGAATGGCGCAGCGCCGGGACTTCACGCAGCTCGTGACGAAATTCGAGATCCCGGTCCTCATCCTGACGGGGGAACTGGACGTGCTCTCACCACCCTCCGCGATGGAGGAGCTTGCCCGTACCATGCCGGAGGCCGAACTCGCCGTCATTCCGAATGCCGCGCATCTCGCTCCGATGGAGCAGCCCGAAGCCGTCGATCGGGCGATCCGCGCATTTCTCCGAAACTGATCTAGGGGCTCCGCTCCGACATTTCGCAGCGTCCCCATTTTTCGTAAAAAAGGAAACTTTCATGAGCAAAAAGAACTCCAGCAGTAAAAAAGCCGCCAACGCACGTGCCAACGTACGCAGAAATGCCGGACAGAACGGCAGCCGAAACGTTTCGCAGAACGGGAACTCTCAAGTTGCCGCGGATCCGCAGGGACGCAGACGCCGTTACCATCGCCGGGCGACGGTCCTTCATGCATTCACGTTCATCACCTGCTTCACGCTGTTCATCTTCTTTTCTTTCCGCATCGCAAATCAGCCGCTGATCGAAATGCAGCCGATCGGTGCCGAAGGGTGGATCCAGGTGACGGATCCGGCGACGGGGGCATCCGAAAAGAAGGAATTCTCCGTTTCTCAGGGAGCTGCCTGTGAGCTGGCGCAGCTCATCGATTCGACGGAATCGACTTTCACGACGGAGAAACTCCAGAAGTACGGCGAGATCCGCTTTGCATTCATGCGAAGTAGAAATGTCCGAACGTACTTCATTTCACAGAACGGCATTCGGGATTCCAAGGGACTCAAACGCCACAAAGAGATCGCGTTCGAGACCGTGAAACAGATCGTTCTGGAAGAAAAAGCGGAAAAATAGTCTTCCTGGAAACTTCAAAATTTCAATTGGTCCATCCGGCAACAGGTACGCAGATGCTGGATGTGCCGTAAATTTGCGAGACGGAAGGGGTACCTCCCTTTACAAAAAATTCGGGATATGGTAAAATCAAAATCAGGAAACGGCTGAAATTTTCCTCTGGGACCGTTTCCAGTTTCCATCCGCCTGAAATTTTAAAGGAGTACTTCATGTTTAGAAAATGTACCCACACCGTCTCCCTGTTCTTTGGTATCCTCTCCGGCATCGTCTCTGGAACGGGACTTCCTCTTGAATGCCTGTGTGAAGAAATGGAGCCGATCTGCATGACGGTGAACGATCTCACTCGCGCGACTGGCGATCCCTCCATCCAGCTCATGTCGAACGGCTCGACGCACATTCCGATCTGGTCGCTCTCCGGAAAAACTTCCGGACAGTCCGTCGCAGGGATCATCCCGAACCTTCCCAAAAACTGCGCAGCCGTCAAGATCGAGATCCTCGTGACGACGAATGAACGCGGCGAAACGGAGCAGGAAAATACCGCGCCTCTGGAGGACGTCTACCGGGTCCATCTTTCCCAAATGGCGAGCGATGGACCGTTCACATCCGGGTACGTTTGCGGAACTCCTGTCCGAACTCCGCTTCCTCCGGAACCGTTCCGCACGCGTACGATCCAGCTGGAGACCCGCTATCCCGTGGATCCTTCCCTCCCGCTGACGATTCGGATCCAGCGCGAACCCAGTGACCCGGCCGACACGTTCACTCGGCCCGTCGGACTCGCAGCTGTCCGCGTGACTCCGCTCCCGCCGATATCTCCCGCTCACACCGTTCAGGACGCTCCCGGATACAATTCGTGGCCCGTCATGCAGTCGCTCGGCAGCAAACTCGTCTGCGTCTACAGCCGTGGGACCGCCCATTCCATCGGTGAAGGAAAACGCGGCGTTTACGCACGGACCTCCACTGACGGCGGAAAGACCTGGACCCCCGAAATGCTCGTCGTGAACGCTCCGGAAGTCGGTGAAGTCACCATCGGAAAAGGACTTGACGAAAACGGCGCCATGCTCCTCTGGGTCCGAAACGTGGGGCCCCAGGGATTTAGCCACGATCTTTACCGCTCGACTGACGGTGTCCATTTTACGCACCTCGTTCGTCCGGAACTCGATCCCATGCCGATCCAGATCACCGACGTCTTCTCCGTCCCCGGCACGGGACTCATGGCTCTTTGGTTTGCCGGGAAGTACAGTGACGACGCAAACGACAATTCGTGGGGGACGCTCGTCAGTACGGACAACGGCGCGACCTGGACGCAAAATGTCGTCGAAAAAGGGCTTACGAAAGCTGATTGGCCAACTGAACAGTCGGCGGTGTTCCTTGGGGATGGAAAGATCCTCGCGATCGGGAGGACCGAATTCGGTGAAAATTCGACAAATCAAGCACAGTTCCAGCTCACGTCAACAGACTCCGGCAAGACATGGACACGAAGCCGTACGAATATCGGCGAGGTCCGATGCTCCACGCCAAGTCTGATCCTCGACCCGAAAACCGGTTTGCTGAGCAATTACTACTACCATCGCGGACGCGGGATCCTCCTCCGACGCAGCGTAAAACCAGACGACGTCTTCACCGCGCCGCTCAACTGGCCGGCTCCGGAAGCTGTCGCAGAAGGAAGTACCGTTACGTTTGACTCCGGAAACGTGAATGCCGTCGTTCTTGGAAACGATCATGCCCTGGCGTACTATTCCGGGAAATTCCCGGATACCGCAGTCGTCGTGAAAGTCGTTGCGCCGCCCTCCAAATAAAACATCAAAACATCAAAACATCAAAACATCAAAAAGTTTTTGAAGAGGGAGCCTGAGGGAGGAACGATTTTCAAAATGTTCCTCCCTCACGAGCGTTCATGACATGACGGGCAGCAAGACGGCTCTCGCAGAGTGCCGTCGCGCGTGGAACCTTTAGCCCAAAAACTACTCCACCACTGAAATCACAGACGGTCCGCAGAAATACACAGGGAAACACGAAATTCTCAAAAAATATTCACTCGTCCGTTCTTGACATCATGGGCTGATCGATATTAGAAACATTCAGAATAGAAACACTCACACAATTACGTCATTTTCAGTCGGCCATCCCCATAAAAAAAGTCAAAAACAGAAACAAACGTTCCATTTTTGACTTTCCGCGCACCGGCACGAAACCAGTGCGCACATTTAGTAGTAGTTTTTTATTTCACGGTGACGGTCGGGACGACCCAGACGCTCAGTTCCGTTTCGTATTCAGCGGAGAGATGGATCTTCACTTTGTAGAGACCCAGTTCCTGGAGCGTGCTCGGCAGACGGACCTGGTCCTCAGCCAGCGTGATGTTCTGCTCTTTCAGAGCGGCCAGGATCTCCGGAGCACCAACGGAACCGTACAGACGGCCTTCGTCGTTGGCATTCGCCGGGATGGAAACACTGACGTTCTGGAGCAATTCGTAGAGCGCTTTGCATTCGGCATTCTTCTGCTCGTAAATGGCAGCCAGAAGAGCCTTGTGCTTTTCGACCATGCGCTTGTGGTGATCCGTCGCGACGGTAGCCAGACCCTGCGGGATCAGGTAGTTGTGCGCGTAACCGGGTTTCACTTCAACGACATCGCCCTGTTTGCCAAGATTGTCGACCGACTGGATGAGCAGCAGCTCGATACCGCCGTTCGGGCCTTTCGGCAGGCGCTTCATTTTGAAGGAATTTCTCTTGATCTTCTTCTGTTTTGTAGTGTTGGGCATGATTGATCCTTTCTATATTCTCCACACCGGATATTTACCGCCGGCCAGTTCGTACTCATTGGCTCAAAACCACTGATTACCTTCCAGCTGATACACGGCAGAGTTTCTTTTTCCGAAACCCACCGGTGAAAAAATTCGCCAACAGGTGAATGAAACGTGCACGCTGATGAAGGAGTTCTACTCATGTTCAGCAGCGAGGTGTCCTTGCTTTCGCAAGTTAGACGGAAACATTCCGCCAGCTTTTTTGGCAACGTCTTCCAGATGTCCGGTGAAAGGACGTTCTGTGCCGCTGTCTTAAAGCAAATCAGATATTCGTCCGCTGTCCGCGCTTGAAAAACGAACTCAGAACGGAATATCGTCCGAGGGACCCGGATTTCCCGACATTCCTCCGCCTCTCTGCGGCGGTACCTGGGAATACGAGTCATCGTAACTTCCATACGCTTCGGACTCATTACGCGTAGAGCGGGGCGCACTGCCGCCGTTTCCGCCTGCGCCGCGGGCACTGAGCATCTGCATCCGTTCTCCGACCACACGGAGCTTGGAACGCTTCATTCCGTCCTGCTCCCACTGGTCCAGCTTCAGCCGTCCTTCAACCAGGATCGGTGAACCTTTTGTAAGATACTGACTGCAAACCTCTGCCTGCTTCGCCCAAAACGTGACGTCGATGAAAGT
Organism: Thermoguttaceae bacterium; assembly: GCA_017403345.1. Taxonomy (GTDB): domain Bacteria; phylum Planctomycetota; class Planctomycetia; order Pirellulales; family Thermoguttaceae; genus RGIG3701. The sequence goes on from JAFQOH010000194.1 coordinate 65,764, forward strand.
AGCTTCTTCGATCCACTCGCCCTCCGGAGTACGCCGACGGTCATTCACCGCCAGACCGATTTCACAAACAGGCATTCCGGACGGTGTGTAACGCAGGTCCGGATCGCGGGTCAAATTGCCAACGAGGATCACCCGATTGAAACTGGCCATCGTAAATCTCCTTTAAGCTGGATGTCGGATCTCTTAAAATTTAGTCTTCGTCGCGTCCGTAGTCTTCTTCAGTTCCATCTTCATCTTCGTCGATGTCGGGAAGCTGACGTTCCGCCATCGCGGCCGGGCCGGCTTCCGCGTGCGCGACGAGCTGGTCGACGATGCGCGGATCGATCTTGATGAAGAGATTGCGAATGTTCGCGTCAAACAGACTGAACTGGCGATTCAATTCCGCAAGATTCTGACTGTCAAGACGGAAGTACATCAGCCAATAGAGACCCTTGCGCTGACCTTTGATCGGGTACGCAAGACGGCGTTCTTCCCACTGACGGCTGACGAGAATTTCACCGCCAGCGTCCTGGACCATTTTATCGACCTGAGCGGCGATACCTTCCGGATCGCGGGCGAAACGGCCGGAATCCAGAATAAACATTCCTTCGTAAACGTTGAGTGCCAAAGCAAAACTCCTGATTAAAAAAACACACTAACTACTAAATGGATCAGCAATTCCCCGAAAGGTCCTGCTGCTTTTGATTTTCTGATCTTCGACTTTAAAAAATCGAAAAAAAAGGGATCGGATCGAAAAAGGCGGGATCGCCGGCCACAGTTCAATTTCCATTGAAGCGCGTCATGCACCGGTCAGCTCCCTCTTTGACCCACGATTCGACGGCATCTGCTGCCCGCTGAACCGCTACGTCGATCAATTCCCGGTCTGCTTTATTGTACTTGGACAGAACATAATCTGCCATCTCCCAGCCGGCAGGCTTTTCGCCAACACCGACACGCAGCCGGGGCACGTTCTCCGTACCCAGTGCCCGAATGCAGTCCGCCAGTCCTTTCTGACCGCCGGCTGACCCTTGCGTCCGGATCCGAAGATGACCCGTTGGAAGGTGAACGTCATCGCAGATGATCAAAACATCCTTCACGTTCACCCGATAAAAATCCATACAGGGCCGGACGCTCTGTCCGCTGAGGTTCATGTACGTTACAGGACTTAGAAAAACGACTTTCTGTCCCGCGATCGAGCCTTCCATGACCTCGCCCTGAAACTTGGAGCGGGTACGTCCGTCACCAAAACGCTTCGCAGCTTCCGCAAGGACTTCGTATCCTACATTGTGCCGTGTTCCGACGTATTTGGCTCCGGGATTTCCCAATCCGACGATCAATTTCATCTTCGTTCCCTGCTCCTTTACGGAAGCAAGAAGTTCTGCCGTTCCTTTGCGCGTTGAGAGGATCCTATCGACATTTTCTGCCCGAGGCCGGGAATTCTCAAAATCCTCCGCGAATACTTTATCCGCAGGATGGGAATTCCCGCCGTCCTCTTCATTCCACACATCAGAACCGTCTGCAAAAAGGGAATCGACTGTCTGCTCATGCAGATCAGGCGTGCGTTTTCTGAAAAACAGTGTTTTGAACCATTCGCCAAACTGCATAAAACGCACCCCTTTCGCACATTCCCGCTTCCTGGACTTGCAAAACGGAAAATGAACCGGAAATTATTCTTCTTCGGCAGCCTTTTTGCGGCCAATGACTTCCGGTTCGGCGCCGTCGGCGGCTCCCGTTTCCATGTTCACTTCTTCGTTCTTCGCAACACACTGGATCAGAACGGTTTCCGCAGCAGCGTTGATCGTGATCCCTGCCGGGAGAGCCACGTCCGCGACGGTGATCTGCTGACCAAGACCGAGTTTCGCAACACTGACGGTCACGTTATCCGGAACGTTCACGGCACTGCATTCGACTTCCACTTCATGGACGAGGACTTCAACGACACCGCCTTCACGGACGCCGGCAGCTTCGCCTTTCAGGACGACCGGGACCGTAACGGTGAGCTTTTCATTCGCATTGATACGGGTGAAATCAACGTGGAAGATCTCATTGCCCCAGACGTTCCACTGAACTTCTTTGATGAGCACTTCATCCGTGCAGGCGCCGGACAGCTTGATGATCTGATGACCGCGGCGAAGAAGCATGAACAGTGCAGCGGCGTCGACCTGAAGACTGACCGTTTCCTGTTTGTGTCCATAGAGGTTGGCCGGAACAAAACCGTCGGCGCGAAGGCGACGAATTCTGCGTTTTCCAAACGTATCACGAACTTTAACTTCCAAAACTTCCAATTCCGACATGAACGACCTCAACTAAAAAATACATACGACTTGAATAGTTTCGAAACATTTACTGCATCGCTGCAGGAAGCGTTTCACGTGCTTGCTTTTGTTCAAGCGGGGAGGACCCCACTATTTCCGATAGCTGAATATACGCTATGGAAGTACCTATTATTGCAGAATTTTGATTTTTTTCAAGGGGGGGGCGTCGAATTTTCATGATTTTCCATCCGAAAATCGCTAAACTTTCATTTTGCCCTGACTTGCCGTGCTCTCTATGTTTTACATTTTACGCAGTTTGAATACTTTCCGGGATCGTAAATTTTTATTTTCCGCAAAGCAATTTCGGGATTTCATTAGAGGATCTCGAAAAACGGCGTTCGTATACAAAAACCGCGCATTTCACGGTGTGTTCACGTACGGACGGCCGATCAGACCGTAGTCGCCGAAATAGACGAAAACGTACGAATTCCTCCCGTCTTCCACCGTCAGATGGAGGCTGCATGAATTCGGATTTTCCGTCTTTTCTTGAAGCAGATTTTTCCACACTTTGTGCACATGGTGTCCTTTCGGTCCGTGATGCGGAGCGGGTCCGTGATGCGGAGCGGGGCCGTGATGCGGAGCGGGGCCGTGATGCGGAGCGGGGCCGTGATGCGGAGCGGGTCTTGAATGGGGTAAAGGGGGCGTTGAAAGGGAGACGCGGAGTCCGCGGTCATCGTATCGTGTGAAATTCGGCAGTTCGTCCAGTGAGCGGGCCGCTGCTGTTTCGCTTGCTGTCAGCGTCAGGTCGTGTTCGCCGGCAGGAAGTTCCAGACGTGCGACCTGGATCGAGCCGGGAAGGAGATTCCAGCACCTCGTGTCAGCCTCCTCGGATGCTTCCCAAAGGATCCCGATCAGGTCGACCAGAAGCTCACCCTCCGGAGAAGAAACGTTAGTAGCTTCCTTCAATCCGTAAAGTCCTGCTTTTTTTACGGCTCGGCGAGCGATCGCACGGGCCATGATCCATGGTTTATTTGCTTCAAACTGTTCCAGAGCCATTTGATTCACGTCTGTGATCTTTTCTGTCAGGACGGGATCTGCTCCATCTACGGTGATTTTGGCGGCACGGTATCGGATCGGCGAAGTGAGGACTTCGGGGATCGGCACGGATGCGATCGTCGGGGTGACCGTGTGTTTTGAGGCCGCCGAGATCAGAATGTCGGCACAGAGCATTGCGGCCTGTGTCGTCTCCGCATTTTTCTCTACTTTGAACGGTCCATGTCCGACCAGAGCGAAAACGTAGACCACGCCGTTTCCTTTTTCGGAATGGATCCCGTTTTGCGCACGTTCCAGAAGCTCATGTCCTCCGATGAACTCCGGACTCCACTGTGTCACTTTCGTAAATTCCCGGATCTGTTCCTGCCGGGCCGTCACGTCGGAATCGAGCAGGATCCCGCTGATGAACGGGCCGATGCCGAGATTTCGGTAAGATTTTTTGACTTTTTCTTTCGTTTGGGGATCTTCGGGACTCTGTGCGATGAGTTCTTCCTGCTTCTGATTGATCTGGAGAGCGTAAGCGCGAGCATCGTCTCCGTCTTTCATGAGACTGTTGATCGTCAGCATGACGCGGATCATGACTTTTTCGTAATCTTCCCCGGGATAGGAGAGTACTTTGTCATCAGCCAGCATCGAGGCGGCAACTTCCGCCCCCTTCTTCATTTTCTGGTTTTCCATCGCATCAAAAGAATCGCGAACTTCCCGCAGAAGCTGTTCTGCTTCCCGAAACTCACCGCGGCACATCCGCATCATCGATTCTTCCAGTTTCAGAATGTCCTGATTTTTTGCATTCGCTGGTTTTTCACGCAGTTCTTGGACCGTCGAGACCGCAGCGTCGAGCTGATTGCAGTAGAAGGCCTCACGAGCCTGAAAGACTCGTTTCGTGTACGTTTGGCAGCCTGCAGAAAAAAACGCTGAAAAAAATACGCAAAGGCACCCCAGCGCGAATGTTCGAGCCTTCATGTTTCGAGACGCTCTATTTTCCATTTTTTTCTGCTTTTTCAGCATTTCCGCCCCCGTTTTACTCCAAATCCAGCATTCAGCGGTTTCGCATTTTCGCGCCGAGCGACACATTGTATGCTTTACTCAGGTCGCAGCCTTCCTTGATGGAAGTTCCGTCGTTGATGTTGATCAGCTCCAGCGTCAAACGGTAGTCGCGCTGCTTGTCTTTATTGTCGACGGTCGTTCCGCTCGTGAGTTTCGCAAAGAGCAGATATTCGAACGGCTGTCCGTCCTTTTCGAGTGCGGCTTGGAGTTTTCTCTGATTTTCCGGAATGAAAAGATCATCCATCCGGAAACGTTCCTGACGGATCGCCGCGTCCACGTAACGGCGGCTGACGGAAACGTACTTTCCGCTGGCACTCACCGACGTTTCGATCATTTCGTAGAGCTGTTCCTTGAAGTCGGCCAGCTCTTCCGCGGAGTAGTTTTCAACGCCGACGAAACAGATCCTTTTGGGAGCGAGTCCCGTTCCGTGAGACTCTTCCGCACCTAGAAGACGCGCAACGGATTCCTCGACCAGCGGCTTGAAGACTTCCTGGCCCGCTTTATGGCTGCCGGTCAGCTGTTTGCTCCCAGGACGCAGGACGGTACCGGTCTGCGACTTGCATCCGGTCAAAAACGGAACGGAAATGGAAAGTGCGGCACAAAAAAGGACGAAAAAAACGAAACGTTTCATGATTTTGGGATCTAAAAAAAAACAAAATGGCCTCAACGTGCCAATTGGAAATGGAAGTAAACGGATCTTGGTATTAATTAATCAAAATTTGAAAAAAAATCAAGAGCAATTTTGTACATGAGCAGAAAAACTTTTCCAAAAAGATCAAAAGCCCGCATTCGTTTCCGTTTGGCGGATCAATGAACGCGGGCGTGGAACTGAAATAGTGATCTTGGGCAGTGATCTTGGGGGTAGTGGTCTTGGGGGTAGTGGTCTTGGGGGCAGTGGTGTTGGGGGTAGTGGTGTTGGGGGTAGTGGTGTTGGGGGTAGTGGTGTTGGGGGTAGTGGTCTGGAGGCAGCAGGGGACCGCGAATATGGGTCAGCGGTCTGTGTGCGGATCGTGTGAGATTTCAAACTGGACGTTCAAAACATCCTCCAGACCGGCGCGCTGGATCTCCGGAGCAGAGCGTGCGTAGGTGAGCGTGAACGATTCTTTATCCGAGTGCCCGAACGTGTGCTCCATTTCTGTATCGAGCGGCCCATTTTCGAGCATGAGATGCGCGAGATTGAAGAGCCAGCGCAGCAGCCATTGGGCATCGTGACGGGAGTGTGAGACTTCCAGTTCTGCGAGCGCAAAGGCCTTCATGCCCCAGGTGCCGATGGAGAGGGTGAGGTCGGAATTCAGGAAAAGACGGAATTCGACCCAAAGTTCCACCGGGATCGTTTGGCGATTGATGCCGACGGCGTGCTCCATGAAGGAAAACGGTTCGTGGAGCATTCCGGAATGGTTCCAGTAAACGGCAGATGCTGGCGTGTTTTTCAGGACCGCCGCGGTCAGGCTGGTCAAAAGGAGGGCCGTGTCGAGCGGTTCGAGGCCGTCTTCATCCGGGAGAACTGCCGCGAGAAGCTGACGTTTTGCTTTGGGAACTTCCATGGCGGCGTCGACCCAGTGCCAGGCGCGCGAGCAGGCGCTTTTCAGTTCGGAGAGCGGAACGGAATCAGCTTCCGGATCGGACTGCGCGTTCGTCAGCGTCACCGCAAGGAGTGCGGAGTGCATTCGGAAAACGTAGTGGTTCGCTTCCAGTGCGACTTTCTCAAACTGGAGCGTTTCGTAGCCGGGGATCTTTTTGAGCGCGGCCTGCACGTCTTCCATGGGAGGAAGCTGGTCTGTGTTCGTCAAAATGGTCGTGAGCCATGGTTTTTGCGTCATTCGTCCGTTCCTTTCGTTTTCGTTTCCGCGGGCGTTTCCGCGGGCGTTTCCGCAGGCGTTTCAGCGGGCGTTTCAGCGGGCGTTTCAGCGGGCGTTTCAGCGGGCGTTTCAGCGGGCGTTTCAGCGGGCGTTTCAGCGGGCGTTTCAGCGGGCGTTTCAGC
>JAFQOH010000195.1:0-4570 GCA_017403345.1 Thermoguttaceae bacterium
GAAAACGGGATCGAGAAAACGGGATCGAGAAAACGGGATCGAGAAAACGGGATCGAGAAAACGGGATCGAGAAAACGGGATCGAGAAAACGGGATCGAGAAAACGGAATCGAGAAAACGGAATCGAGAAAACGGAATCGAGAAAACGGAATCGAGAAAACGGAATCGAGAAAACGGAAATGCGAAAAATGAATGAAGAAAGAAAGGGAAAGAAAATGCTCGATCGGCGTCGGTTTTTGAGTGTGTGTGCGGGCGGGTCGGCGATTTCGTGCGGACTTCCGTATCTGGTGTCATCGGAGACGGCGAATCCGGCGAATCTGGCGAATCCGGCGAATCCGGCGACTCCAGCGGTCTCTGCGGGTACGGCGGAAACGGTTTCGTTTTCGGTGATGAAACCTGGAAAAGCAAAGCACGTGATCCAGATCTGGATGTGGGGCGGTCCGAGTCATTTGGAGACATTTGACCCGAAACCCGGCGCAGGGCCTGCGTACTGCGGAACGTGGGATTCACCGCTCGTGACGAATGTGCCGCAGATGGAGATCAGTCAGTCGCTTCCGGAACTTGCGCGCTGTGCGGATCTTTACTCGTGCATTCGTTCGATGACTCATGAAACGAACCATCACGAAGTAGCTGCGTATCGGATGCAGACGGGCCGAATGCCGGGCGAGAAGGTCTTTCCGAATCTTGGCGCGGTGATCTCGAAAATGCGGGGATACGATGCCGGTTACGATTCACCGATCCCTCCGTATGTCGTCCTCACGACGGGGCAGGGCCGTTTCTCGGAATCGGGATTTCTTGGGTCGCGCTACAAACCGTTCATCACGGGCGGAGATCCTTCCAAAACGCCGTTTCTGGTTTCCGGGTACATTCTGCCGGGGATCGATCAGGCGCGTCAGGCAAGACGTCAGGAATTGCTGAACGGTCTGGATTCCTGGGGAAATGCTCACGATGGTCACAGAGTGCTGGATGATGTTCTGTCTGCCCGTCAGAATGCGTTTCAGCTCATTTCCGGAACGGCTGCGGAGACGTTTGACCTTGGAAGAGAGCCGGAGGCGGTCCGCGATGCCTACGGACGAAACTGGTTTGGGCAGTCCTGCCTGATGGCCCGGCGTCTCGTGGAGCGCGGCGTGCCGTACATTACGATCAACTATCGGGGATGGGATACGCATAAACGCCACTTTGAGACCCTGACTCGACGCCAGCCGGAATGGGATGCCGGACTCGCAATGCTCCTGAAGGACCTGCGCGACCGGAATCTTTTGGACGACACGATCATCTGGTGGGGCGGAGAGTTCGGAAGGACGCCGAAGATCCAGAGGGAATCTCCGTGGTTCGGCGGACGCGGACATTTCGGCCGGTGCTTCAGCGTCATGCTCGCAGGCGGCGGATTCAAGGGCGGAATGAGCGTCGGAAGGTCGGACGAGACCGGAGAAAACGTAGCGGAGCGTCCTGTTCTGCCGCAGGATCTGCTTGGTTCCATCTACTGGCAGATGGGGATCGATCCGACGGCAAAAATGCCGAATGAAAAAGGATTTGACCTGCCGATCATGGATCCGCCGTCGGAGAACGGCTGGCTTACGGAACTGACGCAAAACTCGTGAGTTTTCGGACTCGGTTTGGTGTGTGTTACGCCTTCGGGCTGGACTTTTGTGCGGGAGACCGCTTCCTTTTTCGTGAATTTCAACGGGATTCCAAATGCGCTTCAAAATGTACGTTAAAATGAACCTGACTCGCCAATTTTTCAGTTTGAAAGACCTTCGCTCTGCCCAGGCCGCGCTGCCGGGATTCTTCCTAGGGATCTGTGCGTGCCTGATTTTTATGGAGAGCGTTTCGGCACAGGCGCAAACGCAGTCGCAGTCCCCTTCTATCGGCTACGTTTATCCGGCAGGCGGTCAGCGCGGGACGACGTTTCGCGTCCTGATCGGCGGACGGAAACTGGACGGCATCGAAAGCGTTTCGTTCTCAGGGAACGGTGTCTCGGCACGCGTTCTGAAGCGGTTTCGGAAAATGGCGATCAACAATCCCGAGGAGGGGATCCCGGCACGTCAGCTTTACGAGGAAGAGTTTGGGCTTTTGGACGTCCCGGAGTCGGAACGTTCGGCAAAACGAGAAGAGCTTCAACGCGCCCGGACTGCCCGTCTTGCGGATCGAGAGCGAACGGAAGAAGAAAAAGCGTACCTGACGCCGGAAATGCTCGCAGACCAGCTGCCGTACTTTGATGAACTCCTAAATCGGCATGAGCCGGAAGATATTCAGCGGGTCTTCTGGGAGTACTTCTTCCCGCGGCCCGAGCGAAAACCAAAGGAAACGCTTTCGCAGGGACTCCTGCTCGAGGTCACGATCGCTCCGGATGCGCCGTGCGGAGACCGGCTTCTTTGGGTGCGGACTCGGAATGCGACGTCGTTTCCCGCAGTTTTTCAGGTCGGTGAACTGCCTGAAGTACGCGAGCTGGAGCCGAACGATACGCCGGAGCCGCCGAGTTACTGGGACAATACGAAACGAAAGACCATCCACTGGGTACGGACGCAGCTTCCAGCGCTTTCACTGCCGGTGATGGTGAACGGGCAGATCCGGCCGGGCGACGCTGACCGATTTCAGTTTCATGCAAAAGCGGGAGAACGAGTCGTCCTTTTCCTGCGGGGACGTCATCTGGCTCCCTTCCTCGCAGATGCAGTCCCGGGATGGTTTCAGCCGCTCCTGACGGTCTATGGTCCAGACGGCATGAAAGCGGCATCGGCGGTCTGCTGGAAGAATGATCCAGACCCGGCTCTCGTTTTTAAGGTCCCGGAGGACGGCGTATACTGCGCGGAAGTCCAAGATTCCCTTTTCCGCGGGAGAGACGATTTCGTTTATCGGCTGGCGATCGGTACGCTGCCATGGATCGAGGCCGTCTATCCGCCCTGTGTGCAGGAGGGAATGCAGGAAAAAGTTCAGCTTCTCGGCATAAATCTTCCCAATGAAGAGCTGGATCTTTCCAAACTGACAGCCTTTCCGAACTGGGACGGCGTCCCGATGGCGGAGATCCGGGAACTTGGCGGCCGTTTTCTGCTTCGGCCAATGAGTCTTTGCGTGGAAAAGGAGGCGCCGAAGGAAGCGAAAGCGGTTCAGGACGCGGAATTCCCGTCGGTCTTTTACGGAAAACTCGAAAAGGACGGACAGACCGCGGATTTCCGATTTTCCGGAAAGGCCGGCGAGCAGATCGTGATCGACGTGACGGCAGGTGCGCTGGATTCTCCGCTCGATGCCCGGCTGGAATTGCGGGACGATTCCGGTGATCTCGTTGCCGAGTGTGACGATCGTGCCGGAGCGGAGGGACCGAATATCGGGCTGCGGACGCACCATGCCGACCCGATCCTGATGGTGACGCTCCCCAAAGACGGTACTTTTACGGTCCAGCTCTCCAATGTGCTCAGTAAAGGGGATCCCGCAAATATTTACCGGATCCGATTTTCACGCCCGGAACCCTCTTTTTTCGTCTTGGCGGATGAGGAGACTTTCGTCTTTTCGCACATTTCGCGAGTCCTGCGTCTGCGCGTATTCCGCGCTCCCGGTTTCGATGCCCCGCTGGAAGTTTTCTCTGAAAGTCCCGATTTTGTCGTGGAATCCGGACGGATCCCTGCCGGCGCGTCCTCTGCGGTCTGCGTCGTGAGGGTCGATCCAAAGATCTGGCCGGAAGGACTGAAAACGGACGGCGATCCTGCGCACTGGGACCATCCGCTGCCTCTGAAAGTCCGCGCAGCCGCGGACGGACCGGAAAACGTTCTCACGCAGCCCGTCTGGGCCTCCGTGATGCGCGAGCAGGCGTTCATCTACTTCCACCAGCTCCCGACACGGCCGCTCACCTGTGCTTTCGTGGGGCAGTGCCGGCGAAACGGAATGGTGCGGATCTCAGACGAGCCGGTAAAAATCGCACTTGAGGGTGAGACCGAACTCCTTTTTATCTCCGACAGCTTCAAGGAACGAAAGGAACTGGAGGGAGTGGATCTGAAGGAGCTGAAGCCCGGAAAATGGCGCGTCCCGAACTACTGGTTCACGCTGATCCCGGAGTGCGAGGGGGTTGAAGTAACGTCGCAGGATTTTTTCGGAAAGTTCCTGAAACTGACGGTACGAGTCACGGATCCGGAAAAAGCGAAACGGAATGAGGTGCTGATCTTCACTTACCAATGGTTTCGTGGGGAACTGGCAGATCCCGAAAATCCGGTCGAGCCGCTCGATGGCCCGCAGCCGCTCAAACCGGTCGATCCGAAAAAGCAGCTTCCGGCCCCATTTTGTCTTCAGCCTCTTCCGGTCCGTTGGGAGTGAAGGGCAGCCAGACGGCTCTCACAGAGTGTTTGGGAGGCGGTGCGTCTCGCATCGCTTTTAGGAGGCTGCGCGTCTCGCGTTGCTTTTGGGAGGCGGTGCGTCTCGCATCGCTTTTCAAGCAGAGTGTCGTCGCGCGTGGGACCTTTAGCCAAAATTTAACCACGAAAAGCACGAAAAAAAACACAAAAACAAAAAAACACAAAAAAGGTTTAAAAAGTTTTTGAAGGGAGAGTCTGAGAGGGAAACAATTTCCAAAATGTTTCCCTCTC
>JAFQOH010000196.1:0-26536 GCA_017403345.1 Thermoguttaceae bacterium
ACGGCGTTTTGCGTCAGACGGCGTTTTGCGTCAGACGGCGTTTTGCGTCAGACGGCGTTTTGCGTCAGACGGCGTTTTGCGTCAGACGGCGTTTGGCGTCAGATCTAGCGTTTCATGCAGTCAAGCATGAAGTCCACGATCGGTTTCGGGTCCTTGAGGGAATGCGGATGGTGGTCGACACCGGGTTTCAGAATGAGTCCGACTTCTCCGCCGGCCGCCTTGAAATTCTCGATGAGGATGGCTCCGTTTTCGTCCCACGGCACGACGCGGTCCGAGTCACCGGCAACGATGAAGAGCGGGACCTTCTTTTCTGCCAAAATGCGGCAGGTCGTGACCGGCATGTTTTTCGGGTCGGAAAGCTCCGATTCCGTCATTCCGTAGGTCGCCAACGCCTGATTCCAGCTGGGAGCGTGTCCTTTTCCTTTCCCTTTTCCTCCGGGCCAGCTCTTCAGGTCGCAGACCGGCGCGTCAATGTACAGACCCGCGACTTTGTCCGGGTTGGCGATCGCCCACTGCAGCGAACAGATCCCGCCGCGGCTCATGCCGAGCAGAACGGGTTTTGCGTTGAACTGGAAGTCGCCGGTAAGCATTTCGTAGAGTTTCGTGCGTTCCGCGTTACACTGCGGCGAACCGAGCAAATCGCTCGTTCCGATCCACGCCACGTGCCAGCCAAGGTTCAGCATCGCGATCTCCGTCTGCGGTTCGTGACCAAAAAAGACGGCTCGCCAGACCCATGGTCTGCCTTCCGCAGGCTCTTTCGGACAAACGACTTTTGCCGGACGCCCGTCGATCTTGAAATCGTAGCAGTCAAAACCGTTCCAGCTCGATTTGGTTCCCGGAAATTCCGAGGCGGAAAGGGTGGAAACGGCAAAAAGCGAGAGGAAGGTAAACAAAATTGCGAAAAACGCAATGCGTCGAGACATTTTAAGCATTTTTTTCTCCTATAGGTCGAAAGGAAGGACAGTCGAAAAGGAAAATTCCCGATCCGCGGCACATTTCTTGAAATAGGATCTCAGGAACTCTCAAAATTTGAGCCGGTATGCGGACGGAATTTCCAAGATCTTTTTCACATTTTACTCTTTTGCATTCTTTTCGTCAAGCGTCGGACCGTTTTTTTCGTCAGATTTTCCAAAATTTTCTCAAAACTTTCTCAAACTTTCTCAAAACTTTCTCAAAACTTTCTCAAAACTTTCCGAAAAAATTAAAAAAGGTCCAGCCGGGAACTGCGTACCAGTTTCATCACGGAATACACTGAAAACGCACCGAGCCATACAGAAAAGGGAACACGAAAAGCACGAAAAAACACGGATCGCGCGAACATTTTTTAATTTTAAAAATTCATTTGTGTCTTTTCGTCTTTTCCGAGAAATTCGTGTCAGGGGACTTCACTGCCTTTTTTTTCGTTTTTTCTTTCTTTTTTTCACATTTTTTTCTCGTTTCGGCGGGGAAGGACCTTGTCATTCCGCGCATCTGCTGGTATACTGTGAAAGGTTCGTCCTCAAAATCAGATTTTATCAGATTTTCAAAAATTACTCACACAAAGGAGTTTTCAATGTCCAAATTACCTACTTTCATGTCCAGCCTCGCACTGATCGCAGCAATTGCGGCCTCCGGGATCGCCAGTGCCGCCGGGATCGACGTTTCCGATTGGGGAAAAACCTCCAAAGGTGAAGAAGTTAAACTCTACACGATGACCAATGACAATGGCATGGTCGTAAAAGTGAGCAGTTACGGCGCACTGGTCACGTCGATCGTCGTGCCGGATAAAAACGGAAAAATGGACGACGTCGTCCTCGGTTTCGACTCGGTCGAAGGCTACGAAAAAGATTCCTGCCCGTACTTCGGCGCCGTGGTCGGACGTTACGGAAACCGCCTCGCGAACGGTCAGTTCACCATCGACGGCAAAAAATATCAGGTCACGAAAAACGAAAACGGCATCACGTGTCTCCACGGCGGTAAGATCGGTTTTAACCGCAAAATGTGGGAGATCGAATCGTACGACAGCGAACAGGCGATGATCCTGAAGTGCACCATGACTTCCCCGAACGGCGATGAAGGATTCCCGGGAAAACTTGAAGTCGTCGTGAACTACATCCTGCCGAAGAAAGACAATTCGCTCATCGTCCTCTACGGTGCGACCGCCGACAAAGCGACTCCGGTCAACCTCACGCAGCACTCCTACTTCAACCTGAAAGGCGCGGGGAGCGAGACGATCCTGGATCACGTCCTGACGCTCAACGCCGACAGATTCACCGTCGTGAACGAAACGCTCATCCCGACCGGCGAACTGCGCGACGTTACCGGCACGCCGTTTGACTTCCGCAAACCGACCGCCATCGGCGAACGGATCGAACAGGACTACGACCAGCTCAAGATCGGCGGCGGATACGACCACAACTGGGTCCTGAGCCAGCCGCATGAACTGGAAGACTTCAAAAATCGCGAGATGGAACCTGCCGCGGTCCTCTACGAACCGACTTCCGGACGTCAGATGAGCGTCTACACGACGGAACCCGGCGTCCAGTTCTACTGCGGAAACTTCCTTGACGGCTCGCTCGTCGGAAAAGGCGGAAAAGCCTACGGAAAACGCTCCGGTCTCTGCCTCGAAACGCAGCACTATCCGGATTCCCCGAACCAGAAAGACTTCCCGTCCGCCATCCTGCGTCCGGGCGAAAAATACCGTACCGTCACGGTCTTCCGTTTTGAGACGAAGTAGGAAAAAAAGTATTCCGCGCCTTGAAAGCGGGTGCCTCTTCCAGCCTCTTTTCGAAGGGGCTGGGAGCGTTTGTTCGGGCGGTTGCAGAAAAATGCCTCCCTTCATTTTCACGCACAGTTTCACATCCCTAGAAAAGGAATCCGTTCATGTTCATTTCCACGACCGAAAACATTCCCGGCGCCTCGTATCGGGTCCTCGGCATCGCACAGGGGGCCGTCGTTCAGTCCAAGCACATTGGGCGTGACTTCATGGCTGGTCTGAAGACCATCGTCGGCGGCGAGATCAAAGGGTATACCGAAATGATGCAGGAAGCCCGTACCATTGCGACGCGCCGAATGTGCGAGCAGGCGGCTCAAATGGGAGCTGACGGCATCGTGAATGTCCGCTACGCCACGAGTGCCGTCGTGCAGAATGCCGCTGAAGTTCTAGCTTACGGTACCGCAGTGAAACTGACCGAACTGCAGTGAATCAGCTCTTCTGCTGACGGACGGTGATCCGCATCCCGGAGTTTGTAAAAACGTAAAAAAGGGCACGCACATCCACCAAAATACAGTTTTGTCACCCATTAATTAAAAAAGGAGTCCTTCCATGTCTGAAAAGACCCCCGTGGCAGCCGCGTATCCGCGTCTGTCGCTTGCGTATTTCCTCCAGTTCGCCATCTGGGGCAGCTACGGCTTCGCCCTGACCGGCTACGTTTCCAGCGTCCTGAACTTTCCCGGCAATCACGTCGGCTGGATCGGCGCAGCGATCCCGATCGGCGCCATTCTCGCTCCGATGCTCGTCGCTCCGCTGGCGGACCGCTACTTCGCCGCGCAGAAAGTGCTCGCGTTCCTGCACCTCCTCGCCGGTATCCTGCTTTGCTTCGCCGGCAGACAGGAGGCCTTCATGCCGATGCTTCTTGCGATGATCGCCGTGGGGATGTGCTACATGCCGACGATCGCACTGCTGAACTCGATCGTTTTCGAGCACGTCCCGGATCGCAACAATGCGCCGCGAGTTTTCATGTTCGGTACGATGGGGTGGATCGCCGTCGTGCTGTTCATCCAGGCGTTCTTCGGCGGCGGAAGCACGAATGAGTTCTTCTACGTCGCAGCAGGCTGCTGCTTCCTCCTTGCCGTTTACGCGCTGACGCTGCCGAACACCCCGCCCAAAGGCGCTGCGGACGGCGATGTCATGGGTCTGAAAGCGTTCGCGCTCTTCAAGAAACCTGCGTTCTTCGTCTTCGTGCTCGCGATCCTGCTGGCTGGTATCCCGGCGTGCGGTCTCTTCTTCACGCTGTGCGTTCCGATGCTCATGCAGGGCGGCTATCCTGCTCCGCTGGCACTCACGACGATCAACCAGTTTTCGGAAGTCGTCTTCATGTTCCTCCTCCCGATCCTTGCGGCCCGCTTTGGTCTGAAAAACGTGCTGCTCATCGGTATCGCGGCCTGGTTCCTCCGCTACTTCTGCTTCATGGAGCAGGTCTTCTCGCTCGCCCTGGTCGGTCTCTGCCTCCACGGTCTGGCCTACGCGTTCTTCTATGCCGCCTCCTACATGTACGGCGACAAAGTTGCGTCCGACGACATGAAAGCCAGCGTTCAGGGCCTCATCGCGACTCTCGTTCTCGGCGTTGGCCAGGTCTGCGGTTCCGTCCTCGCCGGTAACCTCATGGCCACCTACCCCGCGCAGATGACCGAGTTCACCTACGAAACCGCTCCGGCTGCAGTCGCTGCTCCGGCTGATTCCGAAGCTGTCACAGTCGCTGCTCCGGCTGAAACCGCTGCTCCGGCTGATTCCGCTGCTCCGGCTGATTCCGCTGCTCCGGCTGAAACCGCTGCTCCGGCTGAAACCGCTGCTCCGGCTGAAAACGCTGCTCCGGCTGAAACCGCTGCCCCGGCTGAAAACGCTGCTCCGGCTGAAAACGCTGCCCCGGCTGAAAACGCTGCCCCGGCTGAAAACGCTGCTCCGGCTGAAAACGCTGCTCCGGCTGAAAACGCTGCCCCGGCTGAAAACGCTGCCCCGGCTGAAAACGCTGCTCCGGCTGAAAACGCTGCTCCGGCTGAAAACGCTGCTCCGGCTGAAAACGCTGCCCCGGCTGAACTTCCGAATCCGACGACCTCCACGAATGCCGTCGAAGAAGCTGCCCCGGCTGAAGCTCCGGCGGAAACCATTGCTGAAAAAGCCGAAAAGACGGAAGAAACAAAATTTGCTCTTCCGCCATGGACGGACCCGGCTCTTGCAGACAGTGCCTGGCAGATGCTGGATCTTTCCCGTCTGGTCACGAAAAAGGACCCGAACGCCCCGAAAGCTGCGGATCTGAACCAGATCGCGAAAGATGGCATCCTGACGCTTGCGGACATCCCGGCGGAAGGAATAAAGTTCGGCGAAAAGCTCTACACGCAGGCGATGCTTCAGGAAATGCTGCGTCAGGTCTACGCAGTCGTGAATAAGGACGCGAAAGACGTCGCGGATGCCGACATCCAAGTGACTCTTGCCGACTACCAGAAGATCCAGCGTAACGATTGGGCGAAGATCTACCAGATCCCGATGATCATGATCGGCGCGGCCTTCGTGATCTTCCTGCTCTTCGGCAAACGTCCGGAAGACATCTAGATGAGCGGCGAAGAATGAAAAGAATGGTGAGTTTGGTTTGAATTTCGTCTGAAACCTGACCAGATCCGCACGTTCAGATCGAGCTTGCCAAAAACGGGAGAGACCATTTTCACGGTCCTCCTGTTTTTTTGTGTTTTTTTCGTGAAGAATACCTCCCGAAAATGTCGATGCACTCTAAGAGACTGTCGGGATCCCGGCCGTTCCGGAAGCTCTAGCCAACTGCCTCAAAGTTGAATTTCTGAAAGTCTTGGAAGAGTTGGAGCCGCAGTCTGTCATTTGCAAGAGATTTTTCAGAATCGAGGAACCATTCCATGAAATTCCGATTTGCCTGCAGCATTCCGCACCCTAGCCAAGAAGGAGCCGCTTCGCGCAGATCCAAGAGCAGGAGCGGCCTCTGGGTCCTGCTTTTTTTGTGCGTTTTTTCCATTTCTTTGTTCGCCATCGGCTGCTCATCATCCAAAGAGAAAGAGGGAGAGGGAGGAAGGTCGGATCTTTCACGTTCCGGCTCCTCGTCAGCAAGTGCCTCGGCTGTCTCTGAGACCGGCAGTCCGGAGAGTCTGACGCGCGAGCACGGCATGAATGCGCATGGTATGGATGCTCACAGTACGCAGGCTTACGGCACGTACGGAGCTTCCAAAGAAAGCAGCGAGGCGGTTCCAGCATCGGCAGCCGACGGTTTAGGGGCAGGATCTTCTTCCCAAGAGGGGACCGGCGGTTCGGAAAGCGGAGAAGTTTCTACACACTCCGAGGTCAGCCGTCCGTCTCCAATGGAAAATGGGCCTCACATTGAGGAAGCGGTGAAAGCTCCGGAAGGAAATGGACTTTTGGGCGTGAAAGGAGCGGTTTCCGTTCGCAGTATTTTAGAGCAGATGATGTCGGTGTATCGCAATGCCCAAACGTATCGGGACCAGGGAGAGATCCGAGTCTCCTGGACGCAGAATGGGAATCCGCATGAACGCCGCGTCGTTTACCGGACGAATTTTCAGCGTCCCAATCATCTCTTTTTAGAAGTGAACCAGACCGGGATCCTCGCCGATGGAAAGACATTTTGGGCGTACACCTCCGAGATGCCGGGACTTTTGCTGGAACGAGAATGCCCTAAGGAATTGGGTATCCTCGACATTTTGTGTGAGCGCGAACTTTACTGGGCAGTCACGGACGTGGAGTCGAACCGATTTTCCTATCTTCCGCCGCCGCTCGTGCTTCTTTTGAGCGAGGACCCGCTGCTGACCTTCCTGCATGAGGCGGAGCAGAGCCGGATCTCGCTGCTTACGGAGGATCAGTGGGAAGGAAAACGCTGCTTCCGCATTTCGCTTTTACGCGGAGAGTGCGAACAGACGATCTTCTGGATCGATGCAGAGTCCTTTTTGCTTCGGCGCGTCGAATTGCCCCGCCAGGTACTCCAGAGTGAAAATGAAGCTGGAAATGAAGAGATGGTCGTGACGCTTGACTTCAATGGAGCAGAGGTCGATTGGACGGGCGTTTTGGAAATGAGCGTGCCGGCAAACTCTGTCGTGGTCTCGTCCTTTACGCAGCCGCAGATGGAGCTGCTCGGTACCGTGTTTCCTGATTTCCAGTTCACGCTCCTGAAAAAAGGGGAAGCCGCGCCTACTGGAACCGGAGATGGAAGTGAAAATGGAAGTGAAAATGCGGCACTGGAAACTCCGGCTCTCACCAGTCCAGAAACGGCTCGTCCAGAAACGGCTCGTCCAGAAACGGCTCGTCCAGAAACGGCACCCTATTCAGAACTTCAGGAGCAGACCGAGAGCAGGGTCCTGCCGGAAAGCCTCACGAACGTTCAGAGTGCGCCTCTGACGAAAAAATCGTTTGCCGGCAAGACGGTCTTCCTTTTCTTCTGGAGCGTTTACGAAACGAACATCTTTCACTTTCAGGATATGGAGCAGCTTTTTCAGGAAGTTCGCGTCATGCCGAATGTTTCGCTGCTTGGCGTGAACGTCGATTCGCCGGAAATGAGTACCGAGAAGATCCTGGCGGCGTCGGAGACCTTTGGGCTTACGTGTCCGATCGCGAGAGATGCTTCCGGAAAGATCGCGCAGATGCTTCGGAACGGCGAGACGTTCAGCTGCTTCCTTCTGGATGCTCAGGGGGTCGTGCAGTACTGCGACACGCTGAGTCTTTTCCATCCCAATCGAAGATTTTCGGAATTCGTTCATCGTGCAGCCTCTGGAGAGAGCCTCTTTCAGGAACGGATCCTGGAACTCAAACGTGCGGAAGCGGATTACCAGGAGACGATTCGGCTCTGGGTCGAAAACGGGATCTTTCTTAAGGAGACGGAAACCGAAAAAATCGAGATCACGGAACCGCGGATCGAACCGGCATCTGAACCGGTCGCGTGCCGAAAAAAGGAACTTTGGGTTTCCGAAACGCTCTATTCTCCGACCTCCATTCTTCCGGAACCGGAGAAAAAAAGGATCCTCGTTTTGGAGAACGGAAATTCGGTGGCTGTGCTCGATCCTTTGGGCAAAGTCGCGGAAAGGCATCTCCTGCCGATCCCGGAGGACGAATTCCTCGAAACGCTTCGTTCTGTCGAGACCAGTGCCGGGACGGTCTACGCCGCAATTGGGAAACGTATCTTCCTTTTCGACGCTTCATGGAACCCGAAGACCGTTTATCCTCCCATGCAAAATGATGACGTTCCGCACGCGGATGGCGAGTCTGTCTCGAAGGCAAGAAAAACTCACGGAGCCGTTTCGGATGTTCTGCTGGGCGATTGGGACCGCGACGGGGAACCGGAACTTTACGCAGCGTTTTGGGAGGAAGAGGCGTTTCTGAAACTTTCACTCACCGGCGAGGTGATGGCTGTGGGGGAGGGCGTTTCCAATGTTTTCCAGATCGCCGGAATGAAGAATCTCGAGAAACCGGAACTGAAAGTCATCGATCAAAGCGGAGCGATCTCCACCTTTTCTCCCAAAGATCTGGAATTAAAGGGGGTGCAGGCCATCCCGCAGCGCACGCTCTGTTCCCTGAAGGTACACGATTTCGGAGTGGACGGAAATGAAGAAATGGCCGGGATCGCGCTTGGTGTCCGAGTCAAATTCAAGGCCGTTGGCGTGACGCTGGACGGAAAGGAACTGTGGAATCTGGATCTGCCGAACTATGCCTACCAGAGAAAGATCGAGAAGATCCTCCCGCTCTACATGGATTCCGAATCGGAAGTACGGACCGGCTGGCTCGTCATTGGTCCGGATTCGTCGCTGCATCTCATGGAACCGACCGGAATGCTCATCGATGAATTCCATTTCGGAAAGCTCATCACCGGCGCAGCCTCATGCGTGTTCGATGGAAGACCGTGCCTCTTTCTTGCGGCTCCGGATTCCGTCACGGCACTGGAGATCGGACGCTGAACTTCTCTGAACGCTGAGATCCAAAAAAACGGCGCACATCTGGAATGGTGTACGCCGTTTCGTTTTTTACCGTTTCGTTTTTACCGTTTCGTTTTTTACCGTTTCGTTTTTACCGTTTCGTTTTTTACCGTTTCGTTTTTTACCGTTTCGTTTTTTACCGTTTCAGCTGGGTGCGGATCAGGCATTCCGCTGCGGATCTTTAGGTGATTCACGCGAAGATGCTGTTGATCAGCTCCAGATCTTCTTTCGCTAGACGCACACTGCCGGCCATCGCATTTTCACTCGCATGCTTGGCCGTTCGGGCACCGCAAAGCACGTTCGTTTTCGGTCCCGTGCTAAATGTCCACGCGATGACCAACTGAACGAGCGAGAGACCGTACTTGACGAGCAGCTGCTGAAGCTGCGCGAGTTTTGCGTTCATGGCGGCGATGCTCTCCGGAGCAAAACGGGGATCCGAGGCGCGGAAGTCATCCGGAGCGAATGGGTCGTCCGGCGAGAGTTTGCCCGTCAAAAGTCCGTGCGCCAGCGGAGAGTAGGTCAGAAGATTCATCCCGTTTTCCTCCACGGTTTTCGCCATGCCGTTTTTCTGCACGTCACGGTCTATGAGACTGAAACGTTCCTGAAGCACGTCCACGTACCCGACTTTCTGGTACTCCGCGAGCTGCTCCGGAGTGACGTTCGAGACGCCGATGGCGCGGATCTTTCCCTCTTTTTTCAGTTCAAGAAGCGTTTCCATCGTCGCAGCGATCGAGGAGGTCGCATCCTGGCAGTGGACTTGGTAAAGGTCAACGCAGTCCGTCTGAAGACGCCGCAGACTCGCTTCCAGTTCCGCGCGGATCGCAGAGGGACGGAGGTAGCGGTAGAGGATCCGCTCGTAATTTTCCGCACTTCCAAGAGCTTCGGCCGTGGAGTAGACGTGAAGTTCGCCTTCCCCTTCCGGCTTTGGTTCTTTTTCCCACCAGATGCCGCATTTTGTCGCGAGGACTGCGGAATCGCGGCGTCCGGCCAGTGCTTTGCCGACGACCTCTTCCGAGTGACCGAATCCGTAAAGCGGGGCCGTGTCGATGAAATTGATCCCGTTGTCCAGTGCAGCGTGAATGGCGCGGATCGACTCGCTTTCATCTGCGCCTCCCCACATCCAGCCGCCGATCCCCCAGGTACCGAGTGCCACGACGGAGACGGAAATGTCGGTTTTTCCAAGCGTAATGTACTGCATCGTGTGTGCCTTTCCATGAAAAAAATGCGGAAGACGGCCGGCATGCCGCCTCCCTGAGCTTCAGTATTCATTTTACTGAAACGTCCAAACTTTAGAAACCTGCAAAGTTCCGAAACGCACGGAACGAAACGCACGGAACGAAACGCACGGAATACCGAGATCTTCCGTGCGTCGAGATCTTTCGTGCGTCTACTTCTTCAGACGGTAGAGTTCCAGTTCCCAAACGCGCGCGATGTAGCCCGGTATGTTGATGAAGAGACGCATGCGGTCGGTGGTCACGTCGTCAAATTCTACGCCGAGATCGCAGAATTTGTTTCCGGTGACTCCCGCTTTCGGAATGTTGACCCACTTGCCGTCCTTCATGATCTGGAGCTGGAAATTGTCGACCGGCGTTTTCGGTTTCTCTCCGCCGGCCTGTCCGGTGACGATGCGCGCGGCATTGAACGTGACCGGCTCATCCCAGGTGAATTCGACCCAGGTCTCCATCCGCTCGCTTTCATGACCGCTTTTCGAGACCCAGCGCGATGCATTATCGTAGACGTTCGCCTTGCCGTCGTTGATCTGGTGTACCGGGTAGAGGCCGGAGGCGTGCTCGGAGGAGGCTTTCACTTTTGCGCTGCGCGCGAAGTTGATTCCAGCGGTGGGAAGCCATTTCGGCGTCATGATCGCCTGCGTTTCTGCCGGGAATTCCGCGACGCCGACTTTCATCAACTCGATGAGTTCCGGGAGGTGATCCGCGTAGACACTGCGCGGGAGGCAGTCATTTTTGCGGCAGACGCTCGCGGCCATGCCGACCACTTCGCCCATCATGCCGCAGGTGCGCATGACGCGGACTGTACCGAGTCCGATGTGGGTCACGCTGATATTTCGGCCTGCCATGAAGAGATTCTCCACGTTCCGGCTGTAGAGCGTGCGGTACGGGATCGCGTAGTGCGGCGGTTTGCGTCCGCCGGTGCAGTACGTGCGGAATTCATTGCCGGGGAAGTACTTCGAGTTATCCGGGTGCGGATAGTGAAGGTCGATCGACCATGTGCACGGCACGCAGCCGTCATCCCACTGGCGGTTTCCGGTGATGTCCTGCTCGCGAAGGATCACGTCGCCGAGCAGACGGCGGGATTCCCGCTTGCCGCCGATGTACGCCAGCCAGCCGAATTCGCGATTCTTGACCTGTTCTGCCCATTTGCCTTCCGAGTGATTTTTCATGTACGCCCAGTGTCCGTACGCCGCGCGTATCGCATTGTCGCGGATGCGCTCAAAATCCCAGATCTGATCGTACGTGAGTCCGGATTCCCAGTCCCAGTCGCCGCGGAGCATCGGGCGGATGCTTTCCTTGCTGAACTGGTGTGCCCACGGCAGTTCCGGGAAGACCGTCTCGTGTCCGGCTTCCACCGTGTACCACTGGCAGGAGGCTCCCATCGTCATTTTGTCCGGCTTATCCGGTGCGCTCGGTTCGTTGAAGTCCGCTTTCCCTTCACGTCCCATGAGCCAATCCGCACCCGCGAGGTACCCGACACAGGCGTCGCCCGTGCAGTCGGCGAAGAGTTTTCCGGTGAAACGCAGTTCTTTTCCCGTTTCGATGTGTTTTCCAATGACCGCCGCGATCTGCGTGCCGTTTTTCTCCACATCCGTCACGTGCATGGAGAAGTAAAGGTCAAGATTCGGGTATTTTTCGCAGATGGCGAGCCGTTCCGCATCTTTATAGTGCGCGGCTTCACGTGCGTTTCCGCCTCCTTGAGGTCCCATCTGGTACGTCAGGCTTCCGATGTTGCGGTATGGAGGAAGATTCACGCCGCCGCCAAGGTGAACGCGGACTTCCGTCGAACCGTTTCCGCCCAGGACAGGTCGGTCCTGAACGAGCGCGACATCCAGACCAAGGTGAGCGGCCGAACACGCGGCGCACACGCCCGCGATCCCGCCGCCGACGACGACCAGATCGTACGGTTTCTCACGCGCATCGGGAGCTTTGGCCGGAAGGTCCAGTGCTTTACGGCGGATCGGATCCAGCGGCTCGGCATCGTTCGGAAGCGTGCATTCGGCAGACTGCGTAAAGAAAAGCGCATCCACACGGCCGTCGAAGCCCGTCAGGTCCTCAAGTTCCACCGCGACGTTCTCGCCGTCTTTAGAAACAGTCAGCGTCCCCGCCTTCTGCCAGCCCCACTTCGCACCGTGGATGCCGAGTGTCTCACCGGACGGTTTCCCGTTGAAGAGAACACGGAATTTTCCTGGAGACCAGTCGCGCGCCAGCGTTTCTTCATCAAGATCTTTCGGGAACCACGTTGAAGCCCAGTTGCGCGTACGGGCAAAGACCGTCCAGGTTCCCGCTTTCGGCAGCGTCACCGTTGTTTTCGCGTTCGCGACCGGTTTTCCCATGCCGTGCGCCAGAAGAATGACCGACCCAACATCGCCAGGCCGTTTGATGTCCATGAACTGCTGGTCCACGACCCAGCCGCCTTTTTCCTGGAAACTTTCGGCTTCCACGAAAACGGAGTCCTTCAGCGGACAAGAAACGGCAGGATCCGCAGCATTCGCAGCGTCTGCCGCCGAAACGTTCGGCACGGACCATTCGGAAACCGTTAGGCCCGCCAGAAGAAACGCAGCAGGAGCCGCCATCGTTAGAGTACTGAAAAACCTTCTCCGAAACTCACGGGAGAACACTTGCGCCAATGTGCGCGATTCAGGCAGGTGGTGCATAAAAAGCCCCTTTCTTGTTTTTTTCGTTTTTTTCGTTTTTTTCGGTGAGCCAAAAAATTCTTCAAAATCACTCGAGCGCAGCACAGGCGCTCTCTGAAAACGCCTGAAGGCATGACAAAACCGAAATTTTCGATCAAAGTCAAGCGCGCGAGTGAGGCTGGAACTGGAAATTTTCACCAGATTTTTTAAATATATCGGAAATAGTTCGTTTTGTCAAGGTGTGTACCAGACAAAAGAGGACACAAAGACAAAAGAAAATGGAAATTTTACTCTTCCGGAAAGTGTGTACCGATCCAGGTTCCGATCTCACCGCTGAGAGCACTGAAAAGAAAGAGGCAAAAGGCAGTAAACGTGTCCTGACACGAATTTCACGAAAAACACGAAAAGACACGAAAAGACACGAAAGATTTCAAATATTTTTGATCGCCTTTTGGTGAATTTCGCATTTTTTCGAGTTTTTTGCGTTTCCTTTCAGTGTCTTTCAGTGTCTTTCAGTCTCTTTCAGTCTCTTTCAGTGAACTCTTCCGTGTATTCCGTGGTGAAACTGGCTCGCAGCGTGAAAGTGCGGGAATGTGCGGAACTTCGTGAACTTTTTTCGACATTTTTTTGCGTTTTTTACAGAAATCCGAGAGTATGCCGGTTGTATGAAATTGAGTTTTCTGCTAAAATAGGATGATAGAAAAATGGGCAAACGTGCCCCAAAAAAGATTTTAAGAAATGGATGATGGAAGACTGCCTCCCCCCGCAGACTTCCGAAGAACGGAGTTTTAAATATGAACAGAATCTCGATCCTTTCATGGGCTGCGGTTTCCTCGCTGACGGTCTGCGGCGGTCTGTCCGCATCGGCATCGGAAGAAACGGCGGCTCCCGTTTCAGCACAGGCTCCCGTTTCAGCACAGGCTCCCGTTTCAGCACAGGCTCCCGTTTCAGCACAGGCTCCCGTTTCAGCACAGGCTCCCGTTTCAGCACAGGCTCCCGTTTCAGCCCACACAGAGGCCGTCTCGCAAAAGATCGACCAGGCAGCAGCCCGCGGGATCGCGTATCTTCGCACCGTTCAGGCGGAAGACGGTTCTTTCCAGAGTCAGATGGGGACGGGTCTGACGAGCATCGCGGTCATCGGAATGCTCTCCAACGGCGTTCCGGTGGACGATCCGATGCTCTCCAAAGCGATCGACTACCTGAAATCGCAGGCCCAGCCGGACGGCGCGATCGTGAATCCCGGAATGGGGTTTGGAAACTACGAAACGAGCATCGGCGTCGTTGCGCTCGCACGGGCAAAAAAGGCCGGCAGGACGGATCTGGATGAGATCCTGAAGTTTGCGGAACGGTACCTGCGCAAATATCAGTGGGACGAATCGGAAGGCCTCGATGCGTCCGACATCAAGTTCGGCGGAGCAGGGTACGGCGGGAAAATGTCGCGTCCCGACCTCTCCAATACTGGGTTCATGCTCGATGCGCTGCATGAACTGGGAGCCGGGCCGGACGATGAGGCGGTGAAAAAGGCGGTCGTTTTCGTCTCGCGGTGCCAGGGGCTGGAGTCGGAACACAACACGCTCCCGTTCGCGGCTGACAGCGACGGCGGTTTCGTTTACGTGATTGACTCGCAGGCCGAGGGAAATGCGGGAGAGATGCCGAAAGGTTTCGTGAAAGACTCGCTGAGCACTTACGGATCCATGACGTACACCGGCTTCAAGAGCCTGATCTACGCAGGTCTGACGAAAGAAGACAAACGCGTCCAGGCTGCGCTCGCGTGGCTCACCGACAGATACAGCGTCACGGAAAACCCCGGACAGGGCGAAGCCGGCCTTTTCTACTACTATATCGCGATGTCCAAAGCGCTGAAAGCCTACGGAGTCGATACTTTTGCCGACGCCGGCGGCACGATGCATGACTGGAGGGCGGAAATCGTCGAGCAGATCCTTGCGCGGCAGCAGGAAGACGGATCGTGGGTGAACTCGAACCGACGCTGGATGGAGAACAATCCGGTGCTCGTGACCGGCTACGCTCTGATGGTCCTTGGAAACTGCCGATAGACCAGGCGTTCTGCTGACGCTCGCACGAGCAGGAATTGCATGCAAAGACCTCCGGATCCATTCCGTGTCTTTCGTGAAATTCCTGCCCTGACAGTTTTTTTTTACCGTTTAACATGGAACGCTTTGATTTTTGGTTCATCCGGGAACTGCGTACCAGTTTTACCACTGAAGACACTGAAAGACACTGAAAGACACTGAAAGACACTGAAAGACACTGAAAGACACTGAAAGGAAACACGAAAAACTCGAAAAATGCGAAATTCACAAAAGACGATCAAAAATATTTTCGATCTTTCGCGTCTTTTCGTGTTTTCCGTGAAATTCGTGTCAGGGCACGTTCACTGCCTTTTTCCTCTTTTTTTTTCAGTGTGTTTCTGCGTTTCTTCCGCGTTCTCAGTGGTGAGATCGGAACCAGGATCGGTACGCACTTTCCGGAAGAGCCTTTCTTTTTACTGCTTGCACCTTTGCGGCTGCGGGAAGGGAACGTGTGTGCATTCCCGAGCGGCGCACAGTTTCTGGCACACAGTTTCTGGCACACAGTTTCTGGCACACAGTTTGGCGTTTCGCCTTTTCTTGAAATTCGTGTCGGATCCTTTTTGGGGCCCCCCGTAGTAATTTTTTTCAAATCGTGTATAATTGCAGTTGACGTTTTTTCCCGAATGTGTCCCGTTCGGTCATTCGATCCCGTAGTGTCCCTTTAAGTTTCCGTTCATTCAGGAGCCCCGATCATGAAAAAAATCACGCCTCGCACACTGAAAGGCTTTCGCGACTACCTTCCCGAAACGATGATCCCCCGTCGAAAGATCATCGAGACGGCTGCCCGGATCTACCAGTCCTACGGTTTCAGTCCGATCGACACGCCCGCGCTGGAGTATCTGGAGATCCTCACCGGGAAAGGAAGCGACGAGACGGACAAGCAGCTCTACAGTTTCCAAGACAAAGGGGGACGCGATCTCGGAATGCGTTTCGACCTGACGGTCCCGCTCGCCCGATTCGTTTCGCAGCACGAAAATGAACTTGGAATGCCGTTCAAGCGTTTCCACATCGCGACGGTCTGGCGCGGTGAAAACACGCAGGCCGGCCGGTACCGCGAGTTCATGCAGTGCGATTTCGACACGATCGGAACGCTGAACATCGCGGCCGACATCGAGACGACGCTCGTGATCTACGATCTGATGCGTGCCATCGGTTTCGAGAACTTCACCATCCGCCTGAACAATCGGAAGGTCCTCGGCGGGCTTCTTGAGAAACTCGGTCTCGAAGAACAGACGGTCCCGGTGCTGCGTGCGTTGGACAAGATCGCGAAGATCGGTTACGATAAAGTAAAGGAAGAAATGGCAGAAACTGCGGGGCTGACCTCCGAACAGGCGGATGCCGTTCTGAAACTCACGACTCTCACCGGAACGAACGCGGAAGTCCTTGACCAGATCGCGGAAATGGTTGCCGGCAGCGAAAAGGGGGAAGAGGGCGTTTCCGACCTGCGTCAGGTCCTCACGGCTGCGGAGGCGGTCGGGATCACCGACAAAAATCTAAAACTGGACGTTTCCATCGCACGCGGCCTGGACTACTACACAGGAACGATCTGGGAAACCTTCCTCGATGACCTTCCCGGTTTCGGAAGCGTCTGCTCGGGAGGGCGCTACGATAATCTGACCGGAATGTTCATGAAAAACCCGCTTCCGGGCATCGGTGCGTCGCTGGGCCTTGACCGTCTGCTCGCAGGCATGGAGGAGCTCGGAATGCTTACGAACGTCAAGACTGCGGCTCCTGTCTTCATCCCGTATTTCGATGCAGAAAAACTGACCGACTATCTGAAGATCGCCGCGGCAGTCCGTGCGGCAGGAGTGGGCGTCGAGATCTACCCCGACCCGAAAAAACTCAAGACTCAGCTGCAGTACGCGGACCGAAAAGGCTTCCGTTACGCCATCATCGCGGGAGCGGACGAGCTTTCACGCGGTGTGTGCCAGGTGAAGGACCTGCAGGAAAAGACGCAGGAAGAAGTCGAGCTCGCGAAGATCGGTGAATTCTTCCAAAATCGGTAATTTCCTCCGAAATCGGTAATTTCCTCCGAAAATAGCAGGCACGCAGAACGCGGAGGCCGTTCCTTTTCGTTTGAAACAGACAGTTTAGGTAATTCAGGACAGAGATCCCATGGCAGACATTTTTGAAAGCAGTGATTCCCAACGCGGTGCATTTGAACTTCCTTACGCGCAGACACGCACGTTTGAAGGACCGTTTACGCTCAAACGCGGCGGAGTCCTGCAGGACGTGACGATCCTTTTTGAAACCTACGGCGAGCTGAACGAAGCGCGCGATAACGTGATCCTCCTGAGTCACGCACTGACGGGGGACTCGCACGTCGCGCGGCATGACATGGAGGACGTTCCGGGCTGGTGGGACATTCTGATCGGTCCTGGAAAGTCCATCGACACGAATCGGTATTTCGTCATCTGCACGAACAATCTGGGAAGCTGCCGCGGAACGACGGGACCTTCCTCGCTCGATCCGGCAACGGGGAAACCGTACGGCGCGTCGTTTCCGGAAGTTACGATGGAAGACAACGTGAAACTCCAGAAGATGCTCCTTGACGATCTCGGCATCACCCAGCTGCTCGCGGTGGTCGGCGGCTCCGTCGGAGGAATGATGTGCCTGATCTGGGCTGCGCAGTACCCCGAAATGGTCCAGGGCGCAGTCACGCTGGCGACCAGTCCGTGTCTGACGAGCCAGGCGATCGCGTTCGACGTCGTGGGACGCAACGCCATTACCAGCGACCCGCATTTCCATGGCGGAAACTACTACGGAAAAGAAGAGGGACCGAGCGTCGGACTCGCCATTGCGCGAATGCTCGGGCACATCACCTATCTGTCGCGCGAGTCGATGATTCGAAAATTCGACGTGGAGACCGACCGATGCAATGCTCGGAAGATCGAAACACAGTTCGAGACGGAGTTCGCCGTCGGATCGTATCTCGCGCACCAGGGGTCGAAATTCAACGAGCGTTTCGACGCAAACAGCTACATTACGCTGACCAATGCGTGCGATTTCATGGATTTCGGCGACAATGTGCCGGAGATCGCGGAAAATCTGGCCTCTGCAAAATGCAAATGGCTCATCATGAGCTTCTCGTCGGACTGGCTTCTGCCTCCGTACCAGTCGGAACAGATCGTCGATGCGCTCATCTCACGCAAGAAAGCGGTGAGCTACATCAATATTCAGAGCGACGCTGGACACGATGCGTTTCTCCTTCCGCTCCAGCTCAGTACTTACGGCGGCCTGATCGAGCATTTCCTGAATCATCTGCACGATTCGCAGGCAACGGCACAGAAACAGAACCGCGACATCCATTTTGTCGCCGACCGCCACGAAATGCCGCGCGTTTCGCAGAGTTCTGGAGAGTCTGTCGGTCTGCACGACGGTTTTGGACGTTCGCACGACGGACGTCTGGACTTTGAGTCCATTCTGGAATTGATTCCGCAGCACGCCAGCGTTCTAGACCTTGGCTGCGGAAACGGCGACCTGCTGAAACGTCTGCGTCAGCGCAGCGGCAAAAGCCGGCTGATGGGGATCGAACTCAGCGAGCGCTGCATCCAGAAATGCGTGGCCCGAGGGCTGGACGTCGTACAGAAAGACATCAATCAAGGGCTCAAAGCGTTTCACGACCGGCAGTACGAGTACGTCGTCCTCTCCTGCACGCTGCAGACGATCCGCGAAGTCGAGTACGTTTTGGAAGAGATGCTGCGTGTCGGACGTTTCGCGATCGTGAGTTTCCCGAACAGCGCCTACCTGCCATGGCGCACAAGACTTTTCAAGGATGGGCGGATGCCTGAGAGAATGTCCGAGATCGGAGGCGACAGCGCCCGTGCGTGGTTCAACACGAAAGACGTCCGTTTCCTGACCCTCGCAGACTTTCACGATTTCTGCGACCAGAAAGGGTACTCTGTCCGCCGGCAGATCGCGCTCGACACGGTCAACGGAAAGAAAGTTTTCCAGAATCCGAACGACGAAGCGAGCATGGCGATCATCGAGCTGAGCCGCTAAGCCGCCGCTGTGAGATTTGCAGGAACGTGCGCCAGTTTTATTTGCAGGGAAAGGGAATCTCATGATGGATCCAAGTCTCTCAGATACGGAAGTCCGTAAACTGCTGGAGGCGGAACTTCAGGGAAATTTCGAGTTCGAGATCTCGGAAGAGCGGGTCCAGATCCTGCGTTTTCTGGGAGAGGGACCGGACGCCGTCATTCCGGAGGGGGTGACGCACATTGGAGACTCCGCATTTGAATTTTGCGGGTTTCTCGAAACGGTCACTTTTCCGAAGACATTGACGCACATTGGAGTTTCCGCTTTTCAGTTTTGCAAGAATTTGCGGCAGCTGACGTTTCCAAAAAAACTCGTTTTCATTGATGGATCGGCGTTTTACGGATGCGAGAAACTGGAGTCCGTCACTTTCCCTGACGGCTTGGCGTATCTGGGGCACGCGGCATTTCATTCCTGCGAAAAACTCCGTTCTGTCACGCTTCCGGCCGGTTTGAAGGAATTGGGTCATGATCCGTTCGGCTGGTGCACTGCGCTTGAGGAAATTCGCGTTTCGGAAGAGAATCCACATTTTCAGAGCGTCAACGGCCTCCTTTTTTCTCGCGATGGCCGAAATTTCATCCGTTTCCCGGAAGGGAAGGCGGGCGTTTGCCGACTTCCTGCCAGCGTCGAGGAGATCGACATGACGGCGTTTGGAGCGTGCCGGCTGCTCGAAGAGATCCAGGTCGACGCGCGGAACGCTCATTTTCGGAGTGTGGAGGGGATCCTTTACTCGCACGATATGCGGTCGCTTCTTTGCTGCCCGGTACAGAAATCGGGGGAGTGCGTCATTCCGGACGGCGTGACCCGGATCGAAATGGAGGCTTTTGCGCTCAATGAAAAACTTACGTCGGTGATCTGTCCCGACAGTGTGCGGCAGATCGAAGCTCTCGCGTTCAGTCAGTGTGAGGAGCTGCGCACCGTTCAGCTTCCCGCGCAGCTGCGCCGTTTGGAGGAACGTACATTCTGGCACTGCGGCAGTCTGGAAGAGCTGACGCTTCCCGACACACTCACTTTTATTGGGGAGATTGCTTTTTTCGGATGCAGGGAACTGGAGGAACTGCGGATCCCGGAAAGCGTGACGGAGATCGCAGATGGGGCGTTTGATGAGTGTGCGAAACTGATTCTTCTGGTCGTTCCGAATTCTGCGGGGCATCGGTATGCGGAAAAAAACAGACTCCCATTCCGACAGCTTGCGCCAGCGGACTCATCTGGGATCCATTAGGGAGGCGGACATCATGTTTAACCGGCCGACTCCGCGTCAAAATGCGTACTCGGATTTTCTGGGGCTGCGTCCCGGCGGGAAAAACGAGACGGCCGCGTCGGCGTCGCAGAAGATCGGCGAGCGGGTCGAGGAGATCAGTGAAGGGGACGTAGAGCTTTTTTGTCCGCATTGCGGAGAACCGGTCCATTTGACGTACACGCGGCGCCGTTTTTGCGATACGTGCCGAAAGCCGTTTTTCTTCTATCGCGGGAAACTCCTGACGGAAGAGGAGGCTGCCCGGATCCGAAACCCGTTCACGAAGGAGGACGTGAAGACGTTTCGCCAGAAGTACCGCAAATCGCGGACCGGAAATGCGGGAGCCTCCGCGAAAACGGCTCCCGCTTGGCAAATGGAGAGATTTCGGCGTCTGAAACCTCAATTGGAGTGTACCAACTGCGGGCATCCGGTCGGAAGAGCTCTCGTGAAGCCGGAAAAGTACTGGATCTGCCCAGAGTGTGCCGCGATCAGCGTCTTTCATCTTGCGTCAGGCGTTTTTCTCTCAAAAAACGAGTACGAAGAACGGTCAGACAGTTGAATCCCTCAACGTCCTGTGGCCCAGATCTTCATTTCAAACGGCGCGAAACGCACATTTTCCGTGGTCGGGCAGGGGACAGCTTCGCCATTTTCCGCGTTGAGCCAAGATCCCGCACCGTCAGGCAGGTCGGAGAGAGTGATTTCCGCTGGTTCTCTCGTTTCGTTGAAGAGCAGGATGCAGTCCGTACCCTCGATCAGGAGATGACGGATACGGATCCCGGACGCATTCGTTCCGGAGACCTGAACAGGAACCCGCACATTCTGTCCTTCACGCGCATTTTTCGAGGTCAGCGTTCGGATCTGCGAGACGTACCCCGGCACATTTCGGCTGTCCCAGCGCACGAGACGTCCATCTTTTTCGAGACGCTGCACGAGTTCCGACTCCCAGAAACCTTTCGGCACCACATTCTCTCCGACCGGCGCGACGACGGCACGGTAGGTCATGCCCGCGATGTGGAGTCCTTCTTCATCTACGGTCCCTTCCCGCAGAAGCTGCTCCATTTCGAGGTAGTTGAAATCCAGCTGGTTTTCAAAGAGCGGTTTCACGGTGTGATCCTGGACCGCAACCCCATCCGTCAGGACTGCGGTATGGATGACCGGGGTTCCGGAATTGAGCCAGGAAATGCGTCGGCAGGCGTCGGCGTACGGTTTGAATCCGTCGTTCCACCACGGCGAGTTCGGTCCCACATCCGGCGGGCGTTCCTCGTGACGGGGACCGCGCACACTGTAGTAGAACGCATGCGGCACGAGAAGATTTTGTCCGCGTACCAGGACCCAGTTCGCGAGCCACTTGACCTCCTCAAACGTCAAATTATGTCCGTAGGCTCCGTAAAGTTCGTTGAGGTTCCGCGTGCGTCCAAAGTGCGTCATGGCACTGGAGGCAGTCTTCGCATTGGTAGAATGCGCACCGTTGAGTGCCGTGTGTCCCGGCTCGACGTACCGCCAGACGATGTCCTGGCCGGGGATCTGGAAGACGGTCTGCGACGCCATGTCGTTGGAGTTGGCCGGATGACCGCAGAGCGCGACACCGTGTTTTGCGCACCACTCGGAAAGGGGACGGTAGTAGGTGTCGATCAAAACGGTGTGCAGTGCCCGATAGTACGCCATTCGGCGGGACGCGGATTCCGGAGCGTCGCTGAACCAGAGGTCTGCCAGATACGGCGTGAAATCGTACCCGAGCCGCTCACTGACTTTTTTCAGTGCGTATGCGTTTCCGGGGACCATACCGCGTGCGGCACCGCGTCCGAGTTCCGACGGTTCATCCGTGAAGATGCCTAGGACCGTCGTGCCGAAATATTCGCCGAATTCCTGGTAGAACCGCTCGTAGACCAGCTCGCGGAAGCACGCAGCTGCGTCTGGAGACAGAATGTCGCCGGCGGGCGGAAGGAATTCCCGCTGCCTCGGCGTTCCTTCATTCAGGTAGTGCAGTCCGCGGATCACTCCTCCGGACGGACGCTCGTAAACGGCGATGCGCTGACCGTTTGGACGCTCGAGGACCGTGATCAGATCCCAGAGAGGTTGAGGCTGCGGATCGGCTTCTGCTCCGTCCGGAAGTTCGACCTTGAAAAGTCCGCGTGCGGCAAAACGCGGATCTTTCGCAGCGACCTGACCGGCCGAGGACCCCGACGGATACATTCCCTCATCGTAGAGCAGGACGTACATTCCGCGCTTCCGCGCCTCCTCAAGGGCCGTCCGCATCGCAGAAAGGAGTTTCGGAGACATCCAGCCGGAATCAGCAGGAAGGCCGATCCGGGGATGGATCACGAAACCGTAAACGCCGTGCGCCTCGAAATCTGCGATCTGACGCACCAGCTCCGTCTCGTCCAGCGCATCGTTCCAGAACCAGAACGGCATGAGCGTGAACTCTTTCGGCGGTTCACGAAACGTTTTGAGAAACGATTCCGGCAGTTTCACCGACTCAGACGCACCTGCCGACTCAGACGCACCTGCCGACCCAGACGCACCTGCCGACACTGCACCATTTTTCGCACCTGCCGGCACAGCATTGTCCGCAGCAGACGCGAACACCGAAGCCGCGGTCAGGAGGACGGCAGCTCCAGAAAGAAAGATTTGATCCCAGGAAAAAGGACGATCCATGAAATTCATCTCCCAATTAAAAGGGGGCCTCTTTTTTAGTGAGCAGTCTTTGCATTCGCCGCTGCGTACGCATTTGCACTCGCCGCTGCGCACGCATTTGCACTCGCCGCTGCGCATGCTTTTGCCGCGTTGACGGCGATCATTCCGGCGAGGTAGCCGCCTTTGAATCCCGCGTCGATATTCACGACAGCGACGTTGGAAGCGCAGCTGTTCAACATTCCGAGCAGGGCAGAAAGACCGCCGAAATTGGCACCGTACCCCACGCTCGTCGGGACGGCAACGACCGGCACATCCACGTAGCCGCCCACGACACTCGGCAGAGCGCCCTCCATTCCCGCGATGACGACGACGGCGGCACAGCCTTCAAATTCTTTCACACGCTCCACTAAACGATGCGGCCCAGCCACTCCGACATCGTGGATCATGACGACCTCCACACCCATCCAGAGTGCCGTCTCCTGCGCCTCTTCTGCGACGGGAATGTCGCTCGTTCCAGCCGTCACGATGGCGATCCGGCCGCGTTTTCCCGCTGAATGAACCGTTTCATTCCTCGTTTTTTCAGTCTCTTTCAGCAGAAACCGGAACGTTCGTGCCGTTGGATTCAAGATGCCTTCCGGAAAGCGTTCTTTCAGCGGCTCCATCTGTTCTGTGCGCAGCCGAGTCGCATAGGGAGCGATCCCGCGCGCCAGCTGTTTTTCGAAGATCGCGATGACGGCCTCCGTCGTTTTCCCCTCTGCATACACGACTTCCGGGAAACCGCACCGTTTACCGCGCTCCAGATCCACACTCGCAAAATCAAGACGGGCAGTAGCGTCCGAACTCATCATTTTTTCTCCATCAACACAAAAAAGCGAAGAGCCTGTCTGTGCAGGATCCCACAAAAAATACTCCGTCACATGAAACCGCCGACCCACATTTCCGCCGACGGCGTTTGCCCCGGACCTCTGCATCCGAAGCTCATTTCATCCACACTTGCGCACGCAGTTTACGCTAAAACGATGGGCGCTCGCCTCCTACCCAGCCGCTCACAGTCGAATCATCGCCCGATTCACGTTTAATGACCGTCGCACGGCTTGGGAGCGTATCGGGATCTTTACCGCCGCGCAGGGACTGACATCCGGAAGCCCCCGCCAAAAGCAGACTCAAAACGAGCAGACCGACGGCATTCAAAATCAAACGTTCACACATAAAAAACTCCTTCTGAAGTTCCTCCCTGACCTAAAAAGGTTTCTAGTGTGTACTATACACAAGAT
Source organism: Thermoguttaceae bacterium (assembly GCA_017403345.1). GTDB lineage: Bacteria > Planctomycetota > Planctomycetia > Pirellulales > Thermoguttaceae > RGIG3701. The sequence continues at coordinate 23,830 of JAFQOH010000196.1, forward strand.
CCCAAATTTGCGCAAGGTCAATTTTCCTCATTTTTTTCCAGCCTCGCACGCAGTTCCCGTTTCAGGATCTTCCCGGTCGGTCCTTTGGGCAGTTCGTCCATCAAAATGATCCTCTGCGGGCATTTGTACGCAGCAAGACGCGTTCTGCAGTACCGGCACAGTGCAAGAGTGTCGCTTTCTGCCGCGGTTTTGAGCGTCACAAAAGCGATAACGTCCTCACCATGTATCGGATGCGGCACACCGACCACCGCAGCCTGCGCGACTTCAGGATGCGCGTAAAGGACCTCTTCGATCTCACGCGGATAAATATTCATTCCGGCTCGAATGATGATGTCTTTCTTTCGGTCCACCAGATAGAAGTACCCCTCCTCGTCGCAGTAGCCAAGGTCTCCCGTAAGAAACCACGAGTGTACGAACGCATTCTGTGTCGCAAGCTGATTTTTATGGTACCCCTTCATCACATTGTGCCCGCGGATGACGATCTCTCCGACCTCGCCAGGATTCGCAAACGTATGATCCGGACGCATGATGCGCACCTGAACGCCGGAGATCTCCCTTCCGATCGACCCGGGACGCTGCGGCATCGCCGGTGTGATCGCAGTCGCAAGAGGACTCGTCTCGGAGAGTCCGTACCCTTCCAGAAGCGCCGCATTAGAAAACGCATGCTTTACTTCCTCAAAAGACGCGATCGACAGCGAGGCCCCGCCCGAAATGATCTCGTTCACACAGCTGACGTCCAAATTCTGCCGATTCTGCATCCGAGCCAAATGGATGAGCATCGTCGGTACCGCGGCAATGACGTTCACATGCTCTTCCGCGATCGTCTGCAAAACGAGTTTAGGGTCGAACCGCGGGACCATCACGATCGTGGCTCCCGAAAAAAGCGCGGCATTCTGCACGACGGTCTGCCCAAAAGAATGGTAGAACGGAAGGATCGCGAGCGTGCGCTTGCCCGGCTGGTACCCCGTCATGTATTCCCGCACGAACTGCGCGTTGGAATGAAGATTGAAGTGCGTCAGTTGCGCTCCCTTAGGAAACCCCGTCGTCCCCGAGGTGTAGAGAATGACGGCCGGGTCGTCCGGATTCGTCGGTACCGGCGCGGGACTCCAGGCGGTACGCAGTTTGCCGTCCGGCGACGGGATCGATTCCCAGACAGAACTGCTTTCATTCAGACTCCGATGCGAATCCGAGAAAAATTCCGATGACGCTCCCGATACGAGGGTCGGCTCCGTCGAAAAAACTGTATGCGGAACAGAACGGTCAAGTTTCGCCGGATTGCCAAGAAGGACCCCCGTCATGTACTCCTGCGTACTGGAGCCGATCGGGATCGTTGACTGGATCGAAGGACCGAAAACTCCCTCGCCGGAACCCGCAGGCCACGGCGCGTGATCGAAATCGCTGCCTTCTCCATTCTGGGACCAGCTCGGAAGATTCTCATGCCGAGCAACCACCGTGACCGCCTCCGTCGAAAAGGGAAGACTCCCTTTCAGCGCACGGATCTCATCCTCGACCCAGTAGATCTCATCCTCGTGAAACTCCTGCGGAAGCACTTCGAGCCCCGTCTCTTTCGAACCCGTCACGATCACCCCCGCACACGATTCCACCTCACGCGCTGCCTGAACGCACGGAAGCATGCAGTTCTGATGCGCCAGTATGTAGCGCGAATCGGAATGAGAGATCAAATACGCAAGCTCATGACTCGTCAAAAGCGTATTGCACGGCACCACCACCGCCCCCAAATGAAGGATCGCAAAGTACGCGATCGTAAATTCCGGAACGTTTGGCATCATCATGCACACATTGTCCCCGCGGGTAACGCCCATGCGGGAAAGAAGGATCGTCCAATACCTCACCGAGTTCGCAAGCTCCGAGTAGGTGATCTTCAACCCATTGTACAATATCGCCGGATGATGACGGTAACGTTCTGCCGCGATCTGAAAATCTAGTGCAAGGTTCAGACTCATATTGGTATCCATTCCAAAGTGAACCGGGGGAAAATGTACCGTGAAACAGGAGCGTACACGGTAACACACTTTTGACTGACTAATTATAAAGAAAAATACCATTCTGTAAAGACCAATTTTTTAAATTTTATATCGAAAATGGGAAAATTTCCAAAGTTTTACGAAAAATTTACACAGAGAGCGTTCCCGCGGCAATATTTCCCCTTTTTTCATTTTATCACTCTTTTTTTCTCACTCCATCTTGACAATTTTGTGATTTTTTGTAAGATATAAAGAAGAGTTTGCATAAATTTTCATCCGAAGACTCTTAACTTTAACTAAAAGGAATGAACCATCATGACCGACTTCAACTACACCGTCCGCGACGGCCGCATCGAGATCACGCGCTATACCGGCTCCGCCACCTCCGTCACCATCCCCTTATCCATCGACGGCCTCCCCGTGACGAGCATTGGAAAGCGCGCGTTCTACGAGTGCAAGAGCCTCACGTCGGTGACGATCCCCGAAAGCGTGACGAGCATTGGAGATCACGCGTTCAGCTGGTGCAAAAGCCTCACGTCGGTGACGATTCCCGAAAGCGTGACGAGCATTGGAGATTCCGCGTTCAGCTGGTGCGGTAGCCTCACGTCGGTGACGATCCCCGACAGCGTGACGAGCATTGGCGGCGGTCCATTTGCCGCGTGCGATCAACTGACCGAGATCCGTGTCTCCGCGGGCAATACGCATTTCAAGAGCGAGGACGG
>JAFQOH010000197.1:0-20339 GCA_017403345.1 Thermoguttaceae bacterium
GAAAGAGAAAAAGAAAAAAGGCTGTGAACGTGCCCTGACACGAATTTCACGGAAAACACGAAAAGACGCGAATGAATTTTCTAAAAATTCAAAATTTGTTCGCGCAATCTGTTTTTCACTGTTTTTTGTGTTAAGATCCGTATTTCTCTGTGAGTTTTCAGTGTATTCAGTGGTGAAACTGGTACGCAGTTCCCGGATGGACCGAAAAATTCCACCCCCAAAAGAAAAGGACCGATCGTGACTTCATTTTTTCATCAGAAACTCGCAAATGGACTCCATGTGGCGGCAGAAAACCTTCCGTTTGCCCGGTCGGTCTCCGTCGGCTTTTTCGTCCGATGCGGGGCAAGATATGAGTCGGAAAATATTTCGGGGATCAGCCATTTCCTCGAGCATATGGTCTTCAAGGGAAGCCCGGCGCGCAGTGCGCAGGACGTCAATCGGGAATTTGACACGCTGGGGATCTCTTTCAATGCGTGCACGACGGAAGAAACGACCATTTTTTATGCGACGCTGCTTCCGGAGTATCTGGAATACTGTCTGGAGATCTACGCCGACATTTTGCGTCCTAGTTTTCGAGAAGACGATTTTCGTGCCGAGAAGGAAGTCATTCTTGAAGAGATCGGAATGTACGAAAACGAGCCGCCGTTCTGCATGGACGACCGGCTGCGGCAGACCTTCTTCAATGGACATCCGCTCGGAAACCCCGTTCTCGGTTCGGTCCGAAGCGTGAAGCGTCTGCGTTTGGAACAGCTTCGCGAATGGCTGCAGAAAATGTACTCGCCCCAAAACATCACTCTTTGCGCCTGCGGCTGCGTCGACTTTGACCGACTGGTCCAGCTCGCAGAAAAATACTGCGGTGCGTGGAAAAATTCACCAGAAAGTCCGTCGACGGCTGAAATTCCGCAAAATTCCGAAACCCGCGGCCTTCCTTTTTTGCCAACGACCGGAATGCAGACCTTTCGCCGTCCCCAAGCCGCGCAGCAGTACCTTCTTTCATGCAGCGCGTCGGGAGTCTCCTCCATACGGGAACGGCTTGCCGGACGCTTGATCGCCTCCATACTCGGTGACGATTCCGGAAGCCGGCTTTACTGGGAGTTCGTCGACTCCGGACGAGCCGAGCACGCAGTTCTCGGATTTACCGAATTTTCCGACGTCGGTTTCTTCTGTACCAGCCTAGCCTGCGACCCCGATGAGGCCTTGGAAAACTGGAAACATACCGAGGCGATCTATCGTGACGCGGAAAACGGCGGCATTTCCGAAGAAGAACTGGTCCTAGCGAAGAATCGGCTCGCGACGGGAATGACTTTGGGAAGCGAGAAAGCATGGAACCGTCTGTTCGGGATCGGATGCGAATGGGCCATTGCCCGTGAGTACAGAACGGTGGAAGAGGAAAACGCTCTCCTTCGCTCCATCTCGCTGGAGGAAATTCACACATACTTGACCCGTTTTCCGCTGACTTACTCTCTGACATTCAGCATCGGTCCGAAAAAATAGCGGGAACGCCAGAAAGCCGAGACTGAAAACGCTCCGGCACTTCCGACAGATCTGTCCGCAGTTTCGAGAACGCTGAAGAAAAGGGTCCATCCGGGAACTGCGTACCAGTTTCACCACTAAAGTTCACCACGGAAGACGCAGAAAACGCACAGAGAAACACGGATCTTAACACAAAAAGCGCTAAAAACAGATCGCGCGAACATTTTTTGATTTTTTAAAATTCATTTTAAAAAATTCATTCGTGTCTTTTCGTGTTTTCCGTGAAATTCGTGTCAGGGCACGTTCACTCCCTTTTTTCTTCTTTCTTTTTCTTTTCAGTGTGTTTCTGCGTCTCTTCTGCACTCTCAGCGGTGAGATCGGACCAGCTCGGAACGCACTTTCCGGAAGAGCCCCAAATTGAAGAAAAAGCAAAAAAAACGAAAATTTCGCACATTTCCTCTCAAAAAGTCTGAAAAAAAACGCCAACCCACCCATTTGGGGTATTCTTTTTCTTGTGATCTGTGGTAAAATTACGAAAGTAAAATTCATTTTGGCGGCTTTTTCATACATAAAGGATCCACATATGGGAATTATGGCTTTTCAGTACAAGACGGCTGCAGACTCTCCGATCCTCGTCGCGTACAATCGTGAGGAACGTCCGGACCGTCCGTCTCAGGCACCGCGTATCCAGTCCGGCTGCCCGCGCATCATTTGCGGGATCGACCGGAAGTCCGGCGGAACGTGGTTTGGAGTCAACCAGCACGGCATGTTTGCGTGTGCTCTTAACCGCACGAAGCGTGAAATGCCGTTCAACCCACGTTCCCGCGGAGTGCTTTGCCGTGAGATGCTGAACTGTTCCAATCCGCAGAAAGCGGCCGAAATGGCACTGAAAGAGCTTCAGACCGGAAACTACGCCGGCGTGAATTACGTCTGCGCAGATGCGAACCAGGCGTTTGTGGTGTACGGCGGCTTCGAACTTTCGATGCAGGAGATCGGCCCTGGCCTCCATATGTTTTCGGGAAATCGGATGGACGACTACAATGACGAACGGCAGGAGTACGTTCGCCGTCAGCTGACGCTCCAGCGGCTGGATTCTTCTGTCACGTTCCTAGCCGTGGCGAGCAAAACGTTTGCCCGAAAGCCGGATCCGTCGGGACGCCGCGGGATCGTCATCACTTCCGGCGACATTCAGACGGTCTCCGGCCTCCTTCTTTCCCTCCCGAAGAAAGGCCATGGGGCTGTTTTGCAGTGTACGGCCTCCGCCCCCGGCGATTCAAAATACGAGGACGTTTCCGCACTTCTGCGTCAGGTCCTTTCCACAGATCGAAACACTTCCGGACGCGGCGGTCTGGATGATGAAGATGAGGATTTCATCTGAACGCAGTAACATACTACCGTATTTTGTCGAATATCGCAGATACTTTCGAAAGGACGGCTGTGCGGTTTCCGCCAATGTGCCGAAGCTGCACCGTCTCCCTTTCTTCGGCATGACAAACCGTAAATTGCAACCTTCAAGCCCAAATACGAAAAACGATGGAATCAGCAAACTATAATCCGATCCTCGAAAATTTGCACAGAATGCATCGTCAGTTTGCAGTACTGATCGATGAAGTTAATGGCGGGATCCTGCGAGTCCGCGGTCTTGAGGAAAGGATCGCACAGCTCAATAAAAATCTTGAAGCAGCACTGAAAGCCGTTCTGAATCAGCGGATCGCCATGGATCAGAAGCAGGCCCAGCTGGAAGAGAATGAGAAGAGCATCGACCGCCGCAGAAGTCAGCTGGACGAAGCGAAAAATGACCGAGAGTTTACGAGTATCCAAAATCAGATTGCCGCCTCGGAAGCCGCGAATGCCGTCCTTTCCGACGAGATCCTTGAAGGACTGGATTACCTGGACACCCTGAAACAAAAAGCGGAACTGGTCCGCGAGGAGATCCGAAACAGCGAAACGGTACTGGAAGACATTCAGGCGAAAAGCAAGGAAACTCGCGAAAAGGCGGAAGAAAAGATCCGGGAAATGAAAGTAGAATTCCACGCGGTCGAACGTAAACTGAACGGTGAGCACAGTATGCTATACCATCGTCTTTTCAAAGAAAAGAAATTCGATTCTCTCGCCCCGATCCGGCAGCGTTACTGCACTGGATGTAATACCGTGCTCCCCGTCGATCTGATCGCGTCGGTAGCGGAAAGTACTCATGCGTTCGAATGCCGTCAGTGCGGCCGAATGCTCTATCTACCAATGGGGCACAGCATGGATTAAACTGCGGGATTCCCCCGGCAGCCGACGTTTACCAGGTTCTCCAGCCATTCGGCATTCCTGTCAAAACGGTACAAAAAGAAACACGAAGGAGGCGTTTTCTTCCTTCGTGTTTCTTTTTGCGAGCCGAACACGTACTTAAGCCGCGTTCTTCTTTCTGCGGATCACCCAAAGTCCTGCCGAGCCGAACAGAAGCAGTGCCCACGTAGCCGGTTCCGGTACCTGATTAAAGTCGACCATCCGGATATTATCGATGCCGAGCCAGCCCCAGTTCGCGTTCTGACCGTCGCGGAGCTGGAGGAAAGCGTCGAGACCTTCCAGATCGGCAACGTCCCAGAAACTGTACTCGAAGTCATTGTTGTTGGAAGAACGGTGTGCTTCGCGGACCCGCTCAAAATCTTCCGCACCGTCCTGCAGGACCCAGAGTTCGAAACCGTAATCGCCGCCGGCACCGCCGCCGATCATGAATTCAATGATGTCGCCGTCGATCGTGAACGTTTCGCTCCGCAGGGTGCCGACCGCAGCGTCCCACCCGCCATTCGGGGAGTTGGACGTGATGAAATTCGAGCCGATGTAGTAGTCGCAGTCACCCGGTGCACCGAAACGGAAATTCGTGATGGAATCCAGCCGATTTCCGGCCGCGTCGACTTCATACCATCCTTCCCAATCATTGGCGGTGTCAAAGTTAAACGCCAGCGTTTCCGTGATGAGTGAAGGTCCGATATTGTTGAACGTTCCGGTTCCGAGCGGAATATTGATATCGCTGACAGTCGTCATGCCCCAGCTGCCTACCGCGAAATCGACGAGTGCGAGCGCGACTTCGTGCCCTTTCAGACCTTCCAGAGAGATGGTCTTCAGTTCGCCCGTCTTATTGTTGTTTGTCGACGAACAGCGGTAGGTATCGAGCAGAAACTTTCCGTCCGTAATGTCGTAGAGGACCATACCTGCTTTGTCGCGAAGGTAGGAAATATTCGTTCCATTGTCCGCCGCCGAGGCGTCCGGAGCCGTGAACGTACCGCCGGCCATTTTGAAAGTGATCTCTTTTGTGTCGTCGGAGACAGTGAAAGGCTGGCCCCAGAGAATACCATTATAGGTGTCCGAGCCCGCACCTCCAGTGTCGCTGGCAGTATCTTGATTTGCCGACTCTGCCCCGCCGCGGATCGCATTGATGTCTCCGTAATACATGGTATAAAACATCGTATTTCCACAGCCGGCGTACCAGCCGTCATCCGTACCGACACCAAAACTGTTGGCAACCGAATCTTTGAACGTAAAGAGTCCGCCGCCGAGATCGTAGGCCGCCCGACGTACCTGTTTCGCCGTAAGGGCATCATCGTAAACACGGAATTCCGCCATGTCGCCGCGGAAACTGTTCGCGTAATCATACCAGTAACCGGCCTTGACTTCGGATACACCCGTGTTGAGCGTCATGTTGTTCGAGCCGGTGAACTGTCCGTTATAGTAAATGCGGACGGTTTGGCCATCGTAGGTCTGTGTGATGAGTCCCCAGTTATCTTTGATCGAATACGGCACCGAGGTGGAGAAGTCGTTGCCCCACTGCTGTCCGCGAAGCTCTTTGTCGCCGTAGGTCTTAACGGTGAAATCCCGATTGTTTTCCCACGTACCGATGGTCCAGAGTGCGTAGTTTCCAGTCGCGCTGGGCTTCACGAGCGCCATGGCGGTCCTGGATGCCGCGCCGGAGATGCCGAGAGCTTCTGTTGTAGTCGTCGTATTGATGTAGTTCGTGCCGTCCAGACGGATCGCCTGCATTCCGTTGATGCCAGTATCGACGAAGATCGGCGCGTCCCCTTGCGCATCGATGAAACCAAGGCCCGTGAGGTCGAAAGAACCGACGTTTTCGATCGTTTCGTTACTAATATCCAGCTGCACGAGCGGTTTCGCTTCCAGAATCGAGGAGGCACTGCCAAGCAGACCGGCTGCCGTCAACATCAAGACCGCTTTTCGGCTTCGATTTCGCTTCTGCATTCATTCATCTCCCAAAATGAAAAACATACAACATTATTTTATTATGGGATAGTATACACCATCTTTCCGATTTTCATGCCACAAAAAATTTAAAATTTTGAAAATTCTCCTAAAATCTAGGTAATGTAAGCAAAATTTGCGGAAAAGATAAGTTGAACCGCGCAAAAAGCCGCCTAAAAAGACATAAATACCGTATTTCATCCACGAACCAGAAGCACACAACCTGCGTAACATAAAAAAAATAAGCAAAACGCACCAGACCTTGCTGATTTCAAAAGGAAGACTGCCAGCCAATACATTTTACCCATCTTGCACAAGCGGAACGATTTTAAATTTTCGCAAAACAATTATCGGCAAAAGAATCAAAACGACCGTCATTGGGTCAGTTTTTTTTAAAAAATTTACGATACCATTAAGACTGGTAGTTTGAATATATCCAGACTATCCGCTATTCGCCTATTCAAGCGAAATGCAGAAAAGAATTTTTTGCGGATCGCCCGCCCATTGGGTCAGCCTGCGTCTTCCCAAACGAGGTGAAGATACCGGCTTTAAATTCAGGAAAATCGTTAAAATTTTCCGATTTTTGCGAAAAAAAGCACAAAAAATTTGACTTTGCGCAAAAAATAGGGTAGAATAGAGAAAATGTACAAGCTGCACAAAATAAATTCGGGGGGGGCAGGTACTGGAAATTTTTAGCGCCTCCGGCCAGCAAGCCAAACGCATGAGGCTCGGTGATATTTTGTGCGGATTTTATGACGTGGATTTTAAAAGCGGTGCCAAACGTTTCGTTCGCTTTTTCCAATGGTGAGATGATGGATTTTTCGTATTTCAAAGAAGATGATTTTTCGCAGGCTGATTCCTTTCAGGACACAGTCATGCTGAGAGGCTACGACGACTACTCTCATCAAAATGAGCTTCAGCAGAGATTCCCATCCTTGCTCGAGCTTGAAGAATTGTGCAGTGAAGCCGAAGTTCCGCAGGAGATCTCCCGAGAAGATGACCCGGTTTTTATCTATCTTTCGCAGATGGGAGAGTTTCCGCTTCTTTCGTCCGGCGATGAAAGAAAGATCGCGCAGAAGATCGAGCGCTACCGTATGGATTTTTGCCGTCAGGTCCTTTCCAGCTACTATGTGCAGAATAGTATCGAAAAGATCCTTGAGGAACTTATGTTTCGGAAGCGCCGTCTTGAACGTACCGTCAACATTTCGATCACCAATTCCGTCCAAAAACACCGTGCGGTATCGATCATCCGGCAGAATCTAAAAACGCTGCAGTATCTTCTGCATGAAAATCGGGCCGCGTTTCCGCTCGCGTTCCGTGTTTCGACCCCGCTCCGGACTCGGCGTCAGACACTCAAAGAAATGACTCGCCGAAGACTGAAATGTATGCGTCTCACAGCCGAGATGCAGCTGCAGCTATCTGTCGTCCGCAGTCTGTTTGACGCACTGAAGAACATTTCCGAGCAAATGTCGATCCTGTACCTGGAGATCAAGCGTTTCGAAAAGGATCCCCTGATGCAGGACGCAGTCTCCCGGATGCGCCGCGAACTTCACCGGTTCATGGCCATGACCCACCAGTCACCCCGGATGCTTCAGCGTTTCGTTCAGAAAACGGAGCAGATCCAGAAACGTTACGAAGACGTGAAGAGGGAACTTTCGGCCGGAAATCTCCGTCTGGTCGTTTCGATCGCCAAGAATTACCAGAATCGAGGCGTTTCGTTCATCGACCTGATCCAGGAAGGAAACACCGGACTGATGCGGGCCGTGGATAAATTCCAGTTCCAGAAAGGGTTCAAGTTCTCCACCTACGCGACCTGGTGGATCCGTCAGGCGATCAGCCGCGCTATCGTGAATCAGGGACGCACGATCCGTGTGCCGCTGCACGTCGTCGGCGCAATGAAAAAAGTCCGTGAAGCCCGCCAGCATCTCATTCAGCAGATCGAACGGGAACCCACGATCGAAGAAATGGCCAAATCGAGCGGGATCCGGCTCTCGGAGGCCATGACTGTCCTGCAGATGAACCGGAATCTGATCTCACTCGATCAGCCGGTCAACCGGTACGATGAGAGCGTTTTCGGCGACTTCATCGAAGACAAACGCGAGGAATCACCCATGGAGCGCATCAACTGCGAAGCGATCCGGGAACGCCTCAACGACCTCCTCTTCGACCTAAGTTACCGCGAACGTGAGATCATCCGTCTGCGCTACGGTCTAGCCAACGGCCACCTGTACACTCTGGAGGAAGTCGGGCAGTTCTTCGAGCTGACTCGTGAGCGCGTCCGGCAGATCGAAGCCAAGGCGATCCGGAAACTGCAGCATCCGACCCGCTACGAAAAACTCGCAGACGTCATGATCGAGTCGGAATCCGAAGCGTAGCCGTCCTTGATCTCCGCATCACTCGTAAGCCAGATCGTCGCTTTGCGGCAGGTCGCTGATCGATTCCAGCTCAAAAAGTTTCAGAAATCTTTCCGTCGTGGAGTAGACCGTCATGAATTTGGTCCCACGGCGGATTTTTTGTGTCCGAAGCAGCTGACGCTTCACTAGCTGTGCGAGGATCGGCCCGCTGGGAGTCCCGCGCAGCTGATTGATCTCCTCAAGAGAAAGAGGCTGTTCGTAGGCGACGATGGCCAGCGTGTCGATCGCGCTCTGCGAGAGTTTCACCTGACGGATCTTCCCGTAAAAATTTTCCCGCAGCGGCGTAAATTCTTCCCGAAGCTGCATAAAATACCCATGCTCCTCCTCAAACCACACGATCTCCCACGGGCAGCCGGACTGTGAGTAATGGGCATTGAGTTCCTCGACCAGCTCGTGGATCTCCGAAACGCTCACGCCGCGCATGAGATTGGAAAGCGTCTCCGGCATGATCGGCGAGTTGGCCGGATTGCCGACGAAAAGCATCGCTTCCAGAATGGTCCTCGGATTGAGCGGCACGAGCTGATCGTCGTCGATCTCATCCATCATAGAACGAAAGGCTTCCGAGGCGCTTTGCGGTCCCTCCTCCTCTTCCGAGTCATCCGGGAGGCCATTCTCGTCATCATCCTCAAGCGGATCCTCGAAAATATCGTCCGGCAGCTCATCTCCAAAGAATTCATCCGGAATATCGACCAGCTCATCGCCGCCGAAAGCCGTCCCCTCCGGCTCAAAACTTTCATTTTTGACGGCATTTCCCCTGATCGCGCGCGCAAACGCCTGACTCAATTCTTCAAAGGAAAGTTCATCGGACGACATAAAAAACTCCGCATCTCAGAAAAAAACGGAAGGCCCACAATACAGACCTTCCGCGTCTGGTCCCTAAATTCCTGCCTGCCATTCTACCAAAAAAAAACAAAAAAGAAAAGACCGAAATTTTAACAGGAATTACTTGCGGTGGGATTTCACTTCATTTAAAGAAGCTGTATTTTGATCCGATTATTATGATAGCTTTCCAGTATATCTTTCGTCTTTCCAATCTGGCAAAATACCAAGTGATAAAAGAAAAAACGGTTTTCAACCTCCCGAAGGAATGAAGGGGTAATACTTGTTTTACCATATATGGAAACAAGCTGATTTGAATTAATAAAAACGTCACGATTCCCGAAAAGCAGCTGATAACGCAGCTGTTTAAAATAGTAATCAAACTCTTCAAACGGAGGCATTACCGAGTAAAACGTTGCTTTATCAGACTCTTCCATCTCATCACAGTATGTCAGGAAAAATTTCCATGTATCTATCTGCTTGAAAAAAAGTTTTTTATTTTCTCTGTATTCTGGAGCAATAAATATTCTTTCATTCTGCCAGAATTGATTTAGGACCTCATGTTCCTCGCCTACTGTTAAATCTTCATCAAGGAAGATCCATGCCAGATCGAGGGGAGTATAAAATAAATTTTCCATCATTTTTCCACCATTCCCGTCTGACGGCAGCAGCGTCTGCAAAGCAACTGAAGATTTTCCAGCCCATATTCACCGCCTTCACTTCTCGGAACGACAAGTCTTACGTGGAAGTTTGCGCGCCCTGGCTGTCGGTGTCCGCACTTTGCACAACAATAATGGCTGCAATAATAGCGGTCATCTCTATGAGTGCGGCGTTCTGATTTCCGGAAGATCTCGTTACGGAGGGTCTTGGCTCGTCCGGGATCTTCTTTTTCCAACGGCTCAAGAGTCCAGTCTTCTTGCAGCAATTGCGGTTTCTCTTTCTGTTTATCTTCCCCGGCATCCTGCTGACGCTGGATCTCAGTTTGCACCGTTTTGGTAAAACGCTGGTAACTGTCACTGAAAAACAGTCGGAGAAGGTTTTGGTCCGCGTCCAGCCAGAGATTCTCAAGATATTCTTTCATTTCGCTCTGCCGGAGGTCCGCCTCGACCACGTGACGCGCGATGGCCGTAATATCCAGCTTCTCCCGTTCGATCTGCGGCAGGGAGTAGAATGGCGGGACTTCTTCATTCTGGGCATAGTATTTCAAAGCCATCACAATGTCACGCGAGTCATACGGCGGGACCATCTCTTCCGTAAAGAAATGTTCTGCACAGTATCTTTCCATTGCCGCAATATCGTCCTCACTCGGATATTCTTCATCGACTCCAAATTTTTCAAAAATCTCCGGCAGTGCCGTCATCATGTTCTCATACGCACTTTGCGAGCAGTCGTAGACCATGATCTGCCAGCGGATCTCAACATCCTCTTTTTCAAGGTCAATGAGGTACATTCCAAGCGGGATCCTTTGCGAGAAAGGCACTTTTTCCAGTTCCGAAGTATCGACCGCATCGTTCATAATCGCCGCGAATTCCTCGATCTTGGCGATCGCGATCAGACGGACGTGACGCTCCAGACGTTCCTTTTCGGTCTCTTCCCAAAAAACATCCTCAAACCCGATTTCCGGAGTGACCCACGCGATATTGTCCTGCCATTTATCCAGAAACGTAACGATATACGCCTCGGCAGTCCCTCCCGCTTCCGTACCGCGAAGCGCACGGCCGACCATTTGCGTCATCAGGATCGTCGAGACGGTCGGGCGCGTCAGAAAAACGGTATTCGTTTTCGGAAGGTCAACGCCTTCCGTTAAAATATTCACATTCACAAGAACCTGCGTCCTGCCGTTGCGGTAATCCTCAAGTTTCTGCTCATTTTCCACGCGGGAAACGTCCTGCCCATTCTTTTCAACTCCGGAAATCACGTAATCTGCCGCAATTCCTGCCTGACGGAAAAGTTTGCTCAATGTGACCGCGTGCTCACGCGAGACCGCAAAAACAAGAGTTTGCCCATACCGTTCCTTATTCTCGCAATAAGTCGAAACGATGAGCTGATTTCGGGGAGTACTTTTGGCGATTTTTTCTGAAATTTCCTCCGGAAGCATATCGCGGTACTGGATCTTTTCCCAGGCATCCAGACCAAGCTGCTCTCCGTATTCCTGCTCCGTTTCGTAGTGTTCAAAATGCGGTGTGGCCAGGATCTGACGATTCAGCAGTTCTTTCAGGCTGATGTCGTACGCGATCCCAACTTTCCCTTTGACGACTTTCCCCTTTCGCACTCCGTCGGTAAAGATCTTGCCGAGAATATTATTCCCCGACCTCTCATCTCCCGTTCGTGTCGGCGTCGCGGTCAGACCGAGAAGTTTCACGTTCGGAACTCTTTCCCGCACATAGTCAATGACCTTGCGGTACGTTTTCGCAGCCGCATGGTGCGCTTCATCAATGACGAGAAAAAGCTCCTTCTCGCCTTCCAGCCAGCTGTCCAGCCGTGAGAGATTCGCGCCGATACTGTCCTTGCTCACGATCAGCAGATTTTCATCCTTTTTGATCGAGCTGGAACGTTTATGCCGCGGCGAACCGGACACGATCCGATATTTGAAAAATGAGGCATGAGGCATCTTGTCCGCAAAGGCGTACTTCTGAAAAGATTCCGCCGCCTGGTCCAAAAGCGAATGACGGTGCGCGATCCAGAGAATTTTGATGTTTTTGTCCAGCGCGTTACTTAAAAGCCACGAAGACGCCGTGTAGGTTTTCCCGCCGCCGGTCGGAAGAACGAGCAAGGTACTGAAAGACGGTTCCTGATTGATGAGTGAGAGATTTTTAAACGCTTCTTCCTGATGCTGATACGGAGTTCGCTGAATAAAACCGCGTTTAGGAACGACTGTTCCTACTGACTGACTGACTCTGTTTTTTGTTTATTTTTCTTCACTCATTTGATTTATTTACAGGCTGATTTCGCAAAAACTTCCGTTTCCAGAAGAGTTGACGCATTTTCTGAAAACGGAAGTAAGGTGTTTTCTGAAAAGATCCTGAAAACCAAATCTTAAAATTGGTTTTCAGGACCAGTTACGGATCTCACTCCGCCGCGGGGACCGGGCCGACGATCTCAAGGTAGGAGTCGACGGCAAGCTGGCTGCCGGTGAGGATCTGGAGAAGGTTCTTCTCGATCAGCGGCATCTCGCGGGCAAGGAAGTACTTCAGGATCGTCTTTTTGCGGTCGCAAAGTGCAGCCTGTTTCAGGAGATAGTGGCCGATGATGACGTCGCAGCCCATCTCGACCAGACGGCGCGCGTTCAGGTCCGTGTACGTGACGGATTTCGCTTTCACGAATTCCACCCCCTGAACGACCTTTTCCTTCGCGGTGACCAGCTGGGCTTTCAGAGCTTCAAGTTCCGCATCTTCGTAGACCGTCTGCTCAAATTCTTCCACATACGACTGGAAAATACCGCTCGTGATCCCCTTGATGGCCGCGACGACCTGGAGCTGGCTCGTTCCTTCGTAAATGTTCGTGATCCGCGCGTCGCGGGCATACCGTTCCGCCGCGTAATCCTTCATGTACCCGGAACCGCCAAGGACCTGGATCGCATCGTACGCCACTTTATTGCACATTTCCGAAGAATAGAACTTCGACATCGGCGTGAGCATCGCGTTCAGACGCTTCAGCGACTTCATCAGACGTTTCAGCGGCATCGATTTCTCTTTCGGAAGATCCGGAACGGTTTCCGTCACGCGCTGCGCATTGTGCTCCTGGTCGCAGACGGCTGCGGTCTCGTACGTGAGCGCACGGGCAGCTTCGATCGAAACGCGGGAGTCGGTCAGAAGTTCCGCGACAGCCGGCAGGTTTTCGATCGGACCGCCGAACTGACAGCGGGAATTCGCATAAACGCGGGCAAGACGGAATGCAGCTTCCGCAACCCCCAGCGACTGGGCGGCAATGCCGAGACGCGCACCGTTCATCAGTGCCATAACGTACGTGATCAGACCGCGCTGACGGTCGCCGATGAGCTTCGCCGGGCAGTTCGTGAAGACCAGCTCGCACGTCGGGGAACCGTGGATGCCGAGTTTGTGCTCAAGGTGACGCACTTTAACGCACTCGTTCCGTTCCGAGATGAAGAGGCTCAGACCGCGTCCGTCGTCAATATCGTGTTCACTGCGCGCCAGCGTGAGGAGGATCTCGCCGCAGCCGTTGGTGATGAAGCGCTTCACGCCGTTGAGGAGCCACTGCCCCGTCGCTTCGTCGTAATCCGCACGCAGACGGACAGCCTGAAGGTCGGAACCGGCATCCGGCTCGGTGAGGACCATTGCGCCGGTAACTTCGCCGGAGCAGAAACGGGAGAGCGTTTCGTCCTTGATCTCTTGGCTCGCGAACGCGTTGATCGTTTCCGCGATCCCCTGGAGCCCGAACATGTTCATGAACGAAACGTCGCCGCGCGAGACGATCTCCGTCGCCATCGTGTAGATGAGCGTCGGGCAGTTCAGTCCTCCGTAACGCCGCGGCAGCGTGAAGCCCATCAGATCCGCGGCTCCCATTTTGTCGAGATTTTCGCGCACCTTCGGGTTCAGCGTGACGGTCCCGTCATCGTTGAGCGTGTTCCCTTCTTCGTCCACCTGCTCGGCATTTTTCGCCAAGGTGTCCGCAGCGATCTGTCCGGCGATCTCCAAAACGCGGCGGTAATTGTCTACCGCGTCATCCAGATCGTACGGCACATAATCCGCATCGCCGTTTTCGGCATAATCTTCCTGAATTTCGGCCAGTTTTTTGACGTCGATCGCCTTGAAGTAAAACTGGATGTCTTCATTATCGAGATAAAAGTTTCCCATGATCTTTTCAGTTTTTTTGGTAAAGGGTGAAAGTTTTAGTCTTCACGGCGTCGATTTTTGACGGCTTTCGTGAGCATCGGCACCACTTTGTTCAGGTCGCCGACGATCCCATAGTGCGCGACCGAGAAGATCGGTGCCTGCGGGTCGGTATTGATGGCGATGATCTTGGCGGAATCCTGCATACCGGCACAGTGCTGGATCGCACCGCTGATCCCGACCGCGATGTAAAGGGCCGGACGCACGGTCGTGCCGGTCTGTCCGATCTGGTACTCCTTACCGATGAACCCGCTGTCCACGGCCGCACGGCTCGCACCGACCACACCGCCCAGCGCGGCAGCCAGTTCACGCAGCTGCTCGAAATTCTCTTTGCTTCCGACACCGCCGCCGCCTGCGACGATGATGCGCGCAGCCTTGAGATTCACCTTGCGCTCTTCCACATGGCGTTCGATGACCTGCACGAGTTCCGCCAAAGGATCGAGACCTTCGACCGTCTCCGAAATGACGTTTCCGGTCCGGTTCGCATCTGCGGGCTGCATGCTCATGACGCCTTCACGCACCGTCGCCATCTGCGGCCAGCTGTCGTAGTTCACGATCGTCGCAACGATATTGCCGCCGAAAGCCGGACGGATCTGAAGAAGCAGATTTTCATGCACTTCCTTCGTACGGTTGTCCGTCACGTTGCTGATGTCCAGTTCCGTGCAGTCCGCAGTCAGACCGGAACGGGTCTCGCTCGCAATGCGCGGCGCAAGGTCACGTCCCAGCGGCGTCGCACCGAAAAGCATGATCTGCGGCTCATGCTTCGCGATGAGCGTGCAGACCGTTTTCGCGTACGGACTGGACGTAAAGTATTTCAGAGACGGAGCATCCACGACGTAAACATTGTCCACGCCCTGCGCGATGAGCTGTTTCGGCATGTCGCCAAGTTCGTATCCAGGCAGTACCGCTCCGACCTTCACGCCGAGCCGGTCCGCAAGTTCACGCGCTTTCCCGCACAATTCCAGCGAAACGTCCGCAAGGACTCCGTCCTGCTGTTCCGCATATACCCAAACTTCACCTTGTCGATTCGGTTTTCCCATGATTTTTCTTTTTTATCTTAAGGTTTGATGATTTGTTTCTGTGAATATCCGAAGAACGCAAAATCAAAGCGTGCGTTCAGAGATCAGTTCCTGGATCAGGCCCGTGATACCCTCTTCCGTCGGTTCGACTGCCGTGAAGCCTTCCTTCGTCAGGACGATGGACTCCACGCGGAAGACCTTCGTCGGGGAACCCGCCAGACCGCAGCGGTTCAGATCCGCATTGATGTCGTCCAGCGTCCACTGCTCGAGAAGAAGTCCTTTCTCCTTCAGTTCTTCGGCCTTTTCCGGAGTCACTTCCGCAGGAACGGCCGCGTGTTTGTTCCGCATGACCTTTTTCGCAGCGAACGGACGCGGCTCATTCGCCGTCTCGATGACCGTGACCAGAGCGGGAAGCTGCACGTCCACGATCTCAAATCCGTTTCCGATATTGCGGCGGATCCGGGCCGTTTTCGTCTCGCTGTCTTTCACGTCAACGACTTCTTCCAGATACGTCACCTGCGGGATCTCAAGTTTCTCCGCGATCTGCGGGCCAGTCTGTGCCGTATCGCCGTCGATGGCCTGACGACCGCAAAGAACGAAATCATAATTTCCGATCGTCCGGACTGCCTGCGACAAAATGTAGCTCGTCGCAAGCGTATCGCTCGCGGCTGCGCGACGGTCCGTCAAAAGGATCGCCCGATCTGCACCGCGGTAAAGGCACGCACGCAGCACATCCGCCGCTTTCGGAGGTCCCATCGTCACCACCGTTACCGTGCCGCCAAATCGGTCGCGGATCTCAAGGGCCGTTTCCAAAGCGTGAAGGTCTTCCGGGTTGAAGATCGTCGGGAGAGCCGCTCGGTTCACTGTCCCCTCCGGCGTCATCGCATCCGATGTCACGTTCGCCGTATCGGGTACCTGTTTGACACAAACTATCGAATTAAATCCCACGGAAATCACTCCATTTCTATTTTCGTTAAAGTTTACACCATGTTTCCATTTCGTGTATTTTAGCACATTTTGACGTTTTCGTCAAGACTATACGCAAAACTACATTTCTTCATTAGTTTCGGCAAAATTTCACACAAAACTGAAATTTTTTTGTTTTTTATTCCTGTTTTGGGAATAATTTTACAGTTTTTTTAAAAATTTTCCTGAACTGAACTTTTCGTCCCATCAAACAGCGTACCAGTCCGCTTCGCGATTTCGACTACTGAAAACACACAAGAGCCAAAATTAGAAGCCCCCCGTTGAAATTTTAAGACTTCCTGATAAAATGAAAGAAACTTCAAAATTTTCACCTTACATATATATTTAAAGGGATCCATATGCGAAATTTTTTGATAAAATTCAGCGCAGCCGTCTGCCTTCTGTTCCTCACCAGCCTTTCCCTGCAGGCAGAGACCGCCGAACAGCGTCACGAACAGCGTCACGAACAGCGTCACGAGCCGATCCCAAATGAAAGTTTCCGTCCCGGCGAAGTCTGGCTCGATGAAGCCGGAGTTCCGATCAACGCGCACGGCGGGGGGATCCTCTTTCACGAAGGACGCTACTACTGGTTCGGCGAGCACAAGATCGAAGGAGAAGCCGGGAATCTCGCACAGGTCGGCGTTCACTGCTATTCGTCGGCGGATCTCTACAATTGGCGGGATGAAGGCATCGCGCTGAAAGTCTCCGAAAACCCGCGCTCCGACATCGCGAAAGGCTGTATTCTGGAGCGTCCCAAAGTCATTTATTGTGCCAAAACAAAATCTTTCGTCATGTGGTTCCATCTCGAACTCGGCCAAAACTACTCCTCGGCACGCAGCGGGGTCGCAGTTGCCAAAAACGTCACGGGACCGTACCGATTCATAGAATCGAAACGCATCAACGCAGGTTTCTGGCCGATGAATGTTTTCGGACGATTCAAGGAACCGCTGCGTCCGGAAGAAAAAGAGTACCTCCGCGGGATCAAAATGCACGGCGGACCGGTCGACGGATACCCGCTCGACATGATCTACCGGCGTGACTTTTTCGACGGACAGATGGCGCGCGACATGACGCTTTTCGTCGACGATGACGGAACGGCATACCACATTTACTCCTCGGAAGAAAATGGTACGCTGCACATCGCGCAGCTTTCCGACGACTATCTGTCGCACACCGGATTCTGGGTCCGTGCCTTCCCGGGAAAATTCAATGAAGCTCCCGCGATCTTCAAAAAAGACGGAAAATACTACCTTTTCACCTCTGGCTGTACCGGCTGGACTCCCAATGCGGCACGGCTAGCGGTCGCGGATTCCCTGACTGGCGAGTGGACGGAACTTGGAAATCCATGCCGCGGGACCGACGAAGAAAAGTCGCAGACCTTCCGCTCACAGAGCACGTACGTACTCCCCGTCGTTGGAAGATCCGACACGTTCATCTTCATGGCAGATCGCTGGGATCCGAAAAACGCGATCGACGGCCGATACGTCTGGCTCCCCGTACTTTTCGACGAGAACGGCATACCGTACCTGGAATGGCGGGATGAATGGAAATACTAAACCAACGGTAGTTCTGAAGTCCCCTCTGAATTACTATCGGGATCCCCAAACGTGAGTTTCCTTCTCCGGAAATTCACGTTTTTTTTGTAAAAGGTCCATCCGGCAGCTGGATCCATACTTGCCGGAAGAGCAAAACGCTCCTGAAACATGCAAAAATTTCGATTTTCCAGAGTCCACTTTAGAAAACCCTCAAAAAAAATCCCAAATTTTAATCTTTTTTTAGAGAAGCTAGAATATTACCCAACCTTACTTTTATTTTCTCCAATTTCTCAAACTTCCCTACAGTCACCACCCTAAAACCACCCAAAAACCACCCAAACTCACTGTCCCCCCTAAACAAACAACAAGATAGTTAAAATACAAAGAGTTTTACAATTTTAACGATTCTCGAAAAGGGAAAAACTTTTACAATTTTTCAAGATTTAGGGCCAAGCTGGTCGATAAAAGAGAAAGAGAGTTTCCAGAGTGCATGGATCGCGTGTATTCTTGCACGGAAATTTGGAGACCCCCGAATTTTAATTGACTTCCCCATTAAGCTCAATTAGGACAAGGTAAAATGAAACGAATCAATTTTCAATTTCTTTCCGCGCGGCTTTGCGTGGGAGCGCTCCTGCTCGGGATACTGATCCCGCTGTCAGGCTGCAATCCGCAGATGCCGCTTTACCTCGGAAAGCACAACGAGCCGCTTCCGGTAGATCCGTATCTCGATATGGCGACCCAGATCGAGTATCCGGACACAGAAACGGAAACGATCGAAGAAGTCAAGGGAGCGCAGGCGCCTTTGACGATCAACAATTCCAAAGGCAAGGAGATCGTAAACATTTCGCTCGAAGAAGCGATCCGGTGCGGTCTCTACAACAGCACGGTCATTCGCAATCTGGGAGGGATCTCCTACGGTGCGAACGGCTCGAGCGGCCAGCCGTCTGCGCTGACGACCAATCCGTCCAGCGCCTCGACGATCTACAATCCAGCCATCACGGAAACCGACGGCCGATACGGTGTTGAAGCGGTCCTCGCAGATTTCGACGCACAGTGGTCCAGCTCTCTGACGTTCCAAGACAACCGTTCTGTGGAAAACTTGGCGAGCAATGGCGCACTGGCCCGTCTGAAGACCCGCGGAAGTTCCTTCTCCACCCAGCTGCAGAAGACCAACGCGACGGGCGGCACGTGGACGACTCGATTCACGTCCGACTACACGTGGTCCAACTCTTCCTCGCTGGCCGTGGACGGTTACTATAATGTGGGCCTCGAAACGGAATTCCGTCAGCCGCTGCTTCGCGGAGCAGGCACGCAGTTCAACCGCATCGCCGGTCCCGGTGCCCTGCCCGGTTTCTACAACGGCGTGATGATCGCGCGTCTTCGCACGGACCTCTCGCTCGTCGATTTTGAATCCTCCGTCCGTAACCTGGCGGTCGATATCGAACGCGCGTACTGGGAACTCTACTTCGCTTACCGTCGTCTCGACTCGGT
The DNA here is from genome assembly GCA_017403345.1 of Thermoguttaceae bacterium. Lineage (GTDB taxonomy): Bacteria > Planctomycetota > Planctomycetia > Pirellulales > Thermoguttaceae > RGIG3701. The sequence continues at coordinate 18,810 of JAFQOH010000197.1, forward strand.
CGTCGCTGGCCGAAACAAGGCGCTGGAGACCTGGCGTCAGGCACAGGCGAAATACGAATCCGGCTACCGCGGCGGGTCGGCGCAGGAACGCGCACAGGCGCAGCAGCAGTACTTCATGTTCAAAGGGTCGGTCGAATCCGCGCTGGATGCCCTCTACAAAGCGGAAGCCAACTTCCGTTATATCATCGGACTCACGAGCGCCGACGGCCGTCTGTTCCGTCCGAGCGATGAACCGAGCGTCGCGAAGATCACCTTCGACTGGAACGAAGTCCACTGCGAAAGCATGAGCCGCAATATCGAACTCCGCCGTCAGAAGTGGGTCATCAAACAGTCCGAGCTGGAACTGCTCGCCTCGAAAAACTTCCTCCTCCCGACCCTCGACTTGGTGGGACGCGGAAGCGTCGGCGGCGCGAATGAACACTACTGGGACATCAACGGTCACGCAAACAGCGCGATGGGCCAGATGACGCATGACGGCCTCTGGAGCGGTTTGATCGGCGCAGAATTCACCGTCCCGATCGGATTCCGCCGCGAACGCTCGGCAGTACGCAACGCAGAACTGGTCCTGGCACGCAACCGTGCACTGCTTCAGGAGCAGGAACTGGAAGTCACCCACCGTCTGGCGCACGCCGTCCGCGACCTTGAAGACAATTACGTCCTGGCGCAGACCTACTTCAACCGCCGTGTCGCGGCCCAGAAAGAAGTCGAAGCGACGAGTGCCGCGTACGAAACGGGAAGCATCACGCTGAACATTCTCCTCGACGCCCAGCGTCGTCTGGCCGAGGCCGAGATCGACTTCTTCCGCGCCGTGATCGACTACAATCTGGCGATCGTGGACATCCACACGCAAAAAGGCTCGCTGCTCGAATACGACGGCATCACGCTGACCGAAGGTCCTTGGGCGTCCAAAGCATACTTCGACGCTCAGAAACGTGCCCGGATCCGTGAAAAAGGCCGTTACATGAACTACGGATTCACTCGTCCGAACGTGATCTCCGAAGGCGCCTACCGGCAGCACACCGGTCTGATCGATCCGGCAACGCTCCGGAAACAGATGGAAGAGCAGTTCTCCAACGCCGGAATGGTCCCGCAGCAGGGAATGCAGCAGGGAACGCTGGAAGTGATCCCGACGCCGGCTCCAAACGGTCCGTCGATCCTCAGTCCAGCTCCGGAAGCCTCGATGGAAGTCATCCCGACACCGGCTCCGCGCCAGGTCACGAGCACCGGGATCACGCAGACCAGCTACATCGATCCAACGAATGTCGCAGTCGGCCCGGTCCCGGGAGAAGTTGGAAGCAAGACCTTCCTGAAACTCAAGAAGTAAACCAAATTTGAATCGTACTCTGCCTTGCAGAGCTTAATGGGAGAAAATCCGCCGGAAAACCTTCGGCGGATTTTTTTGGTTCATCATACAGCCGTGCATCCGTCCCCATCGCAAATTCTGCCGCTAAAAAAACAAAAACAAAAAGATCAAAAAGTTTTTGAAGAGGGAGTCTGAGGGAGGAACAATTTTCAAAATGTTCCTCCCTC